>NZ_LXSP01000012.1:0-1355 GCF_001648435.1 Eikenella sp. NML120348 | reverse complement strand
ATGCGGTCAAACTGCCGGTAGCCCGCTGCAGTATCGATTATTCGGCTGCCTACCGCATGGTGCATCAGCGCTTCGGTGTGGCGCATATCGACCAAATCGCCGCCCCGTTGTTGCCCTCTGCGGTGGCTTATGTGCATTCGCTGGCATTGCAGGGGCGGCATGTGCAGACTGTGGAAACGGAAACCGTGCCGAAACTGTTCCCCAATCAGGCCAATATCCCGTTCAACCTGAACCGCAACGCCTACTACGCCGTTACGGTGAAGGGCGGCAAAATCTACCGCTATCTCGTCAGCCACATCACCTCTCCGTATGAAGACGGCATGATTCCGTGTCTGGCGCATCAGGTGTAGAATGCGGCTGTTCCCTTTAGGGGCTGGAAGACCGCTTAGGCGGCAGGGCATCGGGCAACCGGTGCCCTTTGCCTTATCCCTGGATTTCTGAGGGCAAATCGTTTATGATTCGCGTAGTCGTCAGTCTCCATGCCGCCGCTCCGAGATTGATGATTAGAGACCCCGCCAACCCGCCTGTTTGCGGGGTTTCGCCTGTTCGGGCAGTTTGTTTCTGCCGGCCATGGTTACGCCTCGTTTCTGCTCGGCTTCCCGTCGCTCTGCAACAGCGGCAGCGTATAGCGCCCTTCTGCGGGATAAGCGGGTTTGCCGCCTTTGTTCGGCCACAGGTAGGCAATCACGCGGCTCTTGGCAAGCCCGAATATCCGACTGCATCGCATCCTGTTTCATTACCCTCTCCGGCTGTCTGCCGCCACTCTAACGCAACTTATTTCCCGCCGAGTGTATGTTTAAAATCAGGTAAATTATCCTATTAATAAACGTTAATACCAGATAGCAGACAAAACAAAAGCAGCCCGAAAGCTGCTCGTGTGTAATGAATACATTAAGCATTCAGTTTGTGATAGCGGGCTTGCTCCGCGCTGTCGCCATCCCAGGGGAAGTATTCAAAGTATTCCCCGTCCGGCAGCTTAATACCCGCCTGCCTGGCTACATTGCGCGCAAGCCGGATGCTATCGGCAGCATGGTCGTTCAGCGTAGCGGCTAGGCGGCGATTGAATCCGCGTATTGCCTGCCGGTGCTGATAGATAAATTCGGCGCAATACAGCCCATGCAGCAAGGCCGCTTCTAGATTGCGTAACGGCTCGCCCTGTAAGCTGGCCGGTAGCCTATCCAACACTTCGCCGCTAATACCGTTATGCAACATCAAACTGTGAACGTAGGCCACCGCAGAGGGCAACAACGGGGCGGCGATTTGGTCGATATGCGCCACACCGAAGCGCTGATGCACCATGCGGTAGGCAGCCGAATAATCGATACTGCAGCGGGCTACCGGCAGTTTGACCGCAT
>NZ_LXSP01000011.1:0-1446 GCF_001648435.1 Eikenella sp. NML120348 | reverse complement strand
GGCGGCAGCATCGGCACCGGCCTGTTTATGGCCAGCGGCAGCGCCATCCATATGGCAGGCCCGGGCGGCGCATTGGTGGCTTATGCCGCCATCGGCCTGATGGTGTATTTCCTGATGACTTCCTTGGGCGAAATGGCCACTTATCTGCCGGTGTCCGGCTCGTTTTCCACTTATGCCGCCAAGTTTGTCGATCCCTCGCTGGGTTATGCCCTAGGCTGGAATTATTGGTTTAGTTGGGTCATCACCGTAGCAGTAGACATTTCCATTGCCGCGCTGGTAATCACGTATTGGGAACCGATGCGCTTTATGCCGCCTTGGGGCTGGAGCCTGCTGTTTTTCGGGCTGATTGTGCTGTTGAATATGTTGTCGGTAGAAGCTTTCGGCGAATCGGAATATTGGTTTTCGCTGGTTAAGGTGGTTACGGTTGTCGTATTTCTCGGCGTGGGCATGCTGACGATTTTCGGTATTCTTGGCGGCAACTATGTGGGTCTGGCTAACTTTACCGTGGGCGACGCGCCGTTTTTAGGTGACGGTTTTTCAGGTAGCTTCTTAACCATGCTGGGCGTGTTCCTGATCGCCGGTTTCTCTTTCCAAGGGACGGAGCTGATTGGCATCACCGCCGGTGAGTCGGAAAACCCGAAAGAGAGCATCCCGAAAGCCGTGAAACAGGTGTTTTGGCGCATCCTGATTTTCTATATCTTGTCGATTTTTGTGATCGGCCTGCTGATTCCCTATACCAGCCCGGAATTGCTGGGGGCGGAAAACGTGTCTGAGATTGCCAAATCGCCGTTTACGCTGGTGTTTGAGCGCGCTGGCTTAGCCATGGCGGCAGCGGTGATGAACGCGGTCATCCTTACTTCTATTCTCTCTGCCGGCAATTCGGGTATGTATGCTTCGGTGCGCATGTTGTATGCCATGGGCAAAAGCGGCATGGCATACAAGAGCTTCCGCAAGGTAAACCGCTTCGGCGTACCGGTACGTTCGGTGCTGGCCACGGCAGCGGTGGTGCTGCTGCTGTTTTTAATCGAAATTTTCAACGACCACGCCTATGAATATATTCTGGCCGCTTCAAGCTTAACCGGCTTCATCTCTTGGCTAGGCATCGCCATCAGCCACTACCGTTTCCGCCGCGCCTACATTGCCCAGGGTTTTGATTTGAAAGACTTGGATTACCGTGCCAAATGGTTCCCCTTCGGTCCGCTGATCGCGCTGGTGTTGTGTGTGTTGGTGATTCTGGGGCAGGACACCGAGCTGGTGATGAGCGGCGAAATCGATTGGCAACGGATTGTGGTGACCTATATGGGCCTGCCCATATTCTTCGGTTTCTATCTCTACCACAAACTGCGCTACCGCACCCGGGTGATCCCGCTTGAGGAAGTGGATTTGGGCGACGAGGAAGAGGACGAAGACGAATAAGCCCCCTCATATAAAAGGCTACCTGAAAAC
>NZ_LXSP01000010.1:0-5671 GCF_001648435.1 Eikenella sp. NML120348 | reverse complement strand
TTTGACAAAATATTCTGGTAGGCGTATAGTCCGCATCTTCGCTGTTCCTTACGGCACGGTTTTGTTGTCGGTTTTACGGTTCAGCAGCTCTTTAACAATCAGATTACCGATAAGTGTGGGTGTTTTACACCTGCACTGTTGAGAAGAAGACAAGACGATGTTTAACATTGTTCTGTCGGTTTCTTTGAAGCAGACCAGAAGTTATTAAGTTAGAGATTGAACATAAGAGTTTGATCCTGGCTCAGATTGAACGCTGGCGGCATGCTTTACACATGCAAGTCGAACGGCAGCGGGGTAGTGCTTGCACTACTGCCGGCGAGTGGCGAACGGGTGAGTAATATATCGGAACGTACCGAGTAATGGGGGATAACCAATCGAAAGATTGGCTAATACCGCATACGTCCTGAGGGAGAAAGCGGGGGATCGCAAGACCTCGCGTTATTCGAGCGGCCGATAACTGATTAGCTAGTTGGTGGGGTAAAGGCCTACCAAGGCGACGATCAGTAGCGGGTCTGAGAGGACGATCCGCCACACTGGGACTGAGACACGGCCCAGACTCCTACGGGAGGCAGCAGTGGGGAATTTTGGACAATGGGGGCAACCCTGATCCAGCCATGCCGCGTGTATGAAGAAGGCCTTCGGGTTGTAAAGTACTTTTGTTCGGGAAGAAAAGGAGGGTGCTAATACCACCCTTTGCTGACGGTACCGAAAGAATAAGCACCGGCTAACTACGTGCCAGCAGCCGCGGTAATACGTAGGGTGCGAGCGTTAATCGGAATTACTGGGCGTAAAGCGAGCGCAGATGGTTATTTAAGCAGGATGTGAAATCCCCGGGCTCAACCTGGGAACTGCGTTCTGAACTGGATAGCTAGAGTGTGTCAGAGGGGGGTAGAATTCCACGTGTAGCAGTGAAATGCGTAGAGATGTGGAGGAATACCGATGGCGAAGGCAGCCCCCTGGGATAACACTGACGTTCATGCTCGAAAGCGTGGGTAGCAAACAGGATTAGATACCCTGGTAGTCCACGCCCTAAACGATGTCGATTAGCTGTTGGGGTACATGATACCTTAGTAGCGTAGCTAACGCGTGAAATCGACCGCCTGGGGAGTACGGTCGCAAGATTAAAACTCAAAGGAATTGACGGGGACCCGCACAAGCGGTGGATGATGTGGATTAATTCGATGCAACGCGAAGAACCTTACCTGGTTTTGACATGTACGGAACCCTTTAGAGATAGAGGGGTGCCTTCGGGAGCCGTAACACAGGTGCTGCATGGCTGTCGTCAGCTCGTGTCGTGAGATGTTGGGTTAAGTCCCGCAACGAGCGCAACCCTTGTCATTAGTTGCCATCATTTAGTTGGGCACTCTAATGAGACTGCCGGTGACAAACCGGAGGAAGGTGGGGATGACGTCAAGTCCTCATGGCCCTTATGACCAGGGCTTCACACGTCATACAATGGTCGGTACAGAGGGTAGCCAAGCCGCGAGGCGGAGCCAATCCCAGAAAACCGATCGTAGTCCGGATTGCACTCTGCAACTCGAGTGCATGAAGTCGGAATCGCTAGTAATCGCAGGTCAGCATACTGCGGTGAATACGTTCCCGGGTCTTGTACACACCGCCCGTCACACCATGGGAGTGGGGGATACCAGAAGCAGGTAGGGTAACCGCAAGGAGCCCGCTTGCCACGGTATGCTTCATGACTGGGGTGAAGTCGTAACAAGGTAGCCGTAGGGGAACCTGCGGCTGGATCACCTCCTTTCTAGAGAAAAAGTAGGGGTAGAGCATCCACACCTATCGGTAATCAGATACAGATGCGAAGAGAATGTTGGGTTTGTAGCTCAGCTGGTTAGAGCACACGCTTGATAAGCGTGGGGTCGGAGGTTCAAGTCCTCCCAGACCCACCAGTAGGCGTAGAGTGGAGCAGATCCGCCCAAGTACTGGGGGCATAGCTCAGTTGGTAGAGCACCTGCTTTGCAAGCAGGGGGTCATCGGTTCGATCCCGTTTGCCTCCACCACACAATACTTTCCAAATAAAAGTATGCTAAATATGCGAGCAAGCTGCTACATGTTGCAGTTTTGAGCGGTAGTTTATTTTTATTTGCGAAGTCAAAACGCATCGATCTTTAACAAATTGGCAAGCCGAAATCAACAAACAAACGAAGTAAGGCTTATCTTAAAGATAAGTCATACAGAAATTTGGGTGATGATTGTATCGACCGAATCCTGAAACGCAAAAGGCAGGATTTGGACACAACAAGCAGTAAGCTTTATCAAAGTAGAGGCCTTAAGCCCCAGCTGTAGTCAACGCAGCGCAGGCGAAGTCAAAAAGGCACTTCAAATGATAGAGTCAAGTGAATAAGTGCATCAGGTGGATGCCTTGGCGATGATAGGCGACGAAGGACGTGTAAGCCTGCGAAAAGCATCGGGGAGCTGGCAATAGAGCTTTGATCCGGTGATGTCCGAATGGGGGAACCCACACAGCAATGTGTATCCTAAGCTGAATATATAAGCTTAGAGAAGCGAACCCGGAGAACTGAACCATCTAAGTACCCGGAGGAAAAGAAATCAACCGAGATTCCGCAAGTAGTGGCGAGCGAACGCGGAGCAGCCTGTATGTGATAGCCGTCGGGATAGGAGAAGGAATTGGAAACTTCCGCCATAGTGGGTGATAGCCCCGTATCCGAAATTCCGGCAGTGGTACTAAGCATACGACAAGTAGGGCGGGACACGAGAAATCCTGTCTGAAGATGGGGGGACCATCCTCCAAGGCTAAATACTCATCATCGACCGATAGTGAACCAGTACCGTGAGGGAAAGGCGAAAAGAACCCCGGGAGGGGAGTGAAATAGAACCTGAAACCTGATGCATACAAACAGTGGGAGCACTTTATTGTGTGACTGCGTACCTTTTGTATAATGGGTCAACGACTTACATTCAGTAGCGAGCTTAACCGGATAGGGGAGGCGTAGGGAAACCGAGTCTTAATAGGGCGTCATAGTTGCTGGGTGTAGACCCGAAACCGAGTGATCTATCCATGGCCAGGTTGAAGGTGCCGTAACAGGTACTGGAGGACCGAACCCACGCATGTTGCAAAATGCGGGGATGAGCTGTGGATAGGGGTGAAAGGCTAAACAAACTCGGAGATAGCTGGTTCTCCCCGAAAACTATTTAGGTAGTGCCTCATGTATCACTTCCGGGGGTAAAGCACTGTTATGGCTAGGGGGTCATTGCGACTTACCAACCCATGGCAAACTCAGAATACCGGAAAGTGCAATCATGGGAGACAGACAGCGGGTGCTAACGTCCGTTGTCGAAAGGGAAACAACCCAGACCGCCAGCTAAGGTCCCAAATGATAGATTAAGTGGTAAACGAAGTGGGAAGGCTTAGACAGCCAGGATGTTGGCTTAGAAGCAGCCATCATTTAAAGAAAGCGTAACAGCTCACTGGTCGAGTCATCCTGCGCGGAAGATGTAACGGGGCTCAAATCTATAACCGAAGCTGCGGATGCATGCTTCATTAAAACAGCTTGCCGGAGCAAAGCGACGGAAAGCGCCCATCAAAGTCGAGTATGGTAGATGGGGTTAGCTGTTTTAATGAAGCATGCATGGTAGGGGAGCGTTCTGTAGGCCTGAGAAGGTGTTTCGTAAGGAATACTGGAGGTATCAGAAGTGCGAATGTTGACATGAGTAGCGATAAAGCGGGTGAAAAGCCCGCTCGCCGAAAGCCCAAGGTTTCCTGCGCAACGTTCATCGGCGCAGGGTGAGTCGGCCCCTAAGGCGAGGCAGAGATGCGTAGTCGATGGGAAACGGGTTAATATTCCTGTACTTGATTTAAGTGCGATGTGGGGACGGAGAAGGTTAGGTCAGCAAACTGTTGGAATAGTTTGTTCAAGCTAGTAGGTGGAAGAATTAGGCAAATCCGGTTCTTCATAACACCGAGAAGCGATAACGAGTATCTACGGATACGAAGTGACTGATACCACGCTTCCAGGAAAAGCCACTAAGCTCCAGCTTAAATCGAACCGTACCGCAAACCGACACAGGTGGGCAGGATGAGAATTCTAAGGCGCTTGAGAGAACTCGGGAGAAGGAACTCGGCAAATTGATACCGTAACTTCGGGAGAAGGTATGCCCTCTGAGGTGAAGGATTTACTCCGTAAGCTTTGGAGGGTCGCAGAGAATCGGTGGCTGCGACTGTTTATTAAAAACACAGCACTCTGCAAACACGAAAGTGGACGTATAGGGTGTGACGCCTGCCCGGTGCTGGAAGGTTAATTGAAGATGTGAGAGCATCGGATCGAAGCCCCAGTAAACGGCGGCCGTAACTATAACGGTCCTAAGGTAGCGAAATTCCTTGTCGGGTAAGTTCCGACCCGCACGAATGGCGTAACGATGGCCACACTGTCTCCTCCCGAGACTCAGCGAAGTTGAAGTGGTTGTGAAGATGCAATCTACCCGCTGCTAGACGGAAAGACCCCGTGAACCTTTACTGTAGCTTTGCATTGGACTTTGAAGTCACTTGTGTAGGATAGGTGGGAGGCTTAGAAGCAGAGGCGCTAGTTTCTGTGGAGCCGTCCTTGAAATACCACCCTGGTGACTTTGAGGTTCTAACCCAGGTCCGTAAACCGGATCGGGGACCGTGCATGGTAGGCAGTTTGACTGGGGCGGTCTCCTCCCAAAGAGTAACGGAGGAGTTCGAAGGTTACCTAGGTCCGGTCGGAAATCGGACTGATAGTGCAATGGCAAAAGGTAGCTTAACTGCGAGACCGACAAGTCGAGCAGGTGCGAAAGCAGGACATAGTGATCCGGTGGTTCTGAATGGAAGGGCCATCGCTCAACGGATAAAAGGTACTCCGGGGATAACAGGCTGATTCCGCCCAAGAGTTCATATCGACGGCGGAGTTTGGCACCTCGATGTCGGCTCATCACATCCTGGGGCTGTAGTCGGTCCCAAGGGTATGGCTGTTCGCCATTTAAAGTGGTACGTGAGCTGGGTTTAAAACGTCGTGAGACAGTTTGGTCCCTATCTGCAGTGGGCGTTGGAAGTTTGACAGGGGCTGCTCCTAGTACGAGAGGACCGGAGTGGACGAACCTCTGGTGTACCGGTTGTCACGCCAGTGGCATTGCCGGGTAGCTAAGTTCGGGAAGGATAAGCGCTGAAAGCATCTAAGCGCGAAACCTGCCTGGAGATGAGACTTCCCTTGCGGTATAACCGCGCTGAAGAGTCGTTCTAGACCAGGACGTTGATAGGTGGGGTGTGGAAGCGCGGCAACGCGTGCAGCTAACCCATACTAATTGCTCGTGAGGCTTGGCTCTATCATTTGAAGTGCTTTGCGGTGTGGAGACACTGGGAAGGACACTCATAGAGAATAAAGCTTACTGGAATCGATACACATTACCCGATTGTTTGGTTAGTAGCCGGACAGGACAGTTTGATTTGATTGGCCGGAGTGGACGCTACCGGCGGCTTGACGATTTGTACAGTTTAAGTTTGGCGGCCATAGCGGTTTGGTCCCACGCCTTCCCATCCCGAACAGGGCCGTGAAACGAACCAGCGCCGATGATAGTGCGGATACCCGTGCGAAAGTAGGACACTGCCAAACACCTATTTACGACACCTGCCTGATGGCGGGTGTTGTGCTTTGTGGGAGTATGATGAAAGGAATGGAAA
>NZ_LXSP01000009.1:0-8715 GCF_001648435.1 Eikenella sp. NML120348 | reverse complement strand
CCAGAGAAACTTGGCGTTTTGTGCCGCTAATCTCATGCAAGGAGAGAGCAACGAAACCGATAGGCACAAAAAATGTGCACTGACGGGGCAGATATCCGCTTGTGATTTAGTAGTGAGATCATCATAAACAAAACCCCCTGCAAATGCAAGGGGCTGCCTGAAACTATCCGGCCACATGGGCGATATCGTATTGCGCCTGCGACAGTTGGCCGTGCCGGTGCAGCCAGCCGGCCACTTCTGGCCACGAATACAGGGCAGAGCCGCTGCCCACCCCATACATCGGCGCAGGGAAGCCGCCGCCGCGTTTGCCGGTGGCGTAGTTGGAGAGGGCAGCGCGGGTCAGTCCGGCGCGGGCGGCCATCTCGGCCAAGGTAGCCACACCGGATTCCTGCAACACCAAATCGCCGAAACCGGCAGCACGGATATTGTCTAGGGCGCTGCGCACGGCAGCTTCGGCACTCTCGGCCTCACGGTCGAATTCGAGATATGGGGTTTGGTTATAGAAGCACAGCAGCGCATCGTCGCAGCCCGCTTCATACAGGCGGTCTTCTAAATCGTGCAGGTCGGTATCGCGGATGAGGATGCTGAAATGGTAGGTATTCATGGGTCACTCCTGTTCGGGCAGGCATTCGTTTACTTTACGGATGATTTGTTTGGCATGGTTTTCCGGATTGCGCGGTGTGCTCCACACGCTCATTTGGTGTTCGGTATGTCCTTGCAGACAACGCAAGCGGCAGAACGCATGGGCGGGCTTGCCGGCGGGAACAACCGCCCAGCCGTGCTGCTCGGCATAAGCCAATGCGGCTCTGATGTGTTTGTCGGGATGCTTGCCCATGCTGACTGTCCGATTGGTTAAGGTAGCCTGATTATAGTGAAAGTGTTTGCAGGTGTAAACAGGAAGAAGAAAGGAATCCCATAACATGGTTTTTTAAATACTGGAAGCCGCTGCTCGGCGGTGTGGTACTGCTGGCCGTGATATACGGCGAAGTGCAATACGGCAGGGCACGCTATCAGGTGGGCTATGCTGCGGCCACGGCAGCCATCAATGCCAAACTGGCCGAGCAAAAGCAGAAGCATCAAAAAACCGCCCATGCGGCAAGCGTGGAATATCAACAAGAGAAGTCCGAAGCGGACGAGAAAGTGAGGGTAAGGCGTGAAGTGGTACAGCAAATTATCGAGCGGCCTGTGTTTACTGGCGATTGCGTTGATGCTTCCGGGGTGCAAGTCCTCAACGCCGCCATTGCCGAGCGCCATTGAGCCGCCGGCCGATTTGGCTATGCCCTGCCCCAGGCTGCCCGAATTGTCGGGAACAACGGGCAAGGTGATGCTGCCGTGGGCGCTGGAAGTGGTGCATCTGTATAACGACTGTGCGGCACGGCATGATGGGTTGATTAAGGCATGGCCAAGGTAGTCCAGCATTTGCGCAATATCCGCCATATCAGGGCGGTAGTACACATTGAGCAGTGTTCTTAAATCCTGGTGGCCGCTGATTTTTGCCAGCACTTCAACCGGTACTTTTTTGGATAAACGTGTGGGAGCTTCGCGGCGGGTATCGTGAAAATACAGGTCGATAATGCCGCAGTTATCCCGCGCCCGCCTAAATAACACGTCCAAACTTTTGGCATCCACGTTAAATACCCACACATCATCAATGCTGCGCAGTTGCTCGAGCAGTTCCAGCGCACGCTTGGATAATGGCACGTCTCGGCTGTCGCCGTTTTTGGTAATCTGTAGATGGGCAAGGCGGCGCGTGAAATCCACATCTGCCCATTTCAGGCCGCAAATCTTGCCTGCCCGCATGGCAGTTTCGATGGTGAATAAAACGGCAATGGCTACCCGTTGTACAATCAGTTCCGACTTGCCGTCCGGCTGATATAAGAGAGCGGCGCAGATATTGGTAATCTCTTGTTCGGTTGGCCACCTAGTTCTCTCTCTGCCTTTTTTCGGGTTGCTGATTTTGCGTACGAGGTTCTCGCGCAGCAGCCCCCATTCTTTCATGGCATGTTCGCAGATGCCGGCTATCCTTTCAAGCGGGCATGTAAATCCTGCACGCTATACACATCGAGGAGGTTGAAGCTTTTCATCCCTTCGCTCATGGCTTCGCCACCGGCCACGGTGGTGTATTGCGGTACGCGTTGGGTGAGGGCGCTGCGGCGGATGCTGTGGCTGTCGGCCACGGACTGCGGGCTGCTGGCCACGGTGTTTACCACCAGCGCGATTTCGCCGTTTTTAATCGCGTCCACGATGTGTGGGCGGCCTTCGGGCACTTTGTTGACCGCCTGCACCACCACGCCGTGCTCTTTCAGGTAGCCTGCCGTGCCGCGCGTGGCGCAGACGCCGTAGCCTAAGGCTTGGAAGTTTTGCGCGGTTTGGACGATGATCGGCTTGTCTTCTTCGCGCACGGAAAGGAAGATTTTGCCGGTGGCGGGCATGCGTTCTCCTGCGCCGAGCTGGGCTTTGAGGTATGCTTCGCTAAAGGTCTCGCCTACGCCCATCACTTCGCCGGTGGAGCGCATTTCTGGGCCGAGAATGGTGTCCACGCCGGGGAATTTGATGAAGGGGAACACGGCTTCTTTAACGGCATAGAAATCGGGGACGACTTCTTTTTCCACGCCTTGCTCTTGCAGGGAAATGCCTGCCATGCAGCGCGCGCCGACTTTGGCGAGCGGCACGCCGGTGGCTTTGGAGACGAAGGGGACGGTACGGCTGGCGCGCGGGTTCACTTCCAACACGAACACCACGCCGTCCTGCACGGCAAACTGTACGTTCATCAGGCCGACCACGCCCAGCGCGTAGGCCATGGCTTTGGTTTGGCGGCGGATTTCGTCTTGGATTTCTTCGCTGAGCGAGTAGGGCGGCAGCGAGCAGCCGGAGTCGCCGGAGTGGATGCCTGCCTGTTCGACGTGCTGCATGATGCCGCCGATAACGACGTCTTTGCCGTCTGAAACGCAGTCCACATCGACTTCAATCGCGTTGTTCAGGAAGAAGTCGAGCAACACGGGGCTGTCTTCGGATACCTGCACGGCCTCGCGCATGTATTTTTGCAACTCTTCGGCGGAGTGGACGACCTGCATGGCGCGGCCGCCGAGGACATAAGACGGGCGCACGACCAGCGGATAGCCGATTTCTTCGGCTTTGACGAGCGCTTCTTCTTCGTTGTGGGCGATGCGGTTGGGCGGTTGGCGCAAGCCTAAGTCGTTCAACACTTTTTGGAAGCGTTCGCGGTCTTCGGCGGCGTCGATGCTGTCGGCGGATGTGCCGATGATGTTCACGCCGTTTTCAACCAACGCGTTGGCGAGTTTGAGCGGGGTTTGGCCGCCGTAATGCACAATCACGCCCCACGGGTTTTCGGTGCGGACGATTTCCAACACGTCTTCCAGCGTTAGCGGCTCGAAATACAGGCGGTCGCTGGTGTCAAAGTCGGTGGACACAGTTTCGGGGTTGCAGTTGACCATAATCGTTTCAAAACCCGATTCGCGCAGTGCGAGCGCGGCGTGAACGCAGCAGTAGTCAAACTCGATGCCCTGACCGATGCGGTTCGGGCCGCCGCCGAGAATCATCACTTTTTTACGGTCGGAAGGACGCGCTTCGCATTCTTCTTCGTAAGTGGAATAGAGGTAGGCGGTTTCGGTGGCGAACTCGGCGGCGCAGGTATCGACGCGTTTATAGACGGGATGCAGCTTCAGCGCGTAGCGGTGTTCGCGCACTTCTTTTTCTTTTACTCCTAAAAGCTGCGCGATGCGTTTGTCGGAGAAGCCTTTGCGTTTCAGACGACGTAAGGCGGCGAAATCCAAATCTTGCAGGCAGCCTGCACTTACCTGCTGCTCTTCTTTCACCAAGTCTTCGATTTGCGCCAAGAACCAAGGGTCGATGGCGCAGATTTTGTGGATTTCTTCCAGCGTGAAGCTCGCGCGGAACGCGTCTGCCACAAACAGCATACGCTCGGGGCCGGGGTTAGCCAGTTCGCGGCGGATTTCCGCTTTGTCTTCGCTGCGCGGATTGAAGCCGCACAAGCCTGTTTCCAAGCCGCGCAGGGCTTTTTGGAAGCTTTCCTGAATGGTGCGGCCCATCGCCATCACTTCGCCCACCGATTTCATCTGCGTGGTCAGGCGGTCGTCTGCGGCAGGGAATTTTTCAAACGCAAAACGCGGGATTTTGGTTACCACATAGTCGATGGAAGGCTCGAACGACGCAGGCGTACGACCGCCGGTGATGTCGTTGCGCAACTCGTCCAGCGTAAAGCCGACAGCCAGTTTCGCCGCCACCTTCGCAATCGGGAAGCCGGTTGCTTTGGAAGCCAGCGCGGACGAACGGCTCACGCGCGGGTTCATCTCAATCACAATCATCTCGCCGTTTTCAGGGTTCACTGCAAACTGCACGTTCGAGCCGCCCGTGTCCACGCCGATTTCGCGCAATACCGCTAAGCTTGCGTTGCGCATGATTTGGTATTCCTTGTCCGTCAGCGTTTGCGCCGGCGCAACTGTAATCGAGTCACCCGTATGCACGCCCATCGGGTCGAAGTTTTCAATCGAACAAATAATGATGCAGTTGTCGTTCTTATCGCGCACCACTTCCATCTCGTACTCTTTCCAGCCGAGAACGGACTGCTCAATCAGCAGCTCATGTGTGGGCGACGCATCGAAACCGCGTTCGCAAATCGCCAAAAACTCGTCTTTATTGTACGCAATGCCGCCGCCCGAACCGCCCATGGTGAAAGACGGACGAATCAGCGTCGGGAAGCCGACCTGTTCCTGCGCCGCCAAAGCTTCGTTCATCGTGTGGCAGACAAAAGATTTTGGGCAGGAGAGGCCGATTTTCTCCATCGCCTCCTTAAAGCGGCCGCGGTCTTCCGCCTTGTCGATCGCGTCTTCCGTCGCGCCAATCAGCTCGACATTGTATTTCGCCAGCACGCCGTTGCGCGCCAAATCCAGCGCACAGTTCAGCGCGGTCTGGCCACCCATCGTGGGCAGAATCGCATCGGGCCGCTCTTTGGCGATAATCTTCTCCACCGTCTGCCACATAATCGGCTCGATGTAGGTAACATCCGCCATTTCAGGGTCGGTCATAATCGTGGCGGGGTTGGAATTCACCAGAATGACTTTATAGCCTTCTTCACGCAAAGCCTTACAGGCCTGTGCGCCCGAATAGTCAAATTCGCAGGCCTGACCGATAACGATAGGGCCGGCGCCGATGATAAGGATGGATTTTAGGTCGGTACGTTTGGGCATGAGTGGGGTCTCTAGTTCTAAGTTGTAAGAATATTAAAGGTCTAGTTCAGTATAAATTTCTTTATCTATTCTAAAATCATTTTTGTCTTCATCGGCAACAGCTATATATCTTTTGTGGCCACGTTCATCATATCTGTAAAATCTTTTTACTATTCCATCTTTATTAGGTTTGGGTTTAATTTCTAGCTCAAATTTCCCAATGATTAGTTTTTCAAAAACGCCTTTGTTAACAATAATGAATCCTTCAGACATATTATTATCCTCATCTTAATAATAATTACATTATTATGACATATGGTATCCCTGAAATATTTCCCCTGAAATATTTCCTAAGCAAGCCGTAGCCCGCATGTAGGGTGTGTGCGGTACGTCCGCACGCGTTCTCCATTTTCCCGGCAAACCCAACCCACCGCGTGCGTGCCTTTCGGCACATACCCTATTGACGGATTCAAAGGATGTTTGAATAGTCCTTGCTCCAAAAGGCTACCTGAAAATCGGCAAAATCCTTTTTAGCTTCGCAGAAACTCAGCCTTGCTCCGCAAGACATCTTTTTCAGGTAGCCTTTCTTTGGTGTTTAGCGGGAGCTCAGGCTGACGGTGAAGTCGGTTTCGCCGCGCGCGTCTTCGAAAAGGCCGATGTTGTAGCGGTGTGCCTGGCCGCAGGCGCGGACGGTCCACACTTCGCGCACCTGCAGGCGGCCGTGCACTTTGTGGGCGCTGTTGATTTTGCTGTGTACGGATTCGATATTGCGGCAATTGAACGAGGCGGCTTCGGCGGTGCGCACGACTTTGAGCACGTCGTCGCGTAGGATGTTGTCGCTGCCGAAAGTGGCGCTTTCGCCGCCGAAGGCTTGGTTGCCGAGGCTGGAGCAGGCGGAAAGGGCGAGGGCGGCGAGGAGGGGGATGAGTTTGCGCATGGGGATTCCTTAAATTCGGCAAAGATGGGGCGCGAGGCCAAATGCCGCCAATTATACGGCAATCTGTTTTGCTTTTCAGGTAGCCTGAGCAGTTATTTCTATCTGAATGAGGCTATCTGAAGCCGTAAATTAAAACTCGGTTCCGGCCAGCCACAGGCTCACGGCGAAGCCGATAAAGAGCAGGCCGGTGGTGGCGGTGCAGGCGGTGGTCACGTGGCGGTGGCGGCGGAACAGGTTGGCGAGGCGGTGGCCGGCGAAAACGAGCAGGGTGAGGTAGCTGAAGCTGACGGTTTGCATAACCAGTGCCAGCAGCAGGAAGGAGAGGGCGGGGTGCGGATAGGCGGGATCGACGAACTGAACAAAAAACGACAGCAAAAACAGGATGGCTTTGGGGTTGGTGAGGCTGAGCAGCAGGGCGCGTTTGAAGATGTGCCCGGCGGGCGGGGTGGGCGGCAAACCGGCTGCCAAAACGGGCGGCGGGGCAAACCATTTGCGCAATGCGCCGCGCAAGAGGCCGGAGCCGATGTAGGCCAGATACAGGCCGCCGGCGAGCTTCATGGCGTGAAATAGGGCGGGATAGAGCTTGAGCGCGGTGCCGGCGCCGAGTACGGTGAGCAGGATCAGCACTAAATCGCCCAGCAATACGCCGCATACGGCGCGGTAGGCTTTGCGCGCGCCGTGCTGTGCGGCTACGGAGAGGCAAAACATGCTGTTCGGGCCGGGCATAATGACGAGGATGATGGTGCCGATTAGGTAGGAGAGGGGATTGATGATGCCGAACATGGTTTTCAGGTAGCCTTTTATGGAGACGGCTATTTTAATGAGGCAGGCAGGGTGTAGGCTACCTGAAAACTATCTGCAAACTATCGCGCCGATTTATTCCGCCGTTTGCCTGTTGCCCCGCAGGCGGCTAAACTGCCCGCCAATTTGCACCCCTTCATTAAAGAGAACGCCATGTTTTTCATCCTCTCGCCCGCTAAAAACCTAAACGAAACCGCCGCCGCGCCCACCAAGGAACACAGCCAGCCCGCGCTGCTTGAGCAGTCTGCCATCCTGATGGCGCAACTGCGCGAGCTGGCGCCGCAGGATTTGTCGGCGCTGATGGGCGTATCGGACAAAATCGCCCGCCTCAACGCCGAGCGCAATGCGGCTTGGCAGCCGCCTTTCAGCCTGCAAAACGCCAAGCAGGCGGTGTATTTGTTTAACGGCGATGTGTATGAAGGCCTCGATGCCGAGAGCCTCGCCTCGCCGCAAATCGATTGGCTGCAAGGCCATGCCGGCCTGCTTTCCGGCCTCTACGGCCTGTTGCGCCCCTTAGATTTAATCCAGCCCTACCGTTTGGAAATGGGCACCAAGCTGACCAACCCGCGTGGCAAGGATTTATACGCCTTCTGGGGCAGCCTGATTACCGAATTGCTGGCCGAACGCATGGCCGAGGCGCAAACCGATGTGTTGGTGAACCTGGCGTCGCAGGAATATTTCAAAGCCGTGCAGCCGGCCAAACTCGGCGGCCGCCTGATTACCCCCGTGTTCCAAGACGAGAAAAACGGCCGCTACAAAATCATCAGTTTCTACGCCAAACGCGCCCGCGGCCTGATGCTGCGCTATGCCGCCGAACGCACCCTCACCGAGCCGGAGCAGCTGCTGGATTTCAACAGCGAGGGCTACGCCTTCTGCGCGGCGGCTTCTTCGGAAAACGAATGGGTGTTCCGACGCGGCGAGCAGTGATGCGCGGCAGGCCGTGATGGAGAAGCGGAGGCTACCTGAAATTTGGGAATGCAGCTGAGGGCGGCATTTTCATTTTGAGCCGGCGTTTTCAGGTAGCCTTTTGTCGAGCCCACACTAATCGGCTTTGCTGTTTTATTCCCCTTTGCCAACCGACAGCGGCGCATTGTTCCGCACCGCGTGCCGCCACATCAAGCAGGCTACCTGAAACCTAACCGGGCGTTTTCAGGTAGCCTGCAAGTATTTTGGGGAGAGCCCCTCGGGCAAATGTGGTTTTTATGTTACGTTTTTTCGCAGCGGCAACTCGGAGCTTGCTCGGCGCGTGAGGCCAGGTATCAAGCGGCTTTCAGGGCAACGGGTTGGGTGCTGGTTGAGTAATGTGTCAATTAAAAAAGGCAGCTAATTTGGCCGATTTGGCCGCCAGGGGAAATTATGGGTTTTTCAGCGGGCGATCAGGGTTTATAATCCGCCCAAAATTGAGTTGCGGTGCTGGCGCGCCGCGTGTGCGTAATAACGTATAGCTAAAGTCGTTTTCCTTGCCGTTCAATGAGTTATGGCAGAAAAGATTTTGGCTATATGCTTTTTTGAAAGGAACCAAAATGAGTTCTTTCGATGGTAGTTCTGCTGCGGCGGTGGCCGTGGCGCCCGCACCGGCTTCTTCTGGCGGCACCAAAGTGCGCCGTCATTTAAAGTCGCGCCATCTTTCCATGATTGCCATCGGCGGCAGCATCGGCACCGGCCTGTTTATGGCCAGCGGCAGCGCCATCCATATGGCAGGCCCGGGCGGCGCATTGGTGGCTTATGCCGCCATCGGCCTGATGGTGTATTTCCTGATGACTTCCTTGG
>NZ_LXSP01000008.1:0-28081 GCF_001648435.1 Eikenella sp. NML120348 | reverse complement strand
CGAAAGTAGGACACTGCCAAACACCTATTTACGACACCTGCCTGATGGCGGGTGTTGTGCTTTGTGGGAGTATGATGAAAGGAATGGAAATCCGGGATAGCGGTACAGTGTGAGTTGGAAAAGGAAGAACGAGAGAGAAGAGGAGACGAAGAAATGGGTGAGGAATGGAACGAGGAAAGGAGAGAGGCTAGCTGAATGTTTCAGACAGCCTCTTCCTCAGACCGGGCAAGACTATTTATTTGCTAGCTTATCTGCCGGTGCGGCGATGGCTTTTCCCGGGGAGATGCCGGCAGGAGGAAGGGAGGCGTTGCCGGCATTGCGATCCATGCGGATATCGCCGGTGTAAACGGCTCCATCTTCCACTTGTAGGGATTGGGTGCGGATGTTGCCAGTTACGCGAGCGTTGGGCTTGAGGTGTAGTTTTTTCACTTCAATCAGGCCTTCGGTTTTGCCGAACACGATCAGATCGCTGCCGCGGATGTCGCCATTCACCGCGCCTTTGTCGCCAACGATGACGGTGCCGCCGGCTTGCACATTGCCTTGGATTTGGCCGTCGATTTTCACCGATTGCTGGCTCAGGATGTCGCCCTGAATCCGGCATTGTGCGCCGATGATGGTGTCGATGGCGCTGGTGGAGTTGCTGGGTTGGGAACGGTCTTTTTTATCTTTAAACATGGTTGTTTCTCCGCGGATTGAATTGAAATGGAGTGCCGCGCGTGTTTATTTTGCGAGGCTGAGGAAAGTGGCGGGATCGTGCGGCTCGTTGTTGAGGCGCACTTCGTAGTGCAGATGCGGGCCGGTGGAGCGGCCGGTGGAGCCGATTTTGCCGATGAGGTCGCCGGCTTTAACAGTTTGGCCGGGTTGCACGCCGATGTGCGATAAATGTCCATACACAGTGCTGTAGCCGTAGCCGTGGCGCACTTTCACCACTTGGCCGTAGCCGTTCATGGTGCCGGCAAATTCCACTGTGCCGTTGGCAGTAACGCGTACGGGGTCGCCAATGTTGCCGCGAAAATCTAGGCCATGATGAAACTCGCTGCCTTTGCCGCTAAACGGGTTGTGCCTGGGGCCGAAGCCGGAGGAGATTCCGCCTTGAGCGGGGCGGCCAAGTGGTACATTGTTGGCTACTTTGAGTAGATTTTCAATAGTTTGGCTGAATTCTGGCGTGTCGGCTGGCGGTAGGATGTTGCGCGGGCCGCCGGCTTGGTGGATGGGCTTGCCTTCTTCGGAAGCGGTAGCTGGTTTTGGGGTGGGTACGTTCGCACCTCGCTGACGTAGGTAGTTTTGCAGATCGGCCACGGCTTTTTCGGATTGGGCGAGCTGATTGAGTTTGGCGCTAACCTCAGCGGAACGCGCTTCTTTCAAGTCTTCGATTTGCTGGCTGAGTGCTTGAGTTTGCTGTTGTTGTTGCGCAAAGCGGTTGTAGCTTTGGTAGTGGTGCCAACCCAACGCCAACAGAGCAGCCAAGAGCGTCACCGTGGCCACGGAAAGGCCGATGACGGTGGGCTTGATAGCGCGCAGCCGTGATTCAGCGATCACGAAAGTTTCGGTGCGGTGTTCGTCCAACACCATCACCGTAACGAGTTTCTTTTGCTTATCCATTGATTTGAATGGTAAATGAGTTGTTACTCAAAATTGGCATTGTATTACAAAATGCTATTGTTTGGCAAAAGCAAATCTATCATTTGGCGGGCTGTTTCTGGTTTGGCAGTAACCTGCTTTCAGGTAGCCTCAGCCTATTCATGGCCTACCTTACCTGTTTCGCTATACAATCAGCCACTGCATACAGGAAAGCAAATGGGCAATTTTTTTCACACCATGCGGCGGATGCGGCAGGAAAAACAGCAGCTCGACCGCAACATAATGCGTATTTCGTTTAGCCTGCCCGTATTTTGGCTATTCGGCATGCTGCTGGCCGTTGTGTTAGGCATGGGCGCATTGGTAACTTCGGCTGAGTTGAGCAAGCGGCAGCGGCATTTGAACGTAGCCGTGGCTTATACGCATCATGCCGCCGCTGAGCTGCAGCGGCGCCAATGGTATGACGATGACGACAACCTCCACGTGGCCGGCAGCATCCGCATCGCCGAAGGAAAACAGCTCAATTTGGATTGCCGCAACCTGGCCGACCCGTTGTGCCAATATGACGAAAACGTTTGGCAGCGTGAAGAAAAGCTGACTGTACAAAGCCTTATCCAGGCCCATTGGTTGAGCTACCATGTGATTACCGAGCTGAACTACACCAAAGACGGCAGCGAGCGGCACTACCGCGCCGCCTTCAGCCCGCAGGAAGAAACCGAAAACTGGCGGCTGTATGCCCGCCTTTGGACACGCGCCGCCACAGTAGCCGGAGCAGGCTGGCTTTGGCTCAGTATTGCTTGGTATCGGCGCACCAGACGGCGCAAGAAGGCGCGGCAAAAGGCTGCCTGAAACCTTCTTTCTGTTTCAGGTAGCCTGCCCCGCCGCCTTTCTTTTAAAATACGGCATTCCGCTTTTTCATTGTTTTTCATGCGCCTCACCCACATCAAACTTGCCGGCTTCAAATCTTTCACCGACCCCACCACGATCCATGTGCCCGGCCAGCTGGTGGCCGTGATCGGGCCCAACGGCTGCGGCAAATCCAACGTTATCGATGCCGTGCGCTGGGTGCTGGGCGAAGCCTCGGCCAAGCAGCTGCGCGGCGAGAGCATGCAAGACGTGATTTTCAACGGCGCCGCCACCCGCCGCCCTGCCCCACGAGCCTCCGTGGAGCTCGTGTTCAGCAATGCCGACGGCAGCCTGCAGGGCGCATGGGGGCAATACGGCGAAATCAGCATCCGCCGCCAGCTCACCCGCCAAGGCGAATCCAGCTACTACATCAACGGCCAGCAAGTGCGCCGCCGCGACATCACCGACCTTTTCCTCGGCACCGGCGTCGGTGCGCGCGGCTATGCCGTGATTGAGCAGGGCATGATTGCCCGCATCATCGAAGCCCGCCCCGAAGAATTGCGCGCCCACATCGAAGAAGCCGCCGGCGTATCCAAATACAAAGAACGCCGCCGCGAAACCGAAAACCGCCTGCGCGACACCCGCGAACACCTCCAACGCTTGGGTGATTTGCAGTCCGAACTCGGCCGCCAAGTGGAAAAACTCCAACGCCAGGCCGCCGCCGCCGAACGCTACCGCAGCCTCACCGCCGAACTCAACCACGCGCAAAACCGCCACGATTTCGCCCAATGGCGGCACACTTTTGCCGCCGCCGATCGCGCCGCCGCCGACCACGAACACGCCCACGAGCGGCAAGACGAACTCGTCCGGCAGAACCAAGCCATGAACGATGCCGTGCAAGCGTTGCGCCAAACCGAACAGCAACAGCAGGCCGAGCAATACCGGCTCAACCAGCAGCACGCCCTGTTGCGCGAACAAACTGCCCGCCTCGAAGAGCAAATCCGCTCGCGGCAGAGCCAACGCCAGCGCCTAGAACGCGAACAGGCCGCCGCCCAAACCGCCATCCAGAAAATCGACGGCGAACACGCCGAGCTGCAACAGCAACACGCCGCCGCCGAACAGGCCGCCGAACAGCAGCAGATGCAGCTCGAACTGCTCACCGCCGAAGCCGTCGCCCTCGAAGAGCAACTGCCCGAGCTCGAAGCCGCCCAGCAGCAGGCTGCCGAACAGCAGCAAAGCCAACACGACGAAGCCGCCCGCCTCCGCCGCGAGCTCGCCCTGAAGCAACAGCAGCTGCAACACAGCCGCCAAAGCATCAGCCGGCTGCAAGAGCGCCAAGCCCGTTTGCAGCAGGAAGCCGCTGCCCTCAGTCTGCCGGATGGCAGTGCGCCGGCCGCCGCCCAAGCTCAGGCCGACACCCTCGCCACCCAATATCAACAGGGTGAGAAGCGACTGCAACAGCTCGAAGAACAAACAGGCTACCTGAAAACCGCCCTCGTGGCCGCCCGCGAACGCGAACAGGAACACGAACGCCGCATTCTCGCTGCCGAAGCCGAGCAGAAAACCCTCGCCGCCCTGTTGGCCGACAATGCCCGCCACAACTTTTGGCAGGGCAGCGAGCAAGCCGATGCGCCCGCCCTGTGGCAGCACATCCGCGTGCCAAAAGAGTGGCAGGGCGCACTGGCCGCCGTGTTGGGCGAGCGGCTCAACGCCCGCGCGCTGCCCGCTGATTTCCAGCTGCCATTGCCGCTGCCCGAGTCTCCTGCTGCCTGGTTCAACCGCGAAGCCCATGCCCACCGCGCTGCCAGCCCGGCTCAGGCGCTGATTCACCAAATCCAAGCCGAGCCGCCTTTTCAGGTAGCCTTAGCCCATTGGCTCGAAGGCATTTTGTGTGCCCCCGATTTGGATTACGCGCTGGCGCATCGCAGCCGCCTCGAGCCCGGCCAAGAATGGCTCACCCCGCAAGGCCACCGCATCGACCGCCTCAGCGTGCTGCTGCACCACGCCGACAGCAGCAACCAGCAAATGCGCCACCGTGCCCGCCACGATGAAATCGCCGCAGCATTGGCCGAATGGCAGCCGCAGTTTCAGCTAGCCCGAGCCGAAGCCAAAAAACTGGCGCAGCAGCAAGCCCAAGCCGAAACCGAGCTGCGCCAAGCCCAAACCGAACAACGCCGCCTCGCCGCCGAGCTGGCCGCCGCCCAACAGCAGGCCGGTGCCCTCGCCGCCCGCGCCGCACAGGCGCAGCAGCGGCACGAACACATTGCCCAAGAACAGACCCAGCTGGCGCAGGAGGCGGAAGAGCTGGCGTGTGCCGCCGAAATCCTAGCCGAAGAAACCGTCGCCCTCGAAGACAGCCTGCCTAAGCTGGAAGCCGAGAGCCGCGCCCAAGCCGAGCACAGCCAGCAGGCGCAGCAAGCCCTGAGCCAAGCCCGCCAAGCCGTGCTCGAAGCCGACCGCCGCCGCAGCGCCGCCGAACTCGAAGCCCACCGCCAAACCCAGCAGCTGCAAAATATCGCCGCCCGCATGGCCGCGCTGGTGCAGCAAAAAACCGATTGGCAGCAACGCCAAAGCGAGCTCGCCCTCACCTACGCCGAAGACAGCGAAGACGAACAACGCCTGCAGCTGGAAGAACTGGCCGAAGCCGCCTTCACGCTGGAAGAGCAAATCCAGGCCGCCGCCGCCCGGCTGGCCGAAACCCAAGAGCAGGGCAGACAGCAATACGCCCGCCAGCAGGCGCTGGTCGCCGAGTTGCCGCAATGGCAGCAGGCCGCTCAAACCGCCCTGTTGCAGCAGCAGGAAGCCCTGCTCAACGCCAAACACTTCCACGATAACTTATTGGCACGCCGAGCTGATATCGCCGCGCTCGAAGCCGAGCAGCAGGCAGGCTACCTGAAAACCGACTGGCCGCAGCAAATCGACAGCATTTCCCGCCGCATCCAAGCTCTCGGCGCGGTGAACCTGGCCGCGCTTGACGAACTGGCCGAAGCCCGCGAGCGCGACGGTTACTACCAAAACCAACGTGCCGATCTGCAATCCGCCATCGCGCTTTTGGAAGAAGCCATCGCCCAAATCGATGGCGAAACCAAGCAGCGCTTCCAAGCCACCTTCGATGCCGTGAACCAAAAAGTGCAAACCTTCTTCCCCACCCTGTTCGGCGGCGGCGAAGCCAGCCTGCACATGGTGGGCGACGATTTTCTCACCGCCGGCGTATCCATCATGGCGCGCCCTCCCGGCAAGAAAAACAGCACCATCCACCTGCTCTCCGGCGGCGAAAAAGCCCTTACCGCCATGAGCCTCGTGTTCGCCCTGTTCAGCCTCAATCCCGCCCCCTTCTGCCTGCTCGACGAAGTGGACGCCCCGCTGGACGACGCCAACACCGGCCGCTTTTGCAATCTGGTGAAAGAAATGTCTGCCCAAACCCAGTTCCTGTATATTTCCCACAACCGCCTCACCATGGAAATGGCCGAGCAGCTCATCGGCGTAACCATGCAGGAAAAAGGCGTGTCCCGCATCGTGGCGGTGGACATCAAACAGGCGCTGGAAATGGCGGAAACGGATTGAGATGAAGTTTTCAGATAGCCTCATGCCCGGCAGAGGCTGCCTGAAATATGGAATCCATCACCGAACTGCGCCACTTCAAATTCCAGCTTACCGGCGAGCCCTGCGCCGGCCTGCGCAGCCCCAAGCTTTGAGGCTGCCTGAAAACGGGTAAAACGAGTTTCTGCGAAGCTGAGAATCACCCCTGCCCCTTCTGCACTGCCCGCTGCCTGGTATGAAAAAAGGTGCTTTAGCTATAGAGGCTCTTGGCAAGGGAAAGGCTACCTGAAATTTTCAGGTAGCCTTTTGAGGTAGCCTTTTGGCTGTAACTGGCTTAATGCTGGCCGTAGATACTGTAATCGTAGCCGGTACAAAAAGCCGTGCCGTTTATGCCCTTCCCTGTATGCGCGCCTGTGTAGAAACACCTGCTTTTTGTATCGCCATGTACCCGCTGGCAGGCCCGCATGGCTTGTTGTGCCGCTATTTCGTCGTCAGGATTGATACCAACGAACAAGTCATTTTTATCTCGCGGATTGTCAGTTGCTTTCACCACAACCGCGCAACTGTTGCTAAAAGTGGCAAATACATGACAACTGGAAGAATTACATATTTGTTTTGCGCGTTCAATGGCTCTTTCTTTAGAGGGGTACCCTCCAGGCCATGTGATGGTATCTTTATCAAAATCCCAAGCCAAAGCCATCCAAAACGGCGTGCGGCGCAGTTCCGCGATTTCGGCTTGCACCTTTGCCTCACGCTGCTCCCAGGCGCGTATTTCGGCGGCGGTGGGGCCGTGGTAGGTTGGCTGTTGCCGTACGGCATTGCGCTCGCGTTGTATCCGATCTGCTTCCGATTGCATGATGCCATTAAAGTTGTGCCATTGCTGCGAACCAACCGGATAGGGGTTGGCATATGCCAAGCCCGCACTGCCCAACAGCACTGCTACCAACACGCCCGCTGCCGTGTTCATCATGGTTTGCTTCATCTTGCCGCTCCTGTTTGGAAAGGGGGAAAAGGGTATTGCCGATGATCGGATTGTAACAAAATACAAGATATTGTAAACATCTATCCCGCTGCTTGAAGGCTACCTGAAAAGCGCCAACGCCCGTTTTAACTGCGTTGCAGCCCTACTTTCAGGTAGCCCCAATTATATCCCGATTGCCCGAGCCAATTGGTTATTCTATTGGACAAGCTATATAATTCCGCCAGTTTCACCGCACCCCCCCCGTTATGAGCCTGATTACCCACCTGCGTCCGGCACGCATCCAAGATTGCGAACACATCTACAACGCCCACCAATACGCCGTGCGCTACACCTGCGCCCGCAACTACAGCGAAGCCGTGCTGCAAGCCTGGCTTTCCCTGCTCAGCCCCGACAGCTACCTCGATACCCTCGAAGACGAACGCAAGCTCTTGTGGGTGATCGAATTTAAGCACCATATCCAAGGCTTTTTCCAGCTTAATCTGCAAGAATCCCAGCTCGATGCGCTGTATGTGCACCCCTTCGTGCAGCGCCAAGGCCTCGGCACTGCCCTGCTCGGCCGCGCCGAAGAGCTGGCCTACCAACACGGGCTGGGCATGCTCAAGCTCTACGCCTCGCTCAATTCCGAACAGTTTTACCTGCTCAACGGCTACCGCCCGCTGGGCGAAGCCGTGCTGCCGCTCAACCAGGAAATCGGCATCGAATGCCGGCTGATGCGCAAACTGCTCACCGACCGTTGATGCCGGCTTTCAGGTAGCCCACTCCTCCGCCATACCGAAAGAGCCGAAATGAAAATCCCGCTATTCCTGCTTGCCCTGTTCGCCCTCCCCGCCTGCACTTATCTCGACGGCCCAGACGGGCGGTTCTTCTCGCTCGATTTACCCGTGGAAACCACACACACCGTGCACAAAACCGTACGCGTGGATGCCGCCCCGGGCACCACCGTCATCATGAGCGAAAGCTCCCCGCTCGACGGCTACTACCGCCCCGTGCTCAACAACGGCCGCCGCACCCTGCTGCGCCAGGCCGCCGACAATTCCTGCCTCGGCCTCGAACGCAGCGGCATGCCCGCCTACCTGGTCAGCCAGCCCTGCCACGGGCGCACCAACCAACAATTCATGTTCGACGGCCCGCGCCTCAACATCAACGGCTTGTGTGCCGAAGCCACCGGCGGCGCCGGCAGCCCTGTCATCGCCACCGCCTGCCAAAACAGCCGCAGCCAGCATTGGGTTACCGAGGGCAGCCACATCCGCAGCGCCGCCAACGGCCTGTGCCTAGACGGCAGCGGCGGCACGGTGAGCCTGCAATATTGCGATAACGGGATGGGGCAGCAGTTTTACCGATAGTTTGGCTGCGGGTTGCGTGGGAATAAAAAGGCTACCTGAAAACCATCCGATAGGTTTTCAGGTAGCCTTTTCTACTATTGCTTATTGCTGCGGGGCGTTTAGCGCCGGTAGTTGATTTGGATATTGCCGCGCACGGGCGATACCGGTCGCCAGTTGCCGGTGCAGATGGTGGAGCCGGCGCTGGTGTGGCAGTTGCGGTGTTCGGTGTAGCCGATGCCACCCCGGCTGTATTGCTCAGTGGTTTGGATTTGGCCGCCACCGTATTGGTTGGAGCCGTTGTAGAAATAGTAGCTGCGACTGGGGTAGTAGCCGGGGTAGCCGTCCGGGCCACTGTAGTAGTAGTCGGCATGGGGGTTGATTTGTAGGTTGATTTGGGCGCTGGTTTCGGCTACTGCAGCGGCACTGAAGAGGATGGTGCAGATGAGGAGCAGGGTTCGCATGATGGGTCTCCCGAAAGGTGGCGGGTGGAAACGTTCGGCCTGCTTCGTGCCCATATCTTGTCTTCGGGCGCAGGTTGGAACGATAATTGCTATAACTATAGCTGCCGCGCACAGCACTTTGCCGATGGCGGTATAATCATTATAGCGCTAATTCCCTCCAAACAGCTGTTTGTTTACACAGCGTTTTCATTCATTTTTCTTTTTCAGGTAGCCTTATGCCGAACCAGCCCACCATCCTTTGCCGCGAACTGAGCCTGCTGGCGTTCAACCGCCGCGTGCTGGCGCAGGCACGGGACGAGGGCGTGCCGCTTTTGGAGCGGTTGCGCTTTTTGTGTATCGTTTCTTCCAATTTAGACGAATTTTTCGAAGTGCGCATGGCTTGGCTGAAGAAGGAAAGCCAGCTCAACCCGCACGCGCTTTTGGATAACGGCACCACGCCCGCCGAAACCATGGCTGCCGCTGCTGCTGAGGCCAAAAAATTAATTCAGGAGCAATATGAGCTGTTTAACAAAGAGCTGATTCCCGCGTTGCGCAAAGAGGGCATTTTCTTTTACCCGCGCCACCAGTGGACAGACAAACAGTGCGCCTGGGTTGAAAGCTATTTCGACCGCGAGCTGCTGCCCATCCTCACCCCGCTGGGGCTCGACCCGGCACACCCTTTCCCGCGCCTGCTCAACAAATCGCTCAACTTCGCGGTGGCGCTTTCCGGCAAAGACGCTTTCGGCCGCGCTTCCGGCATGGCCGTGGTGCAGGCGCCGCGCATTCTGCCGCGCGTGGTGAAGCTGCCCGACGAGCTTGGTGAAGGGCACGGCTTCGTGCTGCTTTCCTCCATTTTGCACGCTTATGTGCACAAACTCTTCCCCGGCATGGAGGTGGAAGGCTGCTACCAATTCCGCCTCACGCGCAACAGCGAGCTCACGGTGGACGAAGAAGACCTCACCAACTTGCGCGCCGCCGTGCAAACCGAGCTGCGCGGGCGGCAGTATGGCGACGAAGTGCGGCTGGAAGTGGCCGACAACTGTCCGCCGCATGTGGCTGGATTCCTGCTCACGCAATGCAATTTGAGCCCGAACGAGCTCTACCAAGTGGTTGGCCCCGTGAACCTGGTGCGGCTGATGGCTGTGCCTGATATGGTGGATCGTGCCGATTTGAAATTCCCGCCCTTCGTGCCCGGCCTGCCCAAAGATGTGCGCAAAGACCAGCCCATGCCTGAGGTGCTCAAACAGCATGACGTGCTGCTGCACCACCCCTACCAATCCATCGCCCCCACCGTGCGCTTCATCCAAGAAGCGGCTGCCGACCCGGATGTGGTGGCTATCAAGATGACGATCTACCGCACTGGCACCCATTCCGACCTTGCCCGCGCCCTGATTGCCGCCGCCAACGCGGGCAAACAGGTAACCGTGGTGGTGGAGCTGATGGCGCGGTTTGACGAAGAAAACAACGTCAACTGGGCGCGCCGCCTCGAAAGCGCCGGCGCACATGTGGTATACGGCGTGTTCGGCTACAAAGTGCACGCCAAAATGGCGCTGGTTATCCGCCGCGAAGGAGGCTACCTGAAACGCTACGCCCACCTCGGCACCGGCAACTACCACCAAGGCACCTCCCGCATCTACACCGATTTCGGCCTCTTAACCGCCGATGAAGCCATCACCGCCGACGTGAACGCCATCTTTATGGAAATCACCGGCCTGGGCCAGCCCACACGGCTCAACAAGCTTTATCAGAGCCCCTTCACCCTCAGCCCCATGCTGCTGGAATGCATCGCCGCCGAAACCGCCGAAGCCCGCGCCGGCCGCCCCGCGCGTATCATCGCCAAAATGAATTCGCTCATCGAGCCCGGCATCATCCGCGCCCTATATGAAGCCAGCCAGGCCGGCGTGCAAATAGATTTAATCGTGCGCGGCATGTGCACCCTGCGCCCCGGCGTGCCCGGCCTTTCCGAAAACATCCGCGTGCGCTCCATCATCGGCCGCCTGCTCGAACACTCCCGCGTGTTCTACTTCCACAGCGGCGGGCGCGAAGAGCTCTTCATTGCCAGCGCCGATTGGATGAGCCGCAACTTCTTCCGCCGCATCGAAATATGCACTCCCGTGGAAAACCCGGCCCTCAAACAGCGCATCATGCGTGAAGCCCTCACCCTCGCCTTGGCCGACAACCGCAAAGCCTGGCTGATGCAGCCCAACGGCAGCTATGTTCGTGCCGTTGCGCAGGAAGGGGAAGAAGGGCTGGATATGCAGGAAACGCTGTTGAACGAATATCGGCGTTGATGGCACGAGAGTGCAAAAGGCTACCTGAAAGTTTCAGGTAGCCTCTTTAGCAAGGTAGGAAGAGTATTTGCTACCCGCTTGCGATAATCTGGAATCTGGGTTTTGTACAGCCCCCGCTTCGCTTTCAGGTAGCTTCTTCTTTCCCGCTATAATCCTTATTTTTAATGCTCCAATCCCCACGCTCCCCATGACCCAGCCCAGCCCTGAATACACCGCCCAGCTGCAACAAAAAGTAGGCTACCTAAAACAGCGTTTTGCCGAATTTTCCCCACCCGAATGGCAGGTGTTTGCTTCGCCTGAAGAGCATTATCGGATGCGTGCCGAGTTTCGTGTTTGGCACGAAGGCGACAACATCAGCTATGCCATGTTCGAGCCCGGGCAGAAGGCAGGCTCGGCCTCGTTGCGCCGGATTGATTCCCTGCTTGCCGCTTCTGCTGCAATCAACGTCCTGATGCCCCGGCTGCTGGCTGCCGTGCAGGCCGATCCGCTGTTGCGGGAGCGATGGTATCAGTGCGAATTTTTGTCTACCCTGAGCGGCGATATGCTGGTGGGCATGATTTACCACAAGCGGCTGTGCGGGCAATGGCAGGCTGCGGCGGCGCGTTTGCAGCGCGAATTGGGTATCATGATTATCGGCCGCAGCCGGGGGCAGAAGCTGGTGTTGGCGCAGGATTTCGTTACCGAACGCCTGCATGCCGACGGGCGTGATTGGCTCTACCGCCAATACGAAGGCGGCTTCAGCCAGCCGAATGCGCCAGTGTGCCAAAAAATGCTGGATTGGGCCTGCAGCGCGGCGGCGGGGTTGGGCGGCGATTTGCTGGAGCTTTATTGCGGCAACGGCAATTTCACCCTGCCGCTGGCGCGTTATTTCCGCCGCGTGCTGGCCACGGAGTTGTCGAAAACTTTGGTGCAGGCGGCGCAGTGGAATATTGAGGCCAACGGTGCGGCCAACATCCGCCTGGCGCGGCTCTCCGCCGAAGAGTTTACCCAGGCCTACCACGGCATGCGCCGTTTCCGCCGCTTGCTGGAGCAGGGCATCGAGCTGGCGGATTATGCCTTCTCTACCGTGTTTGTTGATCCGCCGCGCGCCGGCATAGACGATGCCACCCTGCGCCTGCTGCAGAATTTCGACAACATCATCTATGTTTCCTGCAACCCGGAAACCCTGCACGCCAATCTTGCCACGCTCACGCAAACCCACTGCATCGAACGCGCCGCGCTGTTCGACCAATTCCCGTTTACGCCGCATATTGAGAGCGGGGTGTTGTTGCGGCGGAAATAATCGGTTTTAGGTAGACTTTGTATGCGTCGCTGCCGACTGTTTGGTTTGCCCCTGCCGTTGGCGATATAATTAAGACTCTTTTCAGCAATCAACATATAAGGAGTTCCATTATGGCCAAAACCATCATTCATACTAACAATGCCCCTGCCGCCATCGGTGCTTATTCCCAAGCCGTGCGTGCCGGCAATACTATCTATTTAAGCGGCCAGATTCCGCTGGTGCCTGCCACCATGCAGGTGGTGGAAGGCGGCTTTGCTGAGCAAACCCGCCAAGTGTTTGAAAACCTCAAAGCCGTGATTGAAGCCGCCGGTGGCAGTTTCGACGATGTGGTGAAACTCAACGCCTACCTCACCGACCTCTCCAACTTTGCTATCTTCAACCAAATCATGGGCGAATACTGCCGCGAACCCTTCCCCGCTCGCGCTGCCGTGCAGGTGTCCGCCCTGCCAAAAGGTGTGCTGGTGGAAGTGGAAGGTGTGGTGGTACTGAACGCTTAAAGCACATAAAAGTATTATAGAGGCTACCTGAAAACAGAACTTCAACAGAGTGAGCTGATGTCTTGGCGCAACCAAGGCCGAGCTTCGGCGAAGGGAAAGTTTCAGGTAGCTTTTCGCTTTACTCAACCCACTATAAATCACCCTCTAACACAAACATCATGGCACACTACGCAATCGGCGACCTGCAAGGCTGTTTCGCCGAATTTCAAACCCTGCTGGCACACATCGGCTTCAACCACGGCCGCGACACCCTTTGGCTGGTGGGCGATATCGTCAACCGCGGCCCCCAATCCCTCGACTGCCTGTGCTACATCAAACAGCACGAAAGCAGCATCCGAACCGTGCTCGGCAATCACGACCTCCATCTCTTGGCCATCGCCCACGGTCACGGCAAACTCAAGCGTAGCGACACTGTGGGCGACATTCTCGCCGCCCCCGATCGCCAATCGCTGCTCGATTGGCTGCTGCACCAGCCCCTGATGCTGCAACACGGCAATAACCTGATCGTGCACGCCGGCATTTGGCCGCAATGGACGGCCGAAACTGCACAGCAGCGTGCCGTCGAAGTGGCTACCGCCCTGCAAAGCCGCCCCGATTGGTTTTTTGCCCATATGTATGGCAACACGCCCGATAGCGACTGCGCCGATAACGAAACCGAACGCCTGCGCTTTGCCACCAATGTGTTCACCCGCATGCGCGCCCTGCACCGCGACGGCCGCATGGATTTCGACTACAAAGCCACCCTGCCCGAAATGCCATCTGACTTCATGCCCTGGTTCCGCGCGCCCAACCGGCAAACCCTTGGCTATCAAACCGTATTTGGCCATTGGTCGGCACTCGGCCTGTATCGCGGCGAGCAGGTGTGCGGCATCGATACCGGCGCGCTGTGGGGCGGCCAGCTCACTGCGCTGGATTTAGATACGCAGCAGATTTTTCAGGTAGCCTCCAAACAGCCCAAGAAGTTTGGTTAAGCTATTGTCTCTACATGATTTAATGTTTGTTAACACGAACAGGCAGGCGGGCAGGGCGGGCTTTTGTTACAATGTCGCCTGTTTGTGCCTGCCCGAGCCCTTGCCGTGGCATGTTTTTCAACCGATTAAGGAGTTACCCATGAACAGCAAATTAGTCATCCCCGCCGCCATCGCCGTATTGGCACTGAGCGCTTGCTCCAGCAGCAAAGCCCCTGAAGGCAATCAGCCGCAAACCCAGCAAACCCAGCAGGGTCAGCAAGCGCAGCAAGGCAACGGTGAAGCTACTGCTGCCATTGGCAAGATTCAGGTAGCCCAAGTAGACAGCATCGATAAAACCGTAGAAGTGCACTACACCTGCCAAGCCGGTAACGGCCAGCAGCAAAAAGTGAGCGCCATGTATGGCATCAAGAGCGATACCTTAGTGGTAACTCAACTGAAAATCAACGATAAAGTTTCCCCCGGCCTGTGGCGCGTGCTTAACGACAGCAATGGCCAACAGCAAAATAGCTACTACAGCAACGGCGTGATTTGGGTAACCGGCAAAGCCACCCCCACCAACGTGACCCGCACCAATGCCATCGCCTTGCTGCAGGCGCAGAGCGTGGATGACGCTGGTAATCCGGTAAATCCCGTGGCCGTGCTGGAAAACTGCAGGGTAACCCGCCAAGCCGCTCCGGTTCGCGGTAACCGCCCGCAACGCCGCCGCTAAGCTGGTGTAATGAGAATGGAAAAAGCTGCCTTGGCGGGCAGCTTTTTTGTGGGGGGGAGGCTACCTGAAAGTGTGTGGGCGGTTTCAGATAGCTTTTTTTGTGGCGAATATTGTTCAGGCAGTCTTGCGCTTATCAGAGGCTCTCTAAAACTTTAGCTTCGCAGAAACTTACTGAGTTCGTTTCCAGGCAGCCTTTCTGCCTACTGATTCGCCCGGATCCAAGCCAGCCAGCGGTCGAACAGGTCGGGTTGCAGGCCGGCGATAACGGAGCGTTTGAAAACGTGTTCGCCACTCCAAAAGTCGTCGCCTTCCAGCGTAGCCAGGCGGCCGCCGGCTTCTTCGTAAATCAGGGTGCCGGCGGCATAGTCCCACAGTTTTTGACCGCCATGTAGGTAGAGGTCGTAGCGGCCGGCGGCGAGGTAGCACCAGTCGAGCGTGCTGGCGCCCATGCTGCGCTGTGAGCCGAAGGGGTGGAGGGTTTGCATGCGGCTGGCGAGCTTGCCGGAGCGCAGGTATTTCACTTCCACGCCGGCAATGGATTCGTTGAGTTTTTTCGGCGTGAGGCGCAGGGGCAGGGGACGGCCGTTGAGGTGTGCGCCGTGACCGCGTTCGGCAGTGAACATTTCCTGCATCATGGGGTGGAAAATAGCGCCCAGTTGGGCGCGGCCGTGGCGGATGTAGGCCACGGAGAGGGCGAAGTGCGGCAGGCCGTTGATGAAGTTGTTGGTGCCGTCGATAGGGTCGACCACCCACAGCCCGGTTGCGGCGTGCTGCCACATGGCGTGTTGTTCGTCGGCGCTCATTTCTTCGCCCAGCATCGGGCAGTCGATGATTTGCGGCAGCTTTTGAGCAAATAGGGCTTGGGCGTGCAGGTCGGCTTCGGTGAGGCGGGTACCGTCGCTTTTGGTGCTGACGGCGGCGTTGAGAAAACGCGGCATCACGGCGGTTTGTGCCACTTCGCGAACCAGTTCTGCTAAACGGTTGAGCAAAATCTTTCCTTCCCGATGCTTTTCTGATAGAAACGGGATATTAACCATTTTTCGGGGTAAACAACAGATGCCGCGTTTTTATGTTCCGCAAACTTTTGTTGCCGGCGAGGTGCTGAGGCTACCTGAAAATGTGTGCCGGCATATCCAAGTGCTGCGCTTGCAGGCGGGTGCACCGCTGGTGTTGTTTGACGGGCAGGGGCAGGCGGCAGCGGCAGAGTTGCTGGAAATCGGGCGCAAACAGGCGCTGGTGCGGGTGGATAAGTTGCTCTTGGAATCGCGCGAATCGCCGCTGGCGGTTACGTTGATTCAGGCGGTATCGGCTTCGGAAAGATGGATTTTGCGGTACAGAAGGGCACGGAATTGGGGGTGAAACGCATCGTGCCGGCGGTTTCCACGCGCTCGAATGTGCGGCTTTCGGGCGAGCGGTCGGAGAAAAAGGTGCGGCGCTGGCAGGAAATCGCTATCTCGGCCTGTGAGCAATGCGGGCGCAACGAAGTGCCGCCTGTGGTGCCGATTGCCGATTTGCCGCAGGTGCTGGCCGTGCTGCCGGCCGATTCGGGAGCGCGGCTGCTGTTGAGCCCGCATGGTGGCGTGCCGCTGCGCAGTCTGCCGCCGGTGCAAAGCGCGGTGTTGTTGATTGGGCCGGAAGGCGGGTTGACGGCAGAAGAAGAGGATTTGGCACGCTCGTATGGGTTTCAGGCGGTGCAGCTGGGCGCACGGGTGTTGCGCACTGAAACGGCGGCGATGGCGGCATTGGCGGCGATGCAGGCCTTGTGGGGCGATTTTTAGCGGCATGGGCGCTGTGCTAAAATACGCGAATTGAAAGTTTTCAGGTAGCCTTCTTCCTTACCTTAGAGGCTACCTGAAAAAATAACTGGATTAGGAAGCAGATAAATGGCAAAACCGAAAAGCGGCCTCGGCGGCCGGGGCTTGGATTCTTTGTTGGCCGGCGCGGTGGGCGACAGCAGCGGCGACAGACTGACCAGCGTGCCGGTGCGCGACATCAAGCCGGGTCGTTATCAGCCACGTTCGCAAATGGACGACGAAGGCTTGCAGGAGCTGGCCGATTCGATTAAAGCGCAGGGCGTGATCCAGCCGGTTATCGTGCGTGAGCACGGCCTGTCGCAATACGAACTGATTGCCGGCGAGCGCCGGTGGCGTGCCAGCCAGCTGGCGGGGTTGACCGAAATTCCAGTGGTGATTAAGAGCATTGGCGACGAAGCGGCGCTGGCGATGGGCTTGATTGAGAATATCCAGCGCGAAAACCTCAATCCGATTGAAGAGGCGCAGGGTTTGAAGCGTTTGGTGGATGAATTCGGCCTCACGCATGAAACCGTAGCCAAGGCAGTAGGTCGCAGCCGCAGCGCGGTGTCAAATAGCCTGCGCCTGTTGGCTTTGCCCGAGCCGGTGCAGGAAATGCTGTTTTTACGCCAGCTGGAAATGGGGCACGCGCGGGCCTTGTTGTCGCTGCCGGTGATGGAGCAGCTTTCCTTGGCGCAGAAGGCGGTAAAAAATGGTTGGTCGGTGCGTGAGGTGGAGCGGCGCAGCCAGCTGGCACAACAGGCGCCACAGGAGAAAAAATCGAAAACCGTCAGCCCGGATATACGCTACCTGAACGAGGCGCTTACGGAAAAATTGGGTGTGCGCGCGGAAGTGCAAACTGCCAACTACAAACGCGGTAAGGTGGTGTTGCATTTCGACAGCCCGGAAACCTTTGCACGGTTGATGCAGCAGCTGGATGTGAAGTTGCCTGGTTGAGCAAAGGCTTGTCTGTGGTTTCGGGCGCTCGGAAATTATGCGTGCTCGATTTTCAGGTAGCCTTTAATGCTATGAGCATTGATATTGTTTGACAAGAATTAACACTTTTCTTGACTTTGTTGGCGTTTTTGCTTATATTCAAAAAGCTAACATTTAGTGTGTGTGAAGATGGATGTATGGCGGCAACAATTTATCTCCAATTAGCAATCACGGCGATACTTGTTGCTGTTTTTTGGGTGTCTTCCGGTGTCGTTGCAGCAAAGTCAGCGGCGCTGGGTTGTTTGTGTTACGCTTTGCCCACCATCTTGGCAGTACTGGTTTTAAGGTTTTTCCTGAAGTTTCCGAAATGGCGCGGCAGCGCATTTTGGCTGGGAGAAAGTTTAAAAATAGTACTGGCGCTCGTGTTGATGACGCTGGTGTTTGTTTTTTATCGCCAACACATCGTGTTCGTTCCGTTTATTGTCGGGTTGGGTGCGGTGAGTCATGCGGTGTTGTTGATATTTTGGAAAGCTAAGAAGTATGGCTAGTGAGAGCATGAGTGCAGCCGACTACATCAAGCACCATTTGCAAAGCTTGACCAGTCTGTCGGATGTGGGCAAAGGACAGGGTCTGCAAAATATTGCCGACTTCTCATTTATAAACTTGGATTCCCTTTTTATTGCGGCCTTTTTGGCGATTCTCGGTTCGCTGGTGATGTGGTATGCTGCTCGCAAGGCTACGCCAGGTGTGCCGGGGCGTTTTCAGGCTGCCGTAGAAATCTTGTTCGAGTTTATCGATAATTTGTGCAAGGGCATGATTCACAACGAGCAATCGCGTAAAACAGTGGCGCCGCTGGGTTTGGCGCTGTTTGTTTGGATTGTGTTGATGAATAGCATGGACTTTTTGCCGGTGGATTTGTTGCCGTGGGTTTGGCAGCGTGTAACCGGTAATCACCACGCCTTGCTGCGCGTGGTGCCGACTGCGGATTTGAATATTACTCTGGGTATATCGATTGGTGTGCTGCTTACCTGCTTTATGTTTAATATCAAGCTTAAAGGCTTGGGTGGCTGGATTCATGAACTGTTCGCTGCGCCGTTCGGTATTTGGCTGGCTCCGTTCAATTTTGTTTTGAATCTGGTGGAGTTTTCGTCCAAAACTATTTCTCACGGTATGCGTCTGTTCGGTAATATGTATGCTGGTGAATTGGTGTTTTTGCTGATTGCTATGTTAGGCGGTGCTTGGGCAATGCCGGGTGAAGCAGTTACTTGGGTAGATCCTGTTTTGGCATTTTTCCATATTTTGGCTGGATTTGTTTGGGCGGTGTTCCATATTTTGGTTATCGTGTTACAAGCATTTATTTTCGTTGCTTTGGCTTTTGTGTATATCGGCCAGGCACATAGTTCCCATTAGTAGTTTGTTGTTTTTTGTAGTAGTTTAACTTCACTTTTAGATAAGGAGTTTCAAATGGATTTGAATAGTGTATTGGCCATCACTTGCGGCTTGATTGTTGCGTTCGGTGCTGTGGCTGCTGCGGCCAGTATCGCATTCGTGGGTTCAAAATATCTGGAGGCTTCTGCCCGCCAGCCTGAACTGATTGAACCGCTGCAAACCAAATTGTTCCTGATTGCCGGTTTGATTGACGCAGCATTCCTGATCGGCGTAGCCGTTGCTTTGCTGTTCGCCTTCGTGAATCCGTTTGCTCCGGCAGTTGCAGGTTAAGATTACACAAACTTCTGACGTTTGTTTTAACCCTAACTGTGAAGGTCGAGTAAAGTGAATATTAATTCATCTTTAATCATACAGATAATTGTCTTCTGCTTGTTGGTGTGGTTTACCGTGAAGTTCGTGTGGCCACCCATCGCTAAGGCTTTGGATGAGCGAGCCAGCAAAATTGCCGAGGGCTTGGCAGCTGCCGAGCGCGGGAAAAGTGATTTTGAACAGGCTGAAAAGCGTGTGGCCGAATTCATGGCTGAAGGCCGCAATCAAGTTGCTGAAATCATCACTAACGCAGAGAGGCGGGCTTCTCAAATTGTTGAGGATGCTAAAAAACAGGCTTCTGACGAGGCTGCTCGTGTTGCTGCGCAGGCTAAGACTGATGTGGAGCAGGAAGTTAATCGGGCACGTGAGGCTCTGCGTGAGCAGGTGGCGGCACTGGCAGTTAAAGGTGCTGAGCAGATTCTGTGCAGCGAGATTAATGCCGATAAACATGCCCAGTTGCTGGGTATGTTGAAGCAGGAGCTGTAAAACTATGGCTGAACTTGCCACTATTGCCAGGCCGTATGCTAAAGCCTTATTTGAATTGGCGTCTGAAAAAAGTCAAGTCGAACTTTGGCTGGAGAAGCTAAAAGATTTGGCGTGGGCTGTCGGCCAACCTAAGCTTGCCACATTGCTGGACGATGCCGGCATTGCACCCCACCAGAAGGCAGATACTTTGATTGGATTGCTTGACGGTATCCATACGCCACAACATGTAGATTTCAAAAACTTCCTGTATGTGCTGGCTGAAGGAGGTAGGTTGTTCGTTTTGCCGGAAGTTTATAACCAATACCAAGTACTGGTATTGGCAAAAGACCATATACAGAAGGCCATAATTTACAGTGCTTTCCCGATGAGTGAAGGACAGTTTGCCAAGGTGGTGAGCGATTGCCAGCAGAAATTTGGCCACAAGCTGGAGGCTACCTTAAAAGTGGTGCCCGAGCTGATTGGTGGTATCAAAATTGAAGTTGGAGATAAAGTTTTAGACTTGTCCGTGCAAGGGAAGTTAAAAAACCTGTATACGGCCATGATAAATTAGGAGAGTTTCATGCAGCTTAATCCTGCTGAAATCAGTGAATTATTAAAATCTAAAATTGAGAACCTGAATGTAAAGCAAGAAGCCAACACCTATGGGGGTGTGATTTCTGTGACCGATGGTATCGTGCGCGTGCACGGATTATCGGATGTAATGCAGGGTGAGATGTTAGAGTTCCCCGGCAATACTTTCGGTTTGGCCATGAACTTGGAGCGTGACTCGGTTGGTGCGATTGTATTGGGCGAGTACGAGCACATTAAAGAAGGCGATCAAGTCAAATGTACCGGCCGTATTTTGGAAGTACCAGTTGGTCGTGAGCTAGTTGGCCGCGTAGTGAATGCGTTGGGGCAACCGATTGACGGCAAAGGCCCAATTAACACTAAAGAAACTGCGCCGATTGAGAAAATCGCTCCGGGTGTAATTGCGCGTCAATCCGTGGATCAGCCGATGCAAACTGGTTTGAAATCGGTGGATTCCATGGTGCCGATTGGTCGTGGTCAGCGCGAATTGATTATCGGTGACCGCCAAACCGGTAAGACAGCTGTTGCGTTGGATGCGATTGTTAATCAAAAGGGTACTGGTGTTATCTGTATTTATGTGGCAATTGGCCAAAAAGCCTCTTCTATTGCCAATGTGGTACGCAAACTGGAGGAGCATGGCGCGATGGAGCATACCATCGTGGTGGCAGCAACTGCTTCCGAAGCAGCTGCCCTGCAATTCATTGCCCCATATTCCGGCTGCACAATGGGCGAATATTTCCGCGATCGTGGCGAAGATGCATTGATTGTATATGATGATTTGTCTAAACAAGCTGTTGCCTATCGTCAAATTTCTTTGCTGTTGCGTCGTCCGCCTGGTCGCGAAGCTTATCCGGGTGACGTATTCTATCTACATAGCCGCCTGTTGGAGCGTGCTGCACGTATCAATGCCGATGAGGTGGAAAAGCGCACAAATGGCGAAGTAAAAGGCAAAACCGGGTCGTTGACTGCATTGCCAATTATCGAGACCCAAGCGGGTGACGTATCTGCTTTTGTGCCAACTAACGTAATTTCTATTACTGATGGCCAGATTTTCTTGGAAACTGATTTGTTCAACTCAGGTATTCGTCCGGCCATTAACGCAGGTATTTCTGTATCGCGTGTAGGTGGCTCCGCTCAAACTAAGGTTATCAAGAAATTGGGTGGAGGTATCCGTTTGGCTTTGGCTCAATATCGCGAATTGGCTGCATTCTCTCAATTTGCTTCTGATTTGGATGAAGCTACCCGCAAACAGCTGCAACACGGTGAAGTGGTTACTGAATTGATGAAGCAAAAACAATTCAGCACAATGAGTATTGCTGAGATGGCTTTGACCTTGTGGGCAATTAACAAAGGCTTTTACGAGGATGTGCCAGTATCCAAGGCATTGGCATTTGAGGCTGATTTCTTAGGCTATGTGCGCACACAGCACACCGATGTGTTGGATCAAATAAATCAGCAAGGCGTAATGAGTGATGAGAACGAGCAAGTTTTGACTGAAGCCATCAATACATTTAAAGCCTCTCGCAATTACTCGGCCTAAACCGCAGAAAAGGAAAAGTCTGAAATGGCAGTAGGGAAAGAAATCCTCACGAAAATCCGCAGTGTACAGAATACACAGAAGATTACCAAAGCCATGCAGATGGTGTCGACTTCCAAAATGCGGAAAACGCAGGACAGAATGCATTTGGCACGGCCTTATGCCGAGAAAGTGCGCGTGGTGATGAGTCACTTGGCACAGGTAGAAACCGAGCATAAGCAGTTGCCAATCTTGGAAAGTCGGGAAAATATTCGGCGTGCCGGCTTCATCTTAATTACTGCCGACAAAGGCTTGTGTGGCGGGTTGAATGCCAACTTGCTAAAGAAGTTTTTCGGACAAGTGCAAGAATACCAGCAGCAGGGTGTGGAAGTGGAAGTTATCTGCTTCGGTAGCAAAGGGTTGGCTGCCTGTAATCGTGCTGGCCTCAATGTAGTGGCCAGTGCGGTAAGTTTGGGCGACACCCCGAAGATGGAAGTGTTGCTTGGCTCGCTGACTGAAGCGTTTCAGCGTTATGCTGATGGTGGCTTGGATATTGTGCACTTGGTGTATTCTAGATTTATCAATACTATGTGCCAAGAGCCGAACTTAGAGACCTTGCTACCTATCGGTCACAATGTGCTGAACGAAATATCGGAAGCAGAAGAATATGGCCGAGAATATATCTATGAGCCATCGCCAATTTTGGTGCTGGAATTTTTGGTGCGCCGTTATTTAGAATCGGTAGTGTATCAGGCTTTGTGTGAGAACATGGCTTCCGAGCAGTCTGCCCGCATGGTGGCAATGAAGGCCGCTACGGATAATGCAAGTAATGCAATTAAGGAATTACGCCTGATTTACAACAAATCCCGTCAGGCAGCGATTACCACTGAATTGTCGGAAATTGTAGCCGGTGCTGCTGCAGTATAGGTGGGTAGAGCAGGCAGATTTGAATATTTAGGATAGATAAATGAACCAAGGAAAAATCGTACAAATTATTGGTGCGGTAGTCGATGTGGAGTTTCCGCGTACCGCTATTCCACGTGTTTACGATGCACTCAAACTGGTCGATACTGATTTGACGCTAGAAGTGCAACAGCAGCTTGGCGATGGCGTTGTCCGCACCATTGCGATGGGTAGTACAGACGGTTTGAAACGCGGCGTGGCCGTGCAAAATACTGGTGCACCGATTACTGTGCCGGTGGGTAAAGCTACCCTGGGTCGCATCATGGATGTTTTGGGTAACCCTGTGGACGAGCAAGGTCCAATCGGTTCTGAACATACCCGTGCTATTCATCAATTTGCACCTAAGTTCGACGAACTCTCTAGTACTACCGAATTGTTGGAAACAGGCATTAAGGTGATTGATTTGCTTTGCCCATTTGCCAAAGGTGGTAAAGTGGGTCTGTTTGGTGGTGCTGGCGTGGGCAAAACCGTGAATATGATGGAGCTGATTAACAACATTGCAAAAGCGCACAGTGGTCTCTCCGTATTTGCCGGCGTGGGCGAGCGTACCCGTGAAGGCAATGACTTCTACCACGAAATGAAAGACTCCAACGTGTTGGATAAAGTGGCCATGGTGTACGGCCAGATGAACGAGCCGCCTGGTAACCGCCTGCGTGTTGCTCTAACCGGTTTGTCGATGGCTGAATACTTCCGTGACGAAAAAGACGAAAACGGCAAAGGTCGTGACGTATTGTTCTTTGTGGACAATATTTATCGCTATACCCTGGCCGGTACAGAAGTATCCGCCCTGCTTGGCCGTATGCCTTCTGCCGTGGGTTATCAGCCGACGTTGGCTGAAGAAATGGGTCGTTTGCAGGAGCGTATTACTTCCACCCAAACTGGCTCCATTACCTCTATCCAAGCCGTATATGTGCCGGCCGACGACTTGACCGACCCGTCTCCCGCCACTACGTTTGCCCACTTGGATGCGACTGTAGTATTGAGCCGCGATATTGCCTCCCTTGGTATCTATCCTGCGGTAGACCCGCTGGACTCCACTTCTCGCCAGCTCGATCCAATGGTGCTCGGCCAGGAACATTATGATGTGGCTCGTGGCGTGCAATCTACCTTGCAGAAATATAAAGAGTTGCGCGACATCATCGCCATTTTGGGTATGGACGAGTTATCTGACGAGGATAAGATGACTGTGATGCGTGCCCGTAAGATCCAGCGTTTCCTGTCGCAGCCTTTCCACGTGGCAGAAGTGTTTACCGGCTCACCCGGCAAATACGTTTCGCTGCGCGATACCGTGGCCGGCTTCAAAGCTATTCTGAGCGGCGAATACGACCACCTGCCGGAGCAGGCCTTCTATATGGTAGGCGGCATCGAAGAGGCTGTGGAAAAAGCCAAAACCCTGAACTGAGGAATGCAGCATGAGTATCATGCAAGTTGATGTGGTCAGCAACGAGGAGAGCATCTACTCCGGCGAAGCCAGCTTTGCCGTGGTGCCGACCCTAAACGGCGAGCTCGGTATTTACCCGCGCCACGAGCCGATTATGAGCTTGGTGCGCCCCGGTGTGCTGCGTTTGCAGGTGCCGGAGCAGGAAGAAGAAGTGTTGGTGGCTATTTCCGGCGGTATTCTGGAAGTGCAGCCACATAAAATCATGATTTTGGCTGACGTGGCTGTGCGTAGTGCCGAGCTGGATCAGGCACGTGCGGAGGAAGCTAGAAAAGCTGCTGAAGCCGGCGTGAAACATGCCAAAGATGATGAGTCAATGGCTAAAGCTCAGGCAGCGTTGGCAATTGCGCTGGCCGAACTGAAAGCTCTCAATTACCTGCGTATTAAAAATAAGCGCTAAACCAACCGGCTTGACGAACGAAAATAAAGCACGATGTAATCGTGCTTTATTTTTCTTGGCAGCTAAGGCTACCTGAAAAGACTGAGGCAAGGAGAGCATGACTGTTCTGCCGGTAATACCGTTTTCAGGTAGCCTACCTTGAGAGGCGGATGGCGGACAATCAATCCTCAGCCGAACAGCCGTGGTCGGTTAGTATTTTGCGGTACACGGCATCAGGTATGTAGCGGCGGATGGTTTTCTGCCAGTTTTGCGGGCCGACCATGCCTTTAACCATGGTGGACGATACTTCGGCAAATTCGCGCGGCGGCATCAGGATAACGGTGGTGATGGTTGGTTGCAGGTCGGCGTTGATGTAGCGCATGGCACGTTCGTATTCATAGTCTGAGCCGCTGCGGATGCCGCGCACCACGAAATCGGCTTGAATACTATCGGCAAAATCAACCAGAAAGCGGTTATGAAACTGGGTAACGCACACGTTGGGAAATTCGGCGGTGATGTCCACCAGCATGGCTTTGCGCTCTTCCAGTGTATAGGTGGCCTGCTTTTCGGGATTGGTGCCGATGGCTACGATAAGTTCGTCAAACATGGCCTGCGCTTGGCGGATCATCCACAGGTGGCCGTTGGTGGGGGGATCGAAACTGCCGGCGTAAACGGCACGGCGGTGATGTGGTTTCATGGGTGGTTCTGCATGCAACAAATTAAAAACGGGCGAAGCCTACCCCGCTTGCTGCGGCAGCGCAAGTTTATTTTGGTGGGCTGTACAGGTTAAGACCGTTGCTTTGTATCTTTAGCCATTGCGTTTTCAGGTAGCCTGTAGCCAGAAAGGCTACCTGAAAGCACCATGCCGAGATGATTTAGCTATATAATGCCGCTTCTTTATCAAGGCTACCTGAAAACATGAATTGGGTTGCAAAATTTGAGGATTGGTGTAGTCGGCGCTATGTGTACTGGCCGCTGGTGATGCTGCTGGCAGCCGCCACGCCGCTGGCTTTTGCGCCGTATTACCATTTTTGGCTGATGCCGCTGCTGTTCGGCGCCCTCATCCGGCTCACCGAGCTGCGGCCGCAAAACAGCGTGTTTGGCGCATATTGCTTCGGGTTGGTTGGCTACGCCGCACAGTTCTATTGGATACACACCGCGCTGCACGACATATCCGGCCTGCCCAATCTGTATGCCCTGCCGCTCACTATCCTGCTGCCAGCTTACCTTGCGCTCTATCCTGCTGCTTGCTTCTGGTTGCTGGAAAAAGCCCGTCTACCCCGTGGTTGGCGTATTGGCCTTTTGCTGCCCGTGTTGTGGGCATTGGCTGAATTTGCCCGCGAGCGGGCGATTACCGGCTTCGGTTGGGGTGCGCTGGGCTACAGCCAGGTGGCCGACTTTTCCCCACTGGCCGGCTATGCTCCCGTGGGAGGTGTGCACTTGCTCACCCTGCTATGTGCCTTTTGCGGCGCATGGCTGGTGCTGGTGCTGCACAACCAAGGTTGGAAGCGGCGGGTATTGCCGCTTGTGCTGCTGATCGGAGTTATCGCCGGCGGCTGGCAGCTGCGCCAAGTGCGTTTCACTGAGCCCGACGGCAGCAGTGCCACCGTGGCGTTGGTGCAAGGTAATATAGCGCAAACTTTGAAATGGGATGCCGACTATCTGAGTGAAACCATACAAAGCTACTATGATCAAGTAGCCAACAGCCATGCTGACATCACTATCTTGCCCGAAACCTCCATTCCCGTGATGCGGCAGGATTTGCAGGAATATAATCCCGGCGTCCTCGACCAATTTGCCTACGAAGCCCAGCGCAACGGCAGCGCGCTCGCCATGGGTATTGCCCAATACAATCAGCAGCGCACAGGCTACCTGAACGCTGTGATCAACTTAAGCAATTACCACCCCGACCGCCCTGACGACATCCCGTTTTACGCCAAAAGCCACCTCGTTCCCTTCGGTGAATATAAACCCCTGCCTGCTATCACCGAGCCGCTGTACCGCATGATGAACATGCCTTTGGCTGGGTTCGACCGTGGCGGCAGCGCCCAAGCTCCGTTGCTTTTAGCCAACCAGCACGTGGCGTTTAACGTGTGCTACGAAGACGGCTTCGGCGACGAACTGATTGCCTCTGCCAAACAAGCCAGCCTCCTGGCCAATGTGAGCAATCTGGGCTGGTTTGTCCGCTCCAACGCCATCCACCAGCATTTGCAAATATCGCAAGCCCGTTCCCTTGAGCTCGGCCGCTACATGGTACGTGCCACCAACACCGGTGCCACCGCTATCATCAACCCGCAAGGCCAGGTGGTGAAACTCGCCCCGCCCGACACCCGCACCGTGCTCGAAGGCAATATCGAAGGTTATCGCGGCGAAACCCCGTATATGAAAATGGGCGGCTCGCTGCCCCTGGTGTGTGGCTTGTTGTGTTTGGCCGTATTGCTGATGCTGGCCGGCTATCTGCCACGGCGCAAACCTGCTCCCGATGCCGCAGAGGAAAGGCTACCTGAAAACAGCAGCGAACCAAGTGCCGAGCCGCAATATGAGGGCAAATAGATACCGTTTGCCCGAAGTTGCCGTTGTTTACAGTAATATAGAAAATAAATTAAAATTTAAAAAATACAAAATTTAACCTATCGTAAACCAAAATCACACAGTATGGGTGTTTAATCACCCCCGTAACTAAAGAGACAGAAGAGATAAATACCGCCGAAGGCGGCAGAAAATACTAAAAGGAATCAAAAGACAATGAATAACGCGTTTGCATTGCCCATCCCCAGCGGCCACGGCAGCTTGGAGCAATATATTCACACTGTAAACAGCATTCCGTTGCTCACCGCAGAGGAAGAACACAGCCTGGCTGTACGCCAACTGCAAGGTGACCTGGAAGCTGCCAAGAAACTGATCTTGTCGCATCTGCGTGTGGTTGTATCCATCGCGCGTGGCTATGATGGCTACGGCCTCAATCAAGCCGACCTGATTCAAGAAGGCAACATTGGCTTGATGAAAGCCGTAAAACGCTACGAGCCCAACCGCGGTGCCCGCCTGTTTTCCTTTGCCGTACATTGGATTAAGGCCGAAATCCACGAATTCATCCTGCGCAACTGGCGCATGGTGCGCGTGGCCACCACTAAGCCGCAGCGCAAACTCTTCTTCAACCTGCGCAGCATGCGCAAAAGCATGAACACCCTCTCACCTGAAGAAGCGCAAACCATCGCCGACGACTTGGGCGTGAAAATGGACGAAGTGCTGGAAATGGAACAGCGCATGACCGGCAAAGACATTGCCCTTCTGCCCGACAACAGTGACAGAGAAGAAGACAGCTACGCTCCCATCGACTGGTTGGCCGATACCCGCAACGAGCCCACTCAGCAAATCGCCCAAAAAGCCCGCTACGCTATGCAGACCGAAGGCCTGCAAAATGCGCTCGCCCAGCTAGACGAACGCAGCCGCTGTATCTTGGAAAGCCGCTGGTTACAAGACGGCGGCGGCCGTACCCTGCACGAGCTGGCCGCTGAATATGGCGTTTCCGCCGAGCGCATCCGTCAGATAGAAGCCAAAGCTATTCAAAAACTGCGCGGCTTTATGAGCGAAGAATAAGTGGATGAAAAAAGACTGCCTGAGGGCAGTCTTTTTTATTGGGTGTTTGGTTTTATGGTGGCTTACGTTTTCAGGTAGCCTTTTATATGAGGGGGCTTATTCGTCTTCGTCCTCTTCCTCGTCGCCCAAATCCACTTCCTCAAGCGGGATCACCCGGGTGCGGTAGCGCAGTTTGTGGTAGAGATAGAAACCG
>NZ_LXSP01000007.1:0-106821 GCF_001648435.1 Eikenella sp. NML120348 | reverse complement strand
CGAAAGTAGGACACTGCCAAACACCTATTTACGACACCTGCCTGATGGCGGGTGTTGTGCTTTGTGGGAGTATGATGAAAGGAATGGAAATCCGGGATAGCGGTACAGTGTGAGTTGGAAAAGGAAGAACGAACCAACTTCGCATAAGGTAAAATGCAATTATTTGTTACTTATGGGTAAAGATGCTTGTGTGATAAGTAATGTCAGGCTATCATGGCGTGAATACTGTATCTTTAAGGAGCAGTATTTCGCCTGATTAATTGTATAAGGAGTTCTGTATGAAGAAGTTTCTTTTCGTCGTTTTTACCCTGTTAAGTTTTTCTTGGGTATTAGCACAAGTTAATATTAACACAGCCACCGCGCAAGAGCTTCAAACCTTGAATGGCATCGGTCCGGCTAAGGCTGCTGCAATTGTGGAATATCGCACAGTCAATGGCCCGTTCAAATCTCCCGAAGACATTAAAAATGTACGTGGTATCGGTAACGGCATTTATCAGAAGATTTCTTCAGAAATTACCATAGGCAATGGTCAGGCTGCCCGTGCTCCTGCCGCCCGTCCAGCTACTCAGCAGCAACAGCAGCAACCAGCTGCCGCCAAACCGGCTACTCCCGCAGCTAAACCGTCTACCAGTAAACCTGCCGCCACCCGTCCGGCTGCCAACAAACCAGCTGCGGCCAACCCCTAATAAGTACGAAATGCTTATACACCGCCTGCCATTACCGGCGGTGTTTTTATGCCCGAAAGCGGGTACAATAAATACCATTTTATTTGGAGAAGAATATGCCCAAACACCATAAACTCATCATCCTTGGTTCTGGTCCCGCTGGTTACACCGCCGCCGTTTACGCCGCCCGCGCCAATCTCAATCCCATCATCATTACCGGTTTGGAACAAGGCGGCCAACTTATGACCACCACGGAAGTGGACAACTGGCCTGCCGATGCCGACGGTGTGCAGGGCCCCGAACTGATGGCGCGCTTCCTCGCCCACGCCGAACGCTTCGGCACGGAAATCGTTTTCGACCACATCCACACCGCGCAACTGCAGCAACGCCCGTTCAAACTCATCGGTGATGCGGGCGAATACACCTGCGACGCACTCATCGTCGCCACCGGCGCATCGGCCAAATACCTCGGCCTGCCGAGCGAAGAAACCTTCGCCGGACGCGGCGTGTCCGCCTGTGCCACCTGCGACGGCTTCTTCTACAAAAAACAAGACGTAGCCGTTGTCGGCGGCGGCAACACCGCCGTGGAAGAAGCACTCTACCTGGCCAACATCGCCAACACCGTAACCCTGATACACCGCCGCGACAGCTTCCGTGCCGAAAAAATCATGGTGGACAAACTGATGCGCCGAGTGGAAGAGGGCAAAATCATCCTGAAAACCGAAGCCGTATTGGAAGAAGTATTGGGCGACGACAGCGGCGTAACCGGCGCGCGGTTGAAATTCAACGACGGCCGCAGCGAAGACATCACCGTCAAAGGCGTATTCATCGCCATCGGCCACAAACCCAACACCGACATCTTCAAAGGCCAGCTCGATATGGACGACGCAGGCTACCTGAAAACCAAAGAGGGCAGCGGCGACAACGTCGGCGCAACCAATATCGAAGGCATTTGGGCGGCGGGTGACGTGAAAGACCACACCTACCGCCAAGCCATCACCAGCGCGGCCTCCGGCTGCCAGGCCGCTCTCGATGCCGAACGCTGGCTCGACCGGCAACATTAAATGCACTCAGGCTACCTGAAAAAACGAAACCTCCGAAAGCCGATTTAGCTTCGCAGAACCCCAGCCTTGGCTGGACCAAGACATCGTTTTAACTACGTTGCAGCTTGCGTTTTCAGGTAGCCTTTAGCCTTAACCAGATTTCAGGTAGCCTGCCCACAATATTCCCCACTGGGAACCAGCATGGCGGGTAACAATACAGGCTACCTGAAAATCCCAAATACCCTGCCCAAACCATTTGTAGCCAATCCAGCCGCAGGGCACAGGCAAACTGGTTTGCCGGCTTCAGCCTCCCTGCCATTTTTCAGGTAGCCTCCATGCCCACCGTTACCTTCTACACCCACGTTGCCGATTTAGAAATCTTCGCCTGCCGTTTGGCTAAACGCGCAGTTGAAGCCGGCTGCCGTGTGCTAGTTTGGGGCAGTAGTGCGGAACAGCTGGCAACCCTCGACCGCCAATTGTGGGCATTCGAGGCCGAAAGCTTCCTGCCGCATGAAATCTGGCTACCTGAAACATCGTGTCCAGCCGAGCCGCTGATATTGTTGGCTGAAGGCGAAATCCTGCCAGCGGTGGGAAGTCACATGGTTGTGCTGAACTTGTCGGCAGGCTTGTGGAGTGATGCGCCGAATACGCCGGAACGTGTGCTGGAAATCGTTGGCCACAGTGAAACCCAGCTTGCCACCGCTCGCCGTCGTTTTGCTGCCTACCGTAGCGGTGGTTTCAAAATCGAACACCACAATATGCAGGGCAAAGCCTAGCCCATTTCATCTATCGTCTGCTTTGCCGGCCTGCTATAAAAACAGCCCATTTTCGGCTAAAATGCCGCCTTTCCCGCCTTTAGTTTTGCTGCCGGATTTTTCAGGTAGCCTATAGGTGTGCCGCCTCATTCCTATCATCATTTCACAATAAAATATGCAAAACGCAGAACAAATTGCCGCCGCCGGCATTGCCGCCATCCAAAACACCGCCGACCAGCAAGCCCTCGAACTCGTCAAAGCCCAGTACCTCGGCAAGACCGGCGAACTCAACGCCCTGCTCAAACAGCTCGGCAGCCTGCCGCCCGAAGAGAAAAAAACCGTCGGCGCGTTCATCAACGAATGCAAGCAGCGTTTCCAAGCCGCCTACGATGCCAAACGCGCCGAATTGGCCGAAGCCAAACTGCAAGCCCAGCTTGCCGCCGAAGCACTCGATATTACCCTACCCGGACGCACGCAGGAAAATGGCGGCCTGCATCCCGTAACCCTGACTTTGCAGCGCGTGGTCGAACTCTTTCACGGTATGGGCTTTGAAGTAGCAGACGGCCCGGAAATTGAAGATGATTTCCACAACTTCCAAGCACTGAATATCCCTGCAAACCACCCGGCCCGCGCCATGCAGGATACGTTCTACGTTGAAAACGGGGATGTTTTACGCACGCACACTTCCCCGATTCAAATCCGCTACATGCTCGATAAAAAAGAGCCGCCTATCCGCATTATCGCCCCCGGTCGCGTATATCGCGTGGACAGCGATGCAACGCACTCGCCTATGTTCCATCAAGCTGAAGGCCTGTGGGTGGAAGAGGGTGTAACTTTCGCCGATTTGAAAGCCGTGTTCACCGATTTTATCCGCTGCTTTTTCGAGCGCGATGATTTGCAAGTGCGTTTCCGTCCGTCTTTCTTCCCGTTCACCGAGCCGTCCGCCGAAATCGACATCATGGGCGAAAACGGCAAATGGCTGGAAGTCGGCGGTTGCGGCATGGTGCATCCCAACGTGTTGAAAAACGTGAATATCGACCCCGAAAAATACACCGGTTTCGCTTTCGGCATCGGCCTCGACCGTTTTGCCATGTTGCGTTACAACGTGAATGATTTGCGGCTGTTTTTTGATAACGATTTGAACTTTTTGAAGCAGTTTGCGAAATGATTGTGCAGGCTGCTTGAACATGGGAAAGCAGCCTACACATTTTCAGGTAGCCCGAAATGGACAGATTAACCCCCGAGCAACGCAAAAAATGTATGTAGTCCAACAAAAGTAATGGGACGAAACCCGAGCTTGTGTTGGCAAAAGCGATGTGGGCTTTGGGGCTTAGGTATCGGAAAAACAGCGGAAGCATTTTTGGAAGACCTGATTTTTCATTTAAAAAATACAAAGTGGCCGTGTTTGTCGATGGCGAGTTTTGGCACGGTAAAGATTGGGAACGAAAAAAAAGCGGAAATAAAGGGAAATCATGAGGGTTGGATTACCAAGATAGAGCGGAATATCCGACGGGATATGGAAGTAACAGGTCGTCTGAAAGCCGAGGGCTGGACGGTTTTACGTTTTTGGAGTAACGATGTCGTTAAAAATACAATCTGCTGTGCCGAAAAAGTCAAAGAAATCGTCCAAGCGAGAGGAATTGATTTACAAAAACGAAATTAAGGATGATGAGCAAGGCGAGCACTTGGAAGAAAAAGCAGCGCAATACTGCCTTTTTGAAAACAGTGATACTTTTCAGACGGTCTTGAAACCCAAATTTACCTTTATCGACTTGTTTGCAGGTATTGGCGGCTTCCGCATCGCTATGCAGAACTTGGGCGGGAAATGCGTGTTCTCGAACGAGTGGGACGAGAAAGCCAAACTGACGTACGAAGCCAATTTCGGAGAAGTGCCGTTTGGTGATATTACTTTGGAAGAAACCAAACAATACATTCCTAAGCAATTTGATGTGCTGTGTGGGTTTCCCTTATCAAAATAAAGAGTTTAAAAATATGAGGCTTTCTGATTATATCTTGAACAATAAAATAAACATAAATAATTTATCTGATAAACAGGTACAGGAAATCATTGACCATTTTCTTCAGAAATAGACGATTGGTTATTGGCAAGCGGGAAGGAGTTAAAGGATTATGATGTTTACCTATATAAATTAGTACTAGATGGGCAGCAATATGTTCAGAGAATAAGAAAATCTGTATTGTATGATTTCCTTATGGCAAATCAGAAAGATAGTTGATAAAAATGAAAAAATGGACTAGAGATGAAACCCTGGTTGCCCTTTATCTTTATTACATCATTCCTTTTCAAAAGGTTAGTAAGGGCAATCCTATTATTCAAGAATATGCAGCAATACTGGGCAGGACACCATCCGCACTCGGTATGAAGATAGGAAATTTGGGTCGTTTAGATCCTACGCTGAAAGTCAAAAATATTTCGGGATTAAGTAATGGCAGCAAAATGGATGTTGTCGTATGGAACGAGTTTTCAGGACATTAGGAGCAACTTAATAAGGAATTTGAGGGAGTCATTTCCCAATACCAATCAAATGATGAGAATAGTAATATTGAAATAGAATCACCTGAGATTCCAAAGGGAAGGAAAAGGTTTGCAAGAATATCAGTACGCGTCAATCAGGGCTTTTTCCGTTCCAGTGTTTTGGCAGCATACAATAATCAATGTTGTATTACTGGATTAAAATAACCTGAATTGTTAGTTGCGAGCCATATCAAACCCTGGAGGGAAGATAAGGATAACCGTTTAAACCCAAGGAATGGGCTATGTTTGAATGCGTTACATGATAAAGCTTTTGACAGGGGGTTGTTAGGAATAGATGAAAATTTCAAGATTATATTTTCTCCACTACTGTCAAAAGCAGAAGGCTTCGATGATTTATTTAAACCATATGAAAATCGGATGATAAGACTGCCTGAAAGACTAAACCCAAGTCTGGAATTTTTAAAATTTCACAGAGAAAATATTTTTCAGAGTTGAGTAAATATCAACATTAACCAGAATTCTAAAACAGACTGTCTGAACGAAAATTGATAAAACAAAAGTTAATTGATTGAGAACATAACATGCAATTCTCCTACTCATGGCTGAAAACCCAAGCCGGTACCGAACTTTCCGCCGATAAGCTGGAACACCTGTTAACCATGTCCGGCTTGGAAGTGGAAGAAGCCGAGACTGCCGCGCCTGCGTTTACGGGTGTGGTGATTGCCGAAGTGAAATCCGTTGAAAAACATCCTGATGCCGACCGTTTGAACGTTACCCAAGTCGATGCGGGTACGGGCGAGTTGGTGCAGATTGTGTGCGGTGCGCCGAATGTGAAAGCGGGCATTAAGGTGCCGTGTTCGCTGCCGGGTGCGGTGTTGCCGGGCAATTTCAAAATCAAGCCGACCAAGATGCGCGGCGTGGTGTCGAATGGGATGTTGTGTTCCACTGACGAACTCGGTTTGCCTGACGACGGTGTCAACGGCCTGCACATTCTGCCGCAAGACGCTCCCGTCGGCGTAAATATCCGCGAATATTTGGATTTGGACGATACGGTGTTCACGCTGAAAATTACACCGAACCGTGCCGACTGCCTGAGCATCAAAGGCATTGCGCGTGAAGTGTCCGCGCTGACCGGCTGCGCGTTCAAGCAGCCTGCAATCCATGCCGCGCCAATCACGGGTAGCCGCAAACAGCCCGTGCAGATTGATGCGCCTGCCGATTGCGGCCGCTTTATCAGTCGCGTGATTGAAAACGTGAACGCGCGCGCCGCCACGCCGGATTGGATGAAGCAGCGTTTGGAGCGCAGCGGTGTCCGCAGTATTTCCGCGTTGGTGGACATTGGCAATTATGTGATGCTGGAAATCGGTCAGCCGATGCATGTTTTCGATGCCGACAAACTTTTAGGCAGCCTGCACATCCGCCGCGCGCGCGAAGGTGAAACGCTGGAATGCCTGAACGAGAAAACCGTCTCTCTGTCTGAAAACACGCTGGTAGTGGCCGACGAAAAAGGCGCGTTGAGTTTGGCAGGTCTGATGGGCGGCGCAGCGAGCGCGGTTTCAGACGACACACAAAATATCGTGTTGGAAGCGGCTTGGTTTGCGCCTGAAATCATCGCAGGGAAATCGCGCCAGTACGGTTTTGGTTCGGATTCGTCGTTCCGCTTTGAGCGCGGCGTGGATTACCGTTTGCAGGCTGATGCTATCGAACGCGCCACCGAATTGGTTTTGCAAATCTGCGGCGGTGCGGCAGGCGAAATGGTGGAAGCGCAGGGCGAATTACCTGAAGCGAAGCAGGTCGAATTGCGTTTAGGTCGTCTGAAAACCGTGTTGGGCGTGGACATTCCTGCCGAACAGGTGGAAACCATTTTGCAGCACTTGGGCTTGCAGCCTGAAAAAACGGCGGAAGGCTTCCGCGTTACCGCGCCGAGCTTCCGTTTCGACATCGAAATCGAAGCCGATTTGATTGAAGAAATCGGTCGCGTTTACGGCTATGAAAATATCCCAGACGATTACACGTCAGGCCGTCTGAAAATGCTGGCGCTGCCCGAAACCTGCCGTCCGCGTTTTGCCGTTTATAACGAAATGGCGGCGCGCGGCTACCGCGAAGTGGTCAGCTATGCCTTCGTTGACGAGCAGTGGGAACTCGATTTTGCCGCCAACGCCAACCCCATCCGCCTGCAAAACCCGTTGGCGGCACAGTATGCCGTGATGCGATCCACGCTCATCGGCGGCTTGGTGGAAATTCTGCAAAACAATCTGAACCGCAAGCAAAACCGCGTGCGCGTATTTGAAATCGCCCGCGTGTTCAGCAAAGGTTCAGACGGCCAGTTTGTACAAAACGAACGCATCGGTGGTCTGTGGTACGGCGCGGCGATGCCTGAACAATGGGGCGAGAAAACGCGTAACGCAGATTTTTACGACATCAAGGCAGATGTGGAAAATCTATTGAAAAACAAAGCAGTTGAGTTTTTCAAAACCGAACATCCCGCGTTGCATCCAGGACGCGCTGCCAATATCGTTTCAGACGGCCAGGTCATCGGCTTTGTCGGCGAACTGCATCCGAAATGGCTGCAAAAATACGACTTGCCACAAGCACCGCTGGTATTTGAAATCGATATGGCCGCTGTGTTGGAATGCGAAAAAACGCGCTATCAGGCAGTATCGAAATTCCACCCGGTTCGCAGGGATTTGGCGTTTGTGGTGTCGGAGACAGTATCGTATGACGATCTCTTGACAGCATTTTTGGCTGTGAAGAGTCCATTCATTCAGGCAGTGGCCATATTTGACGTGTATCGCGGAGTAGGGCTACCTGAAAACATGAAAAGCATGGCAGTAAAAGTGATTTTGCAGGATACTGAACGTACCTTGACAGATGATATGGTTGAAGAGATCGTACAGAGGTTGATTGCTGCTGCTGAAACTGTTGGTGCACAGTTAAGATAGATAAGAATAAGAAGCCGGCTGCTTAGGTATCAAGTAACCGGCTTAGTTATATAAAATAAAATCTATTTGTTAATCATTGTACAAGAAGATGATTTGCTTTGTGCCTCACTTACAGTTTTGCATTCGTAGATAGTACCAGATGCTGTAATGTAAAGGGACTTTCTGTAGTTGCTAGGTCTAGGTTGGAGGTATACATAGTAACTGTTAATAGATGAACCACTCCCAAACCCTGAAGTAAACGTATATTTGCCTGTGGGGTTGCTATTTTTAGAGTTAATCAAGCTAGCTAGCCCAGCAGTAGAGTAGTTACCATTATTGAGTATTTTATTTTGTCGCATTTGCGCTGCAATATCTAATAACTCATTTTTTGCAACTGCTAAATCAGTTCGTTCAACATAAGCTTGATAGGAAGGCAGGGCAATGATTGTCAATATAGCAATAATTGCAACCACTGTTAATAGCTCTAGGAGGGTAAATCCAGTTTGGGCTTTCATATTCTTGACCTGTTATGAGCTGATGTACTCTACATAAGATTGCAAAGTCACAACTGTGTTAGAGTTTGCGCCCCATGCTCTAGCTGTAACCCGGAAAATACTTTTCGATGCATTTTGATCCTGATGAGTGCCACCCAAACGCTCAACCATATAACAAGCATTATTTTTATTGCTATTCCCAGAAATACAGTACCTACCTTTCCCGTTGGTATTCAGATCTACACTATCATCCGAACGTTTCCATACTGGCGTGGACTCAGATGCTTTACCACCACAAATTCCATTTGAGCAACTATTAGAAGTTTCCTGTTTATCAAATTCGGCATTCCCCACTTCTAAAATACGAGATTCACCACTACGTAAAGCTTGTTCGGCTAGTGAGAGAGCAAACTTCCGATCCGCTTCGTTTGAGCTGATACGCATTTCAGTATTAGTAGATTGTATACTAGCAATTACAACTATTGCAATTACCAGCATCATGATTAGAACAACAAATAAAGTATAACCTTTTTGTTTTAGAATAGGTTGGCACATATATTACCTCCACGGACGTTTGCACGAATTAAATATTGATTCACGACACCGTAAGTTGATGGGCTATTATTAAGCCGTAATTGTACCTCAATAATGGTGGGTAAGGTGGATACACGCGTAATATTTGCTGTTGATTTTAGCTGGTCTCTATTTTCGGAAAAAGTAACCTTAGTACTAGTATCGTCACAGCCAGAATATATGGCAGAATATTGCATGCTCTGTATATTTGCAGCCATTAACTGAGGGTTACTCCACTGCCCATTTTTATCTAAGGTAAAACGGTAAAGAGCATCGGTGTCATTAACCCCATTTATACGACCAACAACGTAGGCAGCACTATATACCTGAGATAGTGTAGTTTGTGGGATATAAAAAACAGCACTATTATTTGAGTTTGATGTACGCGGGCCTGTACCAAAATCAGATACATCTACTTCATTGCTGTTAATTTTAATGTTGTTGCTTCTGTGTTTATCAATATACATTCGTGAACAAGAAGATAAAGCAACATGTCCGCCTGCTCGCACCACAGATCTTAACTCTTCAGAAGCACCAGTTGTTTTTGTTCCTGTGCTATCAAGAGGAGTGGGATGTAACCCGTACGTAAAAACGAGAACTTTTGATCCCGGTTTGGGAATAAAGTTATGGCGAGAAAATGCGGCGCTTGCATCAGTATTGCTCATGGTGCTAATGCCGTTATAATTTGGGTCACCCAATTTAAGTTGAAATTTAGCAGGAGATTGAAAACCATCACTTGAGCCAGGAGAAGTGGGGAGTTCTTTTGGGACTAAGTTACCCATGTTAAAACAACCGAAGGCACCTGCCATTTGAGCATCACGTAAGACTAACTCTGATACGTTGCGTAAATCTTGTTGTGCGGCTAGGCGGTTTTCTGATGTTCTTTTCATTCTGCTGGTGGTGCCGTAAGTAATACCAATAGCCAGCAATACAACCAAGGCAAGCGAGCTGGCCACCATGAATTCAATTAGAGTAAAACCATACTCTGTGTTCTGTGGAAGAAGGGGGGAAATTGGAGAAAGTTGTTTTTTCCTCATGTTAATCTCCTACGACGGCACTATATTGGAAGTTATAATTATCACTATTTGCCCCCGCTGCATCATCATTAGTTTCTGACCATTTGACGGATATGGTGGTCGTGGGGGTTGCTCCGCTTGTACTGTCTATTTTGTAGGCAATATTGCCGGCATTTGGTAATGCAATCTTTAACTCATTCACAAACGCATTCGTAATACAAGTAGTAAACTCGCTATTCGTCACGATTGAGTTGGCAGAACCTAATCCACATATAACATTAGCGGTCGGAGGATTGCTGTCAACATTGATCCAAGAAGCGGTTTTATAGTTTGAATATTGTAATTTGGCATTGACGTTACTAGCACTACCTAAATTGGTAATGACATCTGGATTGCTCAGCATACCTGCAGATAGGTTTTGTACTGCCTGGGCAACACGAGTTTGCATTTCTGCCTCGCGGACATTACCAACAGATTTTAGTTGTGCAAGCATTAAAGCCATGATGCCGAAAGCCATAATAAAAACAGATATCAATACTTCAAGCAAGGTACTTCCGCGCATTGATTGTAGTTTTAGCATGGGAAATTTCTTTGTATGAGCCATGGTTTATAAGGTTCCTAAAATTATGAGAGAGCACAGAAGTTTTTGTAATCAGCTGCCTGAATCCTATCAAATACAGCAGGCGTCATAGATGTATTGCACGAGACAACTCTTCCACTAGGTGCAATGAGAGCCATCCGTACTCGTTTGCCATCACTGGCTGAAATTCTAATGTAGTGCGAGGCATAGGTGTAAGGTACACTGGATCCGCTTTTTATTCCAGTACCAAAAGAACCATTGGGTAAGAATATAAACCGGTATTTAGTGTTTGAAGTAGATAGCTTATTAAAACCAATATCCAAATAAGTGATATTGACATTGCCTTGATCGATCAAGACAGAGCGTAAATCAATATCGCTGTTAGGATTGGTGATACTACTTTGATAGTCGTCATCTTTGTTGCTATCAACAAATGCCAATAGGGAGCTACCTCCCTTATCACAGCCATTATCAGGTTTTGCGTCAGACTTTAACTTAATTCCTCCGCATATAAGCACGGGTGCGTTACGCCGAACAGCTTCTGTTCTGGCAAATCTAAAAGTGGTAACAACACGGTCAATATGCCCAGCAATTCTTTGATTTGAAATAAAATCACTCATGCTTGGCATGGCGAGCGTGGCCATAATCCCAATAAGGGTTAGGGTAATCATTAGTTCTATCAAGGTAAAACCCTGGATATGTTGTTGTGTTTTCATAGCCATCACTCTAAGACGGGGAATGGGGCACCCAAAAATAGGTGGATTGATTAGGATTATTCTTATTCTTCAGTGAAGTAAGTATGCCCAGTATGTACAGCATTGTCAAATTTGCTGAATTCGCCGGTAAATATCAGCGGAATTTTGCCAGTGGGGCCGTTACGGTGTTTGCCAATGATACATTCGGCCCCCCCTTTTTTATCGGTATCGGGGTGATAGTATTCGTCGCGATACATGAACATAATCAGGTCGGCATCCTGCTCGATGGCACCGGACTCACGCAAGTCGGACATCATGGGGCGTTTGTCGGTTCTGGATTCAACAGTACGTGACAGTTGGGAGAGGGCGATAATTGGAATATCCAATTCTCTGGCCAGTGACTTAAGTGAACGAGAAATTTCTCCCAATTCTGCTGCACGGTTGTTGTTATTGTGGCCGGTGCCGTTCATCAGCTGTAAGTAGTCGATAACCACCAGCCCTAATTTGCCTTTTCTTCTAGCCAGTCGGCGTACGCGGGCACGGACTTCCAACGAATTTAAGGCGGGAGTTTCGTCGATAAAGATGGGAGCGTCTGACAGTTTGTGCAGAGCGTCATTGAGCTTGCTCCAATGTTCGTCTTGCAATTGACCGGTTTTGAGTAAGCTCTGATCCAGCCTCCCAACCGAACCAAGCATACGCATTACCAGCTGCACACCGCCCATTTCCATCGAGAAGATGGCAACGGGCAGGTGCGTACTGATAGCGACGTTTTCCGCGATATTCAATGAAAAAGCGGTTTTCCCCATTGCTGGTCTCCCAGCGACGATGATGAGATCGCCGCCGTGCAAACCAGCTATTTTTTTATCTAGATCAATGAATCCGGTTGGAATGCCGGTTACATCGTCTTTATTTTCCCTCGAGTAAGCCTTGTCGATTTTGGCGACTGCTTCTTTCAGCATGGCAGGCATCTCTAAGAACTCGTGTTGCACTCTGCTGGTGCTTTCCGCGATTTTAAAAATTTTGGCTTCTGCCTCGTCTAACATTTGTTTGACGTCCTTGCCTTGCGGATTGTAAGCATTCCTAGCAATCTCTGTGCCAGCTTGTGCCAGTTGGCGCATGATGGAGCGGCTACGTACGATTTCGGCATAGCGGGAGATGTTGATGGCAGAGGCAGTATTTTGTGCTAAATCTACCAGATAGCCAAAGCCGCCAGCTTCCTCCAACACTTCTTCACGCTGCAATACTTCTTCCACGGTGATGGTGTCGGCGGGGCGGTTGCGTTCAGCCAGGTGGGAAATGGCGTGGAAAATTAGGCGGTGTTCGTAGCGGTAGAAGTCTTCTTCCGAGATGGTGCCGGCAATGCGGTCCCAGGCGGAGGAATCCACCATCAGTCCGCCCAATACCGACTGTTCGGCTTCTATGGAGTGTGGTGGTAGGGCGAGGCTTTCGTTGCTTTGGTCTTGAATATTCATAATTAGTTGTGGCGGGGGAATAGGGGCCCCTGAAAAATACGTTACTTAATGTGTGGTTCATGGCTACCTGAGAACCGGTATTCATTTGTTTTCCAGATAGTTTTCGAAGTGTGCTCCGACTGATCGGAGTAAACTGACAAATTCCGTCACTTTTGTTGCTTGCACACGGGGTATGGAGCAGTCCTTTAGTTCCGTCGGATAAGGCAGGTTCATTCGGCGCAGGCAGGACGCTCAACTATCAACACCGTAGTTTGGTTGTACCAATGCGCACACAAGGCGGCTGCGGCGGCTGCGGCCGGGGATGCGGCCGCATTCCTGTGCGGGGCTGTCGAAGTAGCTGCTGCGTGAGAAGGATTTGCTGCGGCTGTCTGAGTTGCGGCCTCGTCGGCTGTGGCGTGTTTCACGCGGCTCACGTGTTTCGCGCGAGGAGTGCTCGGCGGCGGGGCGGCTGCTTTCCTGCTGATGTTGCCACCAGCTCGGCTCGAAGCCCTCAATCCGTTCCACCGGCAGTTCTTTGCCAATGAGTTCTTTAATGGCTTCAAACATTTTCTGTTCGTCTTCATCCATCAGCGAGATGGCCACGCCCTCGGCGCCGGCGCGGCCGGTGCGGCCGATGCGGTGCACATAATCTTCGGCCTGGGTAGGCATTTCGTAGTTGATGACAAATGGCAGCTCGACAATGTCCAGCCCGCGTGCAGCCACGTCGGTGGCTACCAACACGCGCAGTTCGCCGGCTTTGAAGGCGGTGAGCGTTTCCAAGCGGGTTTGCTGTGATTTGTCGCCGTGAATCGGCGCCACGCTGAGACCGCGCCGTTTCAGATCGCGGGCTACCTGATCAACGCTCTGCTTGGTTTTGCAGAACACGATTACCTGGTTGATGTGCAAATCCACAATTAGCCGCTCCAGCAGATTGCGCTTTTGTACGGTGTCGATGGCGATGATGTGCTGTTCAACGCTGGCGCTGGTGGTATTTTGCGGGGCAGTTTGCACCTGTTCCGGCTGGTACATGAGATCTTGCGCCAGCTTGCGGATGGGAGGGGAGAATGTGGCGGAAAACAGCAGGGTTTGGCGCTGTTTGGGCAGCAGCTGCATGATGCGGCGGATGTCGTCGATGAAGCCCATGTCGAGCATGCGGTCGGCTTCGTCGAGCACCACGATTTCCACTTTATCCAGCCGGATATTTTTTTGCTGTACGTGATCCAGTAGGCGCCCCACGGTGGCCACCACGATTTCGCAGCCGGCGCGCAGGTCGGCAGTTTGTTTATCCATATTCATGCCGCCGAACAGCACGGTGTGGCGCAACGGCAGGTTTTTGATGTAGGCGGCGGTGTTTTGGTCGATTTGGTCGGCCAGTTCGCGGGTAGGGGTGAGCACCAGCATGCGCACCGGATGCATGGCGGGCGAGGTGCTGGTGGTGGCGTAGCGGCGCAGGCGTTCCAGGCTGGGCAGCATGAAGGCTGCAGTTTTGCCGGTGCCGGTTTGAGCAGCGGCCAACAGATCGTGGCCGGCCAATACTTTGGGGATAGCGGCGGTTTGGATGGCGGTGGGCTGCTCGTAGCCCTGGTCGGTCAGTGCGGCGGTGATTTCAGCGCTGAGGCCGAGATTGGTAAAGGGGTTGTTCATATTTGCTCCGTGTGGCAGCTGTGCGGTGGGCGGCTGCGGGGAATGGGGATGGGCTTTGGCGGCGGTTTGGATGAATTTGGCCGGCAAAGGCTGAAGGCTACCTGAAAGTAGGGGCGGTAACGAAGTTAAAGCAGGCCGGTGATACGCTTGAAAATTGTGCGCAAACCGGCACGGCAAAATGCCACAAAAAGTGTTTCAGGAGTAGGCAGTGGTCGGGAAACCCGACCAGAGGTTACCTGAAAACGTGGACTTCAATGAAATTCAAATAAAAGGCCGGCAATGCAAGATGCCGAACAGGCCGTATTGTGCCTGAAAAACCGGTTTTCAGGTAGCCTTTGCCGCGGCCTATTTCCAGATTTGCCGCGCATTCCGGCGCAGGTAGTCGGCATCGGAGAAGGTGGTGATCAGATGCGGTTTGAGGGCTATGAAGATGGCAGACAGCAGGCCGGTGAGGAAGGCTTCGCCCCAGGCAATCAGAAAGAACACCGGCAGCACGGAATCCAGCAGGATGGCAGTGGGAAATACTCCAGCCAGATACAGCAACACTCCATTGGCTGCCGTGCTGAGCAGGATGCCGGCAGCGGCGGCGAAAAAGCCGTTGAGGAAGATGTAGATAAACAGGTTGCGTGGCAGCCGCTGCACGATTTGCCGTGCCAGCGCCACGCCGACCAGCGGCGGCACAATGCCGGCCAAAACCGTTAGCCCCGCCACGCTTAAATCGCCCACGCCCTGCCACAGCCAGATATAGGGCAACAACAACAATACGACCAGGCAGAACGCTGCCGGAATGTCCACCATCAAGGCCAGTAGGCCGATACCCAGCAAATGGTAGCTCAACCCGCCCAGCATTCCGCCGGCTGGTGCGGCTCGCAGGCTCCAGCACAGCGCCACGATCAGCAGCCCAACCCATGCCGCCAAAGCCGGGCGTAGGGCGGCAGCAAACAATAGCAGGCACAGCACATCGGCGGCCAGTAGCCAGGGCAGGGGGAACCAGTGAGCGGGGAAATTCATGGAGTGTTAGCAGCTCAGATTTGCCAATCAATCGGCGGCAGACCGTGCTGTTGCAAATAGGCATTGGCCTGTGAGAAATGGCGGCAGCCGAAGAAGCCGCGGTGGGCGGAAAGCGGCGAGGGGTGCGGCGCGGTGAGCACCAGATGGCGGGCGCGGTTGATAATGGCACCTTTTTTCTGCGCATGGCTGCCCCACAGCATGAATACCAAGTGCTCGCGCCCTTCGTTGAGCACGGCAATCACGTGGTCGGTGAAGGTTTCCCAGCCCAGCGCGGCGTGAGAATGCGCCTGGCCGGCACGCACGGTGAGCACGGTGTTGAGCAGCAGCACACCCTGCTCTGCCCAGTTTTGCAGATAGCCGTGTTTAGGAATTTGAAAGCTAGGGATATCTTGTGCCAACTCTTTGTAAATATTTACCAGGGATGGCGGCACGGCCACGCCTTCGCGCACAGAAAAGGCCAGTCCGTGCGCTTGGTTGGCGCCATGATACGGGTCTTGCCCGAGGATGACCACGCGCACCCTGCCGAACTCGGTGGCGCGGAAGGCGTTGAACACGTCGGCGGCGGGCGGGTACACAATCTGCCCGGCTGCGCGCTCGTTGTGCACGCTATGGATGATGTGCTGGAAATAGGGTTGCTGCTTTTCCGCACCGATGGCTTCGTGCCAAGTTTGCATGGGAATTCCTTTTAGATGGGAAGAGGCTACCTGAAAAACGGGAACCGCCGTTTCAGGTAGCCTTTGGGGTTACATCAGCCAGCCGTCCGGCGTAACGGGTTGATTGTCAATTAAACGCACGACGCCGACCACTACGCGGAAGAGATACCAAAAGCAAATCACCACCACCAGCGGCACGCCGAGAATCACGCCGATAAAGGTAATGGTAAGCAGGAAGCCCACCACAAAGCCGATTAAGCTGCCCCAAAAAGTTCGCAGCAGAAATTGGATGTGGTCGAAATAAATCGTACCGCGCATATCGTCGCGCTTCACATAAGCCACAATGGCGCCGACGAAAGTAGGCAAGGTAAAGCCGACTATACCCAGCGCATACAGACCGTAAATCGCATACATATAGTTGCGCTGCTCAGGCGTGGGTGTGTTGGCAGTGGGCACGGGGTAGGCAGAATCGGGTTGTGTAGTCATGATGACACTCCTTGCAGGGGGTTAATGCGTATCCAGCTCGGCAAAACCTTTCACCAGATTGTCAATCTGCTTGAGCTGGCTCAAGAAGGGCTCAAGCTGGCTTAAGCGCAGGGCGCAGGGGCCGTCGCACTTGGCCTGCTCGGGATCGGGGTGGGCTTCCAAAAACAGCCCGGCCAGCCCCACCGCCATACCGGCGCGCGCCAAGGTAACAATCTGCTCGCGCCGCCCGCCGGCCGAATCGCTGCGTGCACCAGGCTGCTGCAGGCTGTGGGTAACGTCGAAAAACACCGGCACGTTCATCTGCTTCATGGTGTCAAAACCGAGCATATCCACCACTAAGTTGTTGTAGCCGAAGGCAGAGCCGCGCTCGCACAAGATGATTTTATCATTGCCCGCCTCCAGGCACTTGTTGATGATGTGTCGCATTTCATGCGGGGCGAGGAATTGCGCCTTTTTCACGTTGATAATCGCACCGGTGCGCGCCATGGCGTGCACCAGATCGGTTTGGCGGCTCAAAAAGGCCGGCAGCTGCAAAATATCGGCCACCTCCGCCGCTGGCGCGGCTTGGTAAGGTTCGTGGATGTCGGTAATCACTGGCACGCCGTAGGCCGATTTAATATCGGCCAACCATTGCAAACCCTCTTCCAAACCCGGTCCGCGGAAAGAATGCAGGCTGGATCGGTTGGCCTTGTCGAAACTGGCTTTGAATACATAGGGAATATCTAGCTTGCGGCAGATTTCCACATAAGTGGCGGCAATTTCCATGGCCAAATCGCGGCTTTCCAGCACGTTCATGCCGCCGAACAAAACAAAGGGGTGATTATTGGCAATGGCGAAGCCGTGAAGCGGGATTTGCGAAAGGGCGGTTTGCATGGCGTGCGTCCGTTGTTTGGGTGGATTTTAAAGATGGCACGATTATAGCGGAAAAAAAGGGGGAGAACGGAAGGCTTAAGATAGTTTATATATTTTCAGGTATCCTATTTGGGCAATGTAGGAAAATCAATGAATTGCCTGCTGCGCAACCTGAGCGCACTAGGCTTTGTGCCGAGATTTGAGTACAATACACTACATCAAAGTAACGTGTTTGCTGCAAGCAAACAGACCGCCAGCCGCCGCCGGAACCACAACCAAACAGAGGCTGGCGTTTGTTTCAGCCCGGCTGACAGCACGCGCCTTCGGGTGTAGAAAGTGGAACATGACCAAAGCGAAAACAACGCCGATTTTACCGCCCGCCATGCTGGGCATTTTGGGCGGAGGCCAGTTGGGCCGGATGTTTACCGTGGCCGCCAAACAAATGGGCTACAGCGTTACCGTGCTCGATCCCGATCCCAACTCCCCTGCTGCTGTGCTGGCCGACAAACACATCTGCGCCCCGTATGACGACCTCGGTGCACTGGCCGACCTTTCCACCTGCGCCGCCATTACCACCGAATTTGAAAACGTAAACGCCCAAGCCATGCGCGCCTTGGCCTTAGAAACCCGCGTTTGTCCCAGCGGCGATAGCGTGGAAATCGCCCAAAACCGCATTCAAGAAAAAGCCTGGATAGCCAAAGCCGGCCTCCAAACCGCGCCTTACCTGCCTGTTACCCAAGAAGCCGACCTCACCGACGAAGCCCTCGAGCCGCTCCTGCCCGGCATCTTCAAAACTGCCATGTTCGGCTATGACGGCAAAGGCCAGGTGCGCGTGTCCAGCCCGAAAGAAGCCCGCGCCGCTTTCAAACGGCTCGGCAGCGTGCCTTGCGTGTTGGAAAAAATGCTCAACCTGCATTCCGAGATTTCTGTGATCGTGTGCCGACTCAACAGCCAGCAGGTGGAATGTTTCCCGCCTGCCGAAAATCGCCACGAAGATGGCATCCTCGCTTACTCTATTGTGCCTGCCCGCTTGCCCGACGAAGTGCAGAAACAGGCACAGGAAATGGCCTGCCAGCTGGCCGAAGCCATGAATTACGTCGGCGTGCTGGCTGTGGAAATCTTCGTGATCGGCAACGACCACAAACTGATTGTGAACGAAATCGCCCCGCGCCCGCACAACTCCGGCCACTACACTTTGGATGCCTGCGCCAGCAACCAATTCGAACAGCAAGTGCGCCTCATGTGCGGTCTGCCGCCTGCCGATACCCGCCTGCTTTCTTGCTGCAGCATGGCCAACCTCTTGGGTGACATCTGGCTGCCCGAAGGCAAGGTAAACTGGTTGCCGCTCTTGCAACGCCCCGACGTGTGCTTGTATCTCTACGGTAAAAAAGATGCCCGCCCCAGCCGCAAGATGGGACACTTCACCGTGCTTTCCTCCCAATCTGCCGACATCGCTTTTATGCTCGCGCACAAATTGCAGCGGCAACTGCAGCGCAAAGGGAAATAACAAACGCCAACCCAACAGGGTTGCCAGGAACGGTGGCTCTGTTTTTTATGGGGAGCGGATACGGAGTAGCTTGGAGGGTAGAGGCTACCTGAAAATTTCAGGTAGCCTTTAATCTTGCCTGGCCGGTCTACAACGCGTTTTGCGGCCTGCCTTCGGCGAAGGCGGTGATATTGGCTTCGAGGATTTCGGTCATATTGAGCAGGGCTTCCTGGCTGGTCCAGGCGATATGCGGGGTAACGATGAGGTTGGGCAGCGGGGCGAGCAGGGGGTTGCCTTGGCGCGGTGGCTCTTGGCTGAGCACGTCGAAACCGGCGCCGCCGAGCCGGCCTTGTTGCAGAGCGGCGAATACGGCTTGTTCGTCGGCAAGACCACCGCGGCCGGTGTTGATGAGGATGGCGGTGGGTTTCATCAGGCGCAGCTCGGCTTCGCCTATCATGTGGCGGGTGTGCTCGTTGAGCGGGCAGTGCAAGGAAACGGCATCGGCCTGCTGCAGGGCTACCTGAAACGGGGTGTAGCCTTCGCGCACGGCGGCTGCGTGTTTGTGTTCGCCCCAGATGACTTTCATGCCGAAGGCCTGGGCGTAGCCGGCGAGTGTACGGCCGATGTTGCCGCGGCCGAAGATGGCGAGGGTTTTGCCGCCGAGGTCGTGCATGGGGGTGTTGAAGTGGACGAATTGGGGGGATTGTTGCCAGTCACCGGCGGCGATGTCGCGCATACAGGTGGGCAAGTGGCGGATAAGGGCGAGCAGCATCATGAAGGCGTGCTGGGCCACGCTTTCGCTGCTGTAGTTGCGCACGTTGCATACGGTAACGCCGGCGGCTTTGGCAGTGGCCAGATCGATGTGGTCGTAGCCGGTGGCGGCCACGGCGATGAGTTTGAGCTGGGGGTTGGCAGCGAGGTGTTCGGCGCGGATGGCAACTTTGTTGGTGATGGCGATTTGCGCACCGGCGAGGTGGGCGTTGGTTTGCTCGGGCGTGGTGGCAGGAAATTCGTGCAGGGAGTGGGGGAAGTTGAAAGAGAGCGGGCGGGCGGGAAGGGTGTCGCGGTCGAGGAAAACGATGTGCATGAATGGCTCCTTGGAACAGGGATATGAAGACGATATGGCCTGCAGCGAGTATAGCGCGAAACCAGGGGCGAGCGGCAGGCTACCTGAAAATTGGCGCCGCCTGCTTTCAGGTAGCCTTAATTAGATTTTCGGCGGCCTGCCGGTTTTAGCTTCATGGAACCACCGCTGCTTACTACTTTCACCGTTTGAGTTTGCTTTTTTTCATAGTTGCGAGCACTTGGAACGATTTGATGGCGAAGTAGAAGCAGATGAAGGTTATTTGGAAGGCGGCCGCAAAGGCAAACGCAGTCGCGGAGCAGACGGCAAAGTTATGGTATTCTGGCTGTTAAAGCGTAATGGCAAGGTTTACACCGTTACCGTAGCCAATATTAGCGACTACCCTACTGCCGATTATCCGGGAGCAGATAAGGCCGGACAGCGTAGCTTATACCGATTGTCACAGTATCCCAATGTATTGGATGTTAGCGAGTTTAGCCGCTTGCACATTAATTACCACACTCATTTTGCAGGCAGGCAAAACCACATTAACGGGATTGAGAATTTCTAGAACCGGGCCAAACGTCATTTATGCAAGCTCAACACAAAGACATTGCTGGAGATATTGAAGACGCTAAATCAGGCGAATAAGCCCGATTGCAGTTGTATTGGAAATGCTGCTGGAAAGCCTAGCGGCATTTTTGCTGGCTGGATAGATTGATGGAGAAAAGGCTACCTGAAACTTTAGATTGCAGCTGTGCTAGTGTGCTCATACTGGCTGGTGTGTGGATTTTCAGGCAGCCTTTAAGCCTCTCTCAAAAGGCTACCTGAAAGACAGTGTGGGCTAATGCTGTTTGAGGGGCAGTTTGATATGGGGTTTGGACGTAGTTTTAGGGGCGGGAGTAGGTGCGGCTTTGAAGCCGAGTTCGATTTGCTGCTCATCGCTGAACAGGTTGCTCCAGTCGCCGCTTTTATACCATTTGGGGCCGTCGGTTTCAATGGGATGTTGGATACGTTCGCAGCCATTGCCGCATTGCAGATCTTCGGTGCGGCAGTATTTGTCACAACCCCAGCAGATGCGTTCGGGGTGTTTGGGGGAAATGGGGAATTTTTTGGCCATGATGTGTGTCTTTTATTGATATGGTTTAAAACACGGCGGTGCGGGCTAAGGAGAGGATTCTTATAGCTGCTACTGCATTAGCTTGCTTTGCCTCAGCTACAATAATAAAAATCCCACTCTCATTGGCGCTGCACTTTGCGTACCTGCGAAATGGTATGCAGGGAATGGATGATTTGCTTGAGCTGTCCGAGGTTGGATACTTGGAGGCGGAAGCTGAATTCGATGAAGCCTTCGTTGTTTTCCTGCGCGGAGCTGAGGGTATCGACCGATTCGATGTCGGCACCATGCCGGGATACGGCCTGTGCCATGGCGGCGAGCAGGCCGTGGGCGCGTTTGGCGGATACGGTGATGCTGGTGTGGTAGGTTTTCTTTTGCTCGATGCCTTCCCAGTTGGCATCCAGCTGCTGCTCGGGTGGGGCTTTGAGGGTATTGGGGCAGGTATCGCAGTGGATGATGAGGCCGTGGTCTCTCACGAGCAGGGCTTTGATACTGTCGCCGGGGATGGGGTGGCAGCAGGAAGCAAGTTGGACACGGCCGCTGTCGCTGCTGCCCACGCTGATAGGGGCGATTTTCACGCCGTTGTTTTCGGGCTGGCGGCCGGCGATTTCGGCAATGTGCATGGCTACGGATACGGGGGCGAGCCTGCCCATGCCCACGTCGTAGAGGATGTCTTCGAAGCTGGTGTTTTTGCGGCTGAGATCGTCGAGATAGCTTTGCTTGAGATCTTCGGAGAGTAGGAGCTCTTGGGGCAGCAAGGCGGTGAGGGCGCGTTGCAGCAGTTGCTCACCCAGGCACACGGCATCGCCGCGGTCGATGTTTTTGAGTTTGTTGCGGATGGCACTGCGGGCGCGGCCGGAAATCACGAAGTTGAGCCAGGCCGGATTGGGACGGGCGGTGTTGGAAGTGATGATTTCCACGCTGTCGCCGGTGCGCAGGCGGGTGCGCAGGGAAACCATGTTGTTGTTGACGCGGGCGGCAATGCAGCGGTGGCCGATGTCGGTGTGCACGGCATAGGCGAAATCCACGGTCGTGGCGCCTTCGGGCAGCACGAGGATTTTGCCCTTTGGGGTAAATACATACACTTCACGCGGGAACAAATCCACTTTAACGTGTTCAAGGAATTCGATGGCGCTGTCGCCTTGGGCTTGGAAGTCGAGGATATTTTGCAACCATTGGTGGGTACGTTGGGCGGCAGGGTCGGTTTCGGGATTCTTGTAGAGTAGGTGGCTGGCCACGCCTTCTTCGGCCACTTTGTCCATATCGCGGGTTCGAATTTGCACTTCGATGGGCAGGCCGAATGGGCCGACTAGGGTGGTATGCAGGCTTTGGTAACCATTGGCCTTGGGGATGGCGATGTAGTCTTTGATATGGCCAGGCTTGGGTTTATAGAGGTTGTGTAGCGCGCCGAGGGCAGCGTAGCAGGCGGGGATGTTGTTTACGATGACGCGGAAACCGTAAATATCCATCACTTCGGAAAAATGCAGTTTTTTGTCCTGCATTTTCTTGTAGATGCTGTAGAGGTTTTTTTCACGGCCACGGATTTTGGCTTCGATATTGGCACTTACCAGCCGCTGGCTGAAGGCGCTCAATACTTTGCCCACCACGTCGCGGCGGTTGCGACGGCTGGCTTGGCGGGCGCGTTCGAGCACGGCGTAGCGGTTGGGCAGCAGATATTTGAAGGAGAGATCTTGCAGTTCGCGGTAGGCTTGGTTGAGGCCTATGCGGTTGGCGAGCTGGGCGTAGATTTCCAGCGTTTCATGGGCGATGCGGCGGCGGCTGTCGGGCTTTTTGGCATCGAGCGTGCGCATATTGTGCAGACGGTCGGAGAGTTTGATGATGATGACACGGATGTCTTTGGTCATCGCCATGATCAGCTTGCGGAAGCTCTCGGCCTGGTGCTCGGCCTGGCTGTCGTATTCGAGCTTTTCCAGCTTGGAAAGGCCGTCCACCATGTCGGCGATGGCTTGGCCGAATTCGGCGGTAAGCTCTTCTTTGCTCGTGCCAGTGTCTTCGAGCACGTCGTGCAGCACACCAGCGCACAGGCCTTGGGCATCGATGTGCCATTCGGCCAGCTGTTGAGTCACGGCCATGGGGTGGGTAATGTAGGGCACGCCACTGTTGCGGAATTGGTTTTGGTGGGCGCGGATGCCGAAATCGCAGGCGCGGTTGAGCAGGCTTTGTTCTTCGGTTTTCAGGTAGCCTGCGGCGTGCAGCAGGGATTGGCGGCTGCGTTCGATGATGAGGTGGTAAACCTCGTTGATTTGCCGGCGGCACTGGGTGAGCTGGGCTTCTTGGTTGGCTTCGGTATCTGTGTGGATATGGGCGATGATTTCGATGCATACTTCGCCGAATGTGGGCTGCAAAAAGGCAGGGTCGGCCTGTGTGCCGAGGTCTTCCATGGCAATTTGTACCAGCACCGCGCACAGGGCGTGTACGCGCTGTTTTTCTTCGGCCAGTGCGGCGGTGAGGCGGAAGGCGCGTTCGAGCCGCTCGGGCTGCCCCTGCTTGGTGGCGGTGTCGTAAATGTAAACGCAGGCAGCTTCGAGCAAGGCCCAGCGCTCCATTTTTTTCAGGTAGCCTGTTTGGGCAAACAGGTGTTCACGCCAGGCAGCAACGGGGGCGGCATAATCGGCGCTGGGGGCAATCATAGTTACTTGCTGCGGGAAAGAATTTCTTCGCCGATTTGGCCGGCAGCGATTTCGCGCAGGGCGGTTACAGTTGGTTTGTTGTTGCGGATATCGTCCACCAGCGGCATGGAGCCGTTGGCCAGCTGGCGGGCGCGGTAGGCGGCGGCCAGGGTGAGGTTGAAGTGGTTGGGGATACGGCTGATGCAGTCTTCTACAGTAATACGTGCCATGATGTGTTCCTTAAATATGTTGTGAATTAAATGGGGTAAATGTTTTTAGGTGGCCTATTGGCAGGTTGAAGCTGCCTGAAAAGATTAATTCGGAATTGGCTCAGGCGTTTTCGCTACCGCCAAGCAGTTTGGTGAGGAAGGGCGTTTGGTTTTCCAAATGAAAACGCTGGGATTTGATAATGTGCAGCAGGGCAGCTTCGGCGGCAGTGAGGTCGTCGTTGATCACTAGGTAGTCGAACAGGCGTGCCTGTTCGATTTCGTTGCGCGCTTCGGCCAGCCGCATAGCAATCACCTGCGGGGCATCGGCGGCGCGCTGGCGCAGGCGCTGTTCCAAAGTGCCTAAGGAGGGCGGGGCGATGAAGATGCTGTAGGCCTGTGGCAGCTGGCGGCGGATTTGCTCCGCGCCTTGGGTGTCGATTTCGAGGATAACGTCGGTGCCTTGGCGGGTGAGGCTTTCCAGGCTTTGGGTGCTGGTGCCGTAGTAGTTGCCGTACACTTTGGCGTACTCCACGAATCGGCCTTCTTCTATCATGCGCTCGAATTCGGGTACGCTGACGAAGTGGTAGTGCTTGCCGTTTTCTTCGCCCCGGCGCGGGGCACGGGTGGTGTGGGAAATGGACACGCGGATGTCGGAATGGTGCTGCAGCAGCCGGGCGATCAGTGTAGTTTTGCCGGTGCCGGAGGCAGCGGAAATAACGAAAATATTGCCTTGCATGGTACAGAAAATTTTTAGTTGAAACTCGGGCGTATTATCGCATAGCATTCAGGGCTTTGGAAGGGTGGCAGATAGGGCTTTGCACTTTGTTGGTGTGTAGTTTTCAGGTAGCCTTTACTCAGGCAGGCTACCTGAAAACTGAAAACCCCCGTGCTTTTGCTTTTGCGGGAAACGGGGTAAAATTATGCTTTCCAAAGTGGGCATTTCATCATGACCAAATTTATTTTCGTAACCGGCGGAGTGGTATCTTCCTTAGGGAAAGGTATCGCCGCCGCTTCTATTGCCGCCATTCTTGAATCGCGCGGGCTGAACGTAACCATGCTTAAGCTGGATCCGTATATCAACGTGGATCCTGGTACGATGAGCCCCTTCCAGCACGGCGAGGTGTTCGTGACCGAAGACGGTGCGGAAACCGACCTCGACCTCGGCCACTACGAACGTTTTATCGACGCCAAGCTTACCCGCGCCAACAGCTTCAGCGCCGGGCAGGTGTATGAAAACGTGATTGCCAAAGAGCGGCGCGGCGACTATTTGGGCGGCACGGTGCAGGTGATTCCGCACATCACTGATGAAATCAAACGCCGCATCCACGAAGGTGCGGCCAATAAAGACGTGGCTATTGTGGAAATCGGCGGCACGGTGGGCGACATCGAATCGCTACCATTTTTGGAAGCTATCCGCCAGATGCGCAGCCAGCTCAGCCGCGCTAACACGCTGTTTGTACACTTAAGCTACGTTCCCTACATCGCCGCTGCTGGCGAAATCAAAACCAAGCCCACCCAGCATTCGGTGAAAGAATTGCGCGAAATCGGTATCCAGCCCGACGTGCTCATCTGCCGTATGGACAGACTGCTGCCCGAAGAAGAGCGGCGAAAAATCGCCTTGTTCTGCAACGTGGAAGAGCGCGCCGTGATCGGCTGCTACGATGCCGACAGCATCTACAAAATTCCTGAAATGCTACACGGCCAGGGCATCGATGATGCCATCTGCGAGCAGCTCCAGCTCAACATCCGGCAGGCCGATCTCACTGAATGGCGCAAAATCGTGTATGCCATCGAGCATCCGAAGCACACCGTGCACATCGCCATGGTGGGCAAATATGTGGATCTAACCGAATCCTACAAATCGCTCAGCGAAGCTCTGAAGCACGCTGGCATCCACACCGAAACCAAAGTGTGCATCACCTATATCGACAGCGAAAACATCGAAACCGAAGGCACGGACTGCCTGAAAAACTTCGATGCCATTCTCGTGCCCGGCGGTTTCGGCGTGCGCGGCGTGGAAGGCAAAATCGCTGCTGCCCGCTATGCCCGCGAAAACAAAGTGCCCTATTTGGGTATTTGTCTCGGTATGCAGATTGCGCTCATCGAGTTTGCCCGCCACATGGCTGGCATGGAAGGCGCCAATTCCACCGAGTTTGATTTGAAAACGCCCTATCCCGTGGTGGCGCTGATTGATGAATGGCAAACCGCCGACGGCGTGGTAGAAAAGCGCGACGAACACGCCGATTTGGGCGGCACCATGCGCCTGGGTGCGCAGGAAGTGGCGCTCGCCGACGGCAGCCTGGCCGCCGCCATCTACGGCAGCACTAATATCAAAGAACGCCACCGCCACCGCTATGAAGTAAACAACCATTTCGTACCGGCGCTGGAAAAGGCCGGGCTGGTCATCAGCGGCGTATCCGGCGGGCGCGAACGTTTGGTGGAAACCATCGAGTTGCCGCAGGGTACGCATCCTTGGTTCTTCGCCAGTCAGTTCCACCCCGAATTCACTTCCACTCCGCGCAAAGGGCACCCGCTGTTTACTTCGTTTATCAAGGCGGCCTTGCAGCATAAGGAATAGGCACGTGTGCGATTGAATAAAGGCTACCTGAAAATTTTCAGATAGCCTTTTGCCCGGCGGCCGATGCTTATTTGAGGGAATCCAACAGGCCGCTCAAGTTCAGCAGGAACAGCAGGGTAAATCCGGTGAGGTAGATGAGGCCGATGATGGCGAGGAAGTTCATGCCGGCGGTGAGCTTATGGCGTTTATCGCCTTTCACCAGGCGGTAGTTGAGTTAGGCAAACACGGGGGCGGATAGGAAGGCAGTGATCATGGCGAATTTGAGCAGTTCGGCCATGGCGCTGTTGAACCAGAAAATCACTACCAATCCGGAGCCGGTCACCCAAGTATTCCAGGCGAAAAGCTCGATGTTGCCGGTTTTATCGCGGCCGCGCAGCAGGCGGATGGGCTCGGCAATGGCGCGGGCGTAGCCGTCCACTACGGTGATAGTGGTGCAGTACATACAGGCGAAGGCGATGAAGGCCACCAGCGGGCGCGACCAGTCGCCGATGGTGGCGGCATACATATTGATCAGCTGGTTCACGTATTTGCCGCCCGCCATCTGCACTTCTTCGCCGTTGCCGTATTGCACATAGGCACCCAGGGCGAGGAACACCACGGCCAGCACCGCGCTGGTGATGAAGCCGACGTTGAAGTCGAAAATACCGTCGCGGTAGCTGGAAGGATTAAGCCGTTGTTTTTCGGTAACCCACAGCGAATTGATGGCCGAAATTTCAATCGGCGCCGGCATCTAGCCCATCAGTGCGATGAGGAAGCCTAAGGCGGTGAATGTCCACGGGGTAGGCTCGATAAAGTCGGGCTTCATCTGCATGCCGCGCGACATAGCGATAGCGGCTGCGGCCGCGGTGGCGATGGTGAGGCTGACGATGATGATTTTGGAGACGTTGTCCAAAGCTTTGTAGCGCCCACTGGCGAGGATAATCAGGCAGGAAGCCATAATCAGCGCGGAGATTGCGCCTACATTCAACGTCAGTGAAGGAATCGCCATTTTGACAATAGCGGCGGTAACTACGGCCACTGCGCCGGCGTTAATCGTGGCCGATGCCACGCACAAAATCAGGAACACCCACAGATAAAAGCGGCTTTTCTCGGCATAGCCCTCAATCAGGCTTTTGCCCATGTCCAGCGTGTAGTGTGCGCTGAAGCGGAAAAACGGGTATTTAAACAGGTTGGTGAGGATAATAATCAGCGCCAGCTGCCAGCCGTAGAGCGCGCCGGCCTGGGTGGATGCAATCAGGTGTGAGCCGCCCACCGCTGCCGAGGCCATCATGATGCCGGGGCCCAAGGCGTTGATTTTGCTTTTCCAAGTTGAAGTGTGTACGTGGTGTTCAGACATGTTTCTTTTCCGCCGTTGCGGGAGGTCTTCACGAAAAAAGGGCGCATTTTAACGTAAATCAAAACGCGCCCTGATAATATTCGGCTATTTTGTGTTTTATTTTTTCAAAATACAGGAAATCAAGATAAAAAATCCATTTTTTTTTCGGCATATTATGCTTGAAATCTTTTTTCAGGTAGCCTGCTATCGCTTTTTGCCCATCGTCAGCCGTGCCAAAAATAACGCACGATGTGGAAGAAAATCGGTGCGGCGAAGCAGATGGAATCGACGCGGTCGAGCATGCCGCCGTGGCCGCGTATCAAGTTGCCCCAGTCTTTCACGCCGTAATCGCGCTTGATGGCCGACATCACCAGCCCGCCGAAGAAACCCATTAGGCAGATAGTGAAACCGATGGCGGCAGCCTGGCCGTGGCTAAACGGTGTAATCGGCGACATCAATGCGGCAAGCGCAGTGGCAGACAAAATGCCGCCGACCGTGCCGGATATGGTTTTAGACGGAGAAAGCGACGGCATGATTTTGGCACCGCCCACCAGTTTGCCCCAAACGTATTGCAACACGTCTGAAGCCTGTACCACGCCGATCAGGAAAATCAGCAACAGGATATTGCCGCTGCTGTCGAAATCGTCCAAATTCAGGAACATCAGGGCGGGAACGTGTGAAAGGCAGAAGATGCAGATCATCGCCATCCACTGCGTTTTGGCGGCACGTTCGAGGAAATGGGCGGTTTGACCGCTCAGGCTGGCGATAATCGGCAACACCAAAAAGCCGTACACGGGGATGAAAATGCTGAACATGCCGTACCAGCCGTCATAAACAAAATAATATTGCACTGGCAGCAGCAGGTAGAAGCAGGTTACCATGCTGTAGTAATCACTGCGGCGGCGATAAACGAGAGTCATGAATTCACGCAGGGCAGCAAATGAAATCAGAAAAAACAACACCACCGTACCGGTTTTGCCAAACCAGAAGGCAGCCAGCAGCACCAGCGTCATCAGCCACCAAGCGTAGATGCGGGCATTGAGGTTGGCAATGGTGGCATTGCCTGCACCGTTTTTGCGTTTCAGCCATTGCCCGATGATGCTGGTAAAAATCAATACGGCGAATACGCCGGTAAAGATATAGCTTGCCTGTGGGGTGAGATGGGCGGCGGTTTGTTCGGTAATGATTTGGCTGGATGTGTTGGCAAAGCTCATGATGCTTCTCCTGTGTTTTGGTGCGGCTCACTGTGTTCGTTTGGGCGAACATCGTTGCCCTCGTTTTGGCGAAGCTCACTCCGTTCGCTTTCAGACGGATTCAAAGCCAGCAGGGCTTCACGGCTGCGGGCGAGGAAGGCTTCTTTGTCTTCATCTTCGCGTAGGGTCAGCGGTTCGCCGATGTGGACTTCGCACAACAGCGGCACGGGCAGCACTTTGCCTTTGGGCAGGACGCGGTTGATGTTGTCTATCCATACCGGCACAAATTCGGTATCCGGTTTGCTTTTGGCTAGATGGTAAATACCTGATTTGAATGGGAGCAAGATTTTGTTTTCGTCCGTATTGCGTGTGCCTTCTGGGAAGATAATCAGCGAATTGCCCGCTTGGAGCGCGTGGTTCATCTGCTCGGTAATCAACTGCGGGTTGTTGCTGTGGCGCGGAATCAAGAGCGCGTTGAAAACGTTTTGGATGATGAAGCGTTTGAGTTTGTTGGTTAGCCAGTAATCCGAGCCAGCAACGGGACGCGTGGAAAAGCGCCAACGTCGCGGCAGGGAAATCCACACCAGCAAGAAATCACCATGGCTGCCGTGATTGGCGTAATACACTTTCTGCTGCGGGTTGAACGCCAACTCGCGCGAGCTTTTGGGTTGGACGCCGGTGAGGAAGGATACCGACAGGCACAGTGCTTGGTCGGTGAGCCAGGCAAGTTGTTTTTTAATGAAATTTTTCATGGCATCAATGGCATTAGAGAAGTTGGATCAGGAAAATTGCTGATTGTGCAGCGGTTAGATACAAGCTTTTGCGCCACAAGGCGAGTGCGCCCGCCGCACGCTGCGACATGGAGGGGTCGTCTGAAATGCGGCGCAAGCTGGTTTGCCGCAAGGCTTGGTCGAGGGCTTCGGGCGTGTAGCAGCCGTTGGCAAAATCTTGGAATACGCGGCGGTCGAATTCGATGCGGGTGTGGTAGTACAACAGCGCCGCAGCCAAGACAAGCTGCACCGCTGACCACGCACTGTCCTGTTGTGCCGATAAAGCCAGTAGCAAGGCATTGAACACAGCGGTATAGCGGGCGGTGGCGAGTAGGTGGGTGGTAATCAGGCTGTCAGTTGCTGGTGTCGTGTTCATGGGGTTTCCTTTTGATCTGCGCAGAAGTTTTTCAGGTAGCCTGCCGCCGCTTCTACTGCCTTTGCCGTTTCCGGCGGCAACACCATCTGCGGGCGAGCCTGTTTCAGCTCCGCCGTTGCCTGCGCCAAATCCCGACAGCCGCCGTAAACCAGCAGCCAAGTAAGCACCACTGCCGCGCTGCGTCCGTAGCCTAGCGCGCAACAGGTCAGAACCTTACCGTGTTGCCGACGCAATTCTTCCAGTAGCGAAACCGCCTGCATCAAATTGTTTTCAGATGGCGCAACCATATCCAATAATGGCAGAGCGCGGCATGCGCCGCAATAACGAGGGCGGGGATATTCGGCGCACACATCCAATACAGCGGGGAGGTCATCTGAAACCCCTAATACGCTGCCAATCAACACATCATCACGCACGCGTGCTGCCTTCGCTTTGCCGCGTAGCCAGTACGCCATGTTCAACCGCACGCCAGCCAGATAAGGCAGCAGCAAAACCGTTGTTGCCGCCGACAGCTTGCCGTCTGCCTGTTTTTGGAGCACCGCCGCGTTGCCGGTCAAATAGGCGAAAGCGACCACCGATAACGACACACTAACCCACAAAGTACACAACCACGCGCCGCCGAACAAAGCAGGCAGAGCCGACAATACCGCGCCCGCCAGATACAGCATGGCGATTTTGATTTCACGGGAACGTGTTTCAGGGGAAGTTTTAGCTTTATCGGAACTCAGCCTTACTTTGCAAGATGCCGTTTTCAGGTAGCCTGTTTGCTCAGCTGGCTGTACTACAAACAAATCTCGTCTCTTGAAAGGCGATACGCCGCGTTGCGGTATGGCCCACAACACCAGCCAGCCCAGCAGCGCGCCGGTTGGCACGTCGATAAAATGGTGTTGGTAAGTCGTCAGCACCGACAAGGCAATCAGGCTTTGCCACAGCAAAATCGGCAAACGGATTTTGGGGAAGCGCGAATAAAATGCACCAACGATCACCGCCAATGCAATATGCAGCGATGGCGCTTGGTTGTACGGCAAATCAAATGCTACCAACGAGTCAAGCAGCCAACCCGACAACCCGTCGGTAGGCAATTTCGGCCAGCTGAAATGCAGCGGAAACAGCATGAAGCAAGTGGTGGCAATGATTTGCGCCGCCACAAGCCGTGCGACGTAGCGGTTTTGTTCATACGCATCTCGGCAAAGGAAAAATGCTGCTGCGTACATCAGATTCAACGACCAATACGGCACAATCGTCCACGCCCAAAACGGAATGCCATGTTCCCATGCAAAAGCGATTTCCGGCACATAGGCTAGCGATGCCGCGTAATGGTTGGACAAGCCATAGCTGGTGTAGAACAGCACGCCGACCAAAACAAGCTTGAACAGTGAGGTTTTCAGGGTGGGTTTCATGGAGAGGATTGTAAATATTCAATGTAAATCAGATGAAATCCGCTTTCAATACAAGGCATGCCAACAATGCAGCAGAAATTAAGTTAATTTGTCATACTTAGAGGTATGATATTATTTTACTATTGCATTGGTTGAATATTTTTGCTGGAAGACTACAATACCGCCTGCTGTTTGGGCAGATTATTCATTTGCTTTAGAACAACACAGGCGGCTTGAGGCTACCTGAAAAATTTCTTGACGCTCAATTAGGAGTCATAACCATTATGAAACTATTATCTGTTGTTACTGCGGCTGCGCTGGCTGCCATTTCCCTGAGTGCTGCGGCTGCGCCCGGCGGCATGGTTTCCTACACCTGCGACAACGGCAAACAGTTGAACGTGTTGTATGAGTTCAACCGCCAAGGCAAGCCGGTAAGCGCTGCGGTTAATGCCGCCGGTACGCAGGTAAACCTGGCTTATAACAGAAGACAGTCCGACAGCACCGGTACCACCTTTACCAACCGTCGCGGCTACTCTCTGTCTGCCGGCTACATCGACAGAAACACCCACACCACCTCCGACGTGGTGGGCTTGACCGCTCCTGGCGGCCGTTTCGTGGTGAAAAACTGCTCACCTGTGAACGCCAGCAACTAAGATTTTTCGATAAAAGGCCGTCTGATTTTCAGGCGGCCTTTTCTTATTTTATTTTTTCACCGCCAGGCTCACGGTGAAAATACCGTATTCATCTATCCATTGGCGGATTTTTTCAAAACCGGCTTTCTCAACCAATTGATCCATTTCCTGCTGGCTGCGGCGGCGCATTACCCAGTTCGGGCTGCCCGCTTTATGGCTAGTCAGCGCGCGTGCAATCATTTCGAGCTGCGGATGCCACGGCTGTCCGGTGTAAATCAGGTAGCCGCCTGTTTCAATCGCATCGCCGAAGCCGTAGAGCGAGTTCAAAATCAAATCGTTGTCGGCAAACAATTCATGCAGGCCGGAAACGATGCCCAGCGTAGGACGGGGCTGCAAATCCTGATAATTGGCGCGGTCGTAGGCATTGACTTCGTTAAAAGTAACCGTGTCTTGCAGGCCGCGTTCGGCAATCAGCTTGCGTCCGGCTTCAACGTTAATCGGACTGTAATCGCGCAGGCGCACGGAATCGGGCAACGTATCGGCAGTCAGCGCGTCGAGCACATAGCGGCCATGCCCCGAGGCAATATCGAGAACATGTACCGGTTTGCCCGCTTTGCGCAGCTTGGCAGAGGCCGTCTGAATCGCTTTGCCGATATTGATTTTGCGTTGGCGGATGCCGCGCCAGCCGATGGCGTTGAGATAGTGTTTGTCCACCGCCACACCAAAGGCATTGCTGCCCTGCGGTTGGTTGCGGTACACATAATCGAGCGTACTGCCGGAGTCGTAGCCGGTTTCCTTGCCGATTTTCAAACCTTCGCTCCAGCGCGCGCCGAGGTCGAGGGAGGCGCGGTAAGCCGCCCAGAATGCGCCGCGCGGCGACCAAATAGGCAAAGGTGTTGCCAGTTCGTCGGCTTCGCGGCGGCTTTCGCCATGTAAGTGCGCTTGGGTCAAATCGACTTGATATAAAGGCTGATTGAAACGTTCGCGGATAAAACGACGCATTTCAACAAAGGCGATTTCGCGGTTTTGCTCGCCCAATGTGTCGTGATAGAAGCCGTCCAGAATATGGCGTTCTTTGATACGGCTGCCCAAACGGTTGTAGAAATCGTGTTGCGGTTTGTGATGAACAACCCAGTCGCTGCCGGAAATCAAAAGCTGCACGGGCGTGGTAATGGCTTGCGCGTCGGCAACAACACGCTCGGCGGCTTCATATAAACCGAGCAGAATGCGCACGGAAATGGCGCGGGTAATCAGCGGATCGTTGTCGTAACTGGTTTGGCGTTCTTGGTTGTGGGTCAGGTAATGGGCTTTGATGTAGCTGTTTACAAAGAAATTGCCGCGCCATTTCTGCATGATTTTCAGGCCGGTGCGGGCAAAAGGAACGTAGAGTTTGACTTTGAAGGCGGGCGATGCCAATACGGCGCAACGGATTTTCGGCGCGTAGTCGTGCAGCCAAGTGGACACCAATACCGCGCCAACGCTTTGCGCGATCACGCAGATGTTTTCGGGTTTGATGCCGTATTCGCTTTGTATGTGGCGGATGAAGTCGTCCACGTCGGCAACGGAAGTGCCAATGCTGGGGCTGTCGCCACGTTCGCCGGGGCTGTGGCCATGGCCGCGCGCGTCCCATGCGAAATAGGCAAAATCGTCGAAACCGAGTTCGTCGGCAACAAACATCATCCGGCCGGAATGTTCATGTCCGCGATGGAACAGCACGATGGACTTATCGGCCGAACCGTCGGCAGCGGGGCGGTAGCGGTAGAAAAGTTCGGTGCCGTCTTGGGTGGCGAAATATTTTTGCTGTTCCTGCATATGTGTACTCCTTGGTGAAATACATTTTAAAGAGGCTACCTGAAAATCGGTTTGATGCGTTTTCAGGTAGCCTTTAACAGTTAAGATTGGCTGCCCAAACGTTTATCTGGGCGGGTAAACAGGAAAATGAATAAGGAAGTGAGCGCGCCCAGCGTGTCGGAGAGCATGTCTTTTTGCGCGTCCCAAATATCGCCTTGTGAGCCGAGCACTTCTATGCCAGCCTGGCCGCCGTCAATCACGGCATACTGCCATTCGATGATTTCGTAAGCCGCAGCCACGCTCATGATGAAGAACAGGGAAAAGAACAAGGCAATCGGCACACGGCAAAGCTTGCGGCGCAGCAGCCATTCGGCCATCGGGTAGGCATAGAAGCCGATGATGTAGTGGCCAACACGGTCGAAATGGTTGCGCCCTTCGCCCAAAAGCGGAGCGAGCAGGCGGTTGGCCCAATCGAAAGGCACGTCGGCGAAGGTGTAGTGTGCACCGATGGTATGCATAATCAGCCAGAAGCTCATGAATACATAAGCCAGATTGCTGAGGCGGAAGCGACGGTAAGTGGCGATGAGCACGATAAATACAGCGGACACGGGGATGATTTCGGCATACCAAACGGCACGGTCAGACGGGTTGATGCCCGACCAGATGATGAGTGCGGCAATGAAAATGGTAAGCAGGAGGGGGATGATGGGGAAGGATTTTTGCATAGGGGTTGATGTGTGGGGATAAATGTTGACCGATTTTAATTTTGTTGGGAGGCTTTCAGGTAGCCTTTATGGGAGGCTACCTGAAAAATCAATAATCCAAATTCCTTTGAAGATGTTTCAGCATCACAATCACAAACAAGGCGGGTGCGAAGGATAGCATAAACATCAGCACGGCGGCCGGAATCGAACGCGGGATGGACTGCACGGCCATCACCAGCAACCAAACGGTTGCCCCGGCAAAGACCAGTGCGGCGGTGCTGAAAAAAGCCACGGCAAACCAAGCCCAGATTTTGGTAACACAGCGCTCAAAGCGGCTGTATTGCCCGCTTTCCCGCACGGCTTCTAAATAGGCATCTAAGAAGACCAAGCCCACGCAGATAGCGGCGCCCAACCACAACCCTTTGCTGTGCCAACCGGTTTTCCCGGCGAAGCGATAAGTGTAGATAGCGATAAGTAGCAGCAAAAACACCGTCCACGCATTGAATACTTTTTTCATGATTGGATTTTCAGGTAGCCTTTAAGCCGTTGATGATGCGCCGATAGCAGGTGTAAGCCAGTGCCGAGCAGGCCAGCCACATCAGGGTGTAGGAAGCGGTATGGAAACTGCCAACTGCCGCATACCAAACCGCCAGCGCACCGATAAAGAACGCGCGGTCGCTCTTGCCGAACGGGCCGTCATAGCGCCGCCCGTTGCCATGCACCTGCCCCAGCACACCGCAAAATTCCGTCATGGCTGCCAGCCAAATAAACAGGGCAATCTGCACGCCGCCAAAAGGGGCGATAAAGGCAAAAGGCAGATACAGCGCGGCATCGGCAGCGACATCGGTGATTTCGTTCAGGTAGCCGCCCAAGGCTGATTGTTGGCCAAACTCGCGCGCCAGCATACCGTCCACCGCGTTTAATGCCATGCGCAGAAACAGCCACACGGGCATGAGCCAAAATAACGCGGGAAAGTGTGCCAAGCAAGACAGCAGCAGCCCGAGCGCAATGGATATTGCACAGGCAAACACAGTTACCTGATTGGCCGTTCCCCCTTTCTGATACAACCACCGCACCAGCGGGCGCAGCAGGTTTTGGAATTTGGGTTTAAGGGCGTAGATGCTCATGGTGTGCGGTCTCGATGGTGGGTGGTTGTATTATAGATGAAATGGGTTAAGGATTGCTGTTTGTTGTGTATCAAAATGAAGCATTTGGCCGTATTTCAGCAAGTGTCGGCAGTGGGATTGGTGTGTTTGCACGCAATGGTACAACTAGGTTTGTAAGCCGATGGATAATGGAATTTAGGAATTGTCAGGAATTTGTATATAAGGGTAAAATAAACGGATAACTCAACCCGATGGTTTGCCTGCATGGCGGATTGTTGGGGGAACCGATAAATATTACTTTTGGAAGCAACACCGCTGGAAAGGGAAAACAAAAATGTTGATGGCGTTTATATTGGGATTTTGGTGCCTTTGGATGGGTGAGCGTGAGCCAAGCGTATTGTTGGAGGGGCTGTTTTTTGCCATTATCGCTATTGTGGCCAATGGGTTTATGCAGTGGCAGATGCCCAACACGGATACGGTATGGGCTTTGCAGTGGGGCTTAGTTTGGGCTTGGGCTTCGCTGATGATGTTTGTAGTGGATACCTTTGGCTCGAACTTGGGTATCCGTTTGGTGGTGGCCTTGGTGGCTGGTGGCGGTTATTTTTGGCTGGAGCGGAATGGTTGCTCCTTGGCTGCCGGCTGGTTGGGTGCGCAGGCCGAATGTGTGCAACATGCGGCCGCAGCTTCGCAACTCAAATAAATGTTATAGCCACATTATTTAAATGAAGGCTACCTGAAATTTTAGCTTCACGGAAACTACGTTGCTCTGCGTTTTAACTTTGTTGGAGCTGACACTTTCAGTAGCCTTTTGTACTGTGTTTGTTGCCGTATAGCCTTTGGTTTATTGCTTCAGATAGGAAAATGTATCTCGGCTGTTTAAGATGCTATGTTGAATAAGGCTACCTGAAAGTCTACTAGGGTTTCAGGTAGCCTATGCCGTTTTGATGCCTGTTGTGGATATGAGCAGCTGCTTACACTACGGCTTCTTCTTTCTGCTTCTGCGGTTTGTGGATGTTTTCGCGAGTGAGGCCAAAGAAGAGGAGTAGCGGGCTGGCGACCAGTACAGAGGAGTAGATGCCGAACACGATGCCGATAGTGAGCGCGATGGCAAAGCCGTGCAGGGCTGCACCGCCGAATACCAGCATGGATACCACCATGGCTTCGGTGGAACCGTGGGTGATGATGGTACGGCTCATGGTGGCGGTAATGGCGTTATTGATAATCTGCGGGATGGTTTTGCCGCGCATAGCGGGTTTGTGGATATTTTCGCGGATACGGTCGAACACCACCACCGATTCGTTCACCGAATAGCCGAGCACGGCCAGGATGCCGGCCAGCACGGTGAGCGAAAACTCCCATTGAAACAGGGCAAAGCAGCCGAGAATCACCACCACGTCATGCATATTGGCGATGATGGCGGATACGGCAAAGCGCCATTCGAAGCGCACGGAGAGGTAGATGATGATGCCGACCACCACCATGCCCAAGGCCAACAGGCCATGGGTAACCAGCTCTTCACCCACTTGCGGGCCGATGAATTCAACCTTGCGCAGGCTGGCGTCGGCATGGTCTTTGCGCAGCAGTTCCAGTACGTTGTTGGAGAGTTGGGCAGAGGTCATGTCTTGGCGGTTGGGCAGGCGGATCATCAGCTGCTTGTTGGTGCCCAGGTTTTGCACTTGGGCTTCACCTATTTTGAGCTCGTTCAGGCGGGTACGCACCTGGTTGGGGTCGGCGCCCTGTTGGGTGTATTGCACTTCGATAACGGTGCCGCCGGTAAACTCAACCGAGTAGTTGAGCCCTTTGGTGACGAGGAAAAACACAGCGGCGATGAAGGTAAGCAGCGAAATCAGGGTGGTGATTTTCCCGTAGCTCATGAACGGAATGTCGTGTTTCAAACGGTGGAAGAAATCCATCTTAGTGCTCCTTGGAGGTAGGCAGGGTGATGCCGATGGACAAAGTACTCAGCTTGCGGCGGCGGCCATACCATAGGTTCACGAAGGTACGGGATACCACCACGGATGAGAACATAGAAGTAAGGATGCCGATACAGTGCACCACGGCAAAGCCGCGTACTGCGCCGGAACCGAATACCAAGAGGGCGATACCGGCAATCAGCGAGGTGATGTTGGAATCGACAATGGTGTTCCAAGCGTGGCGGTAGCCTTCGCTGATGGCCTGTTGCGGGCTCATGCCGTCGCGCAGCTCTTCCCGGATACGCTCGTTAATCAGCACGTTGGAATCGATGGCCATACCGAGCGTGAGCGCAATGGCTGCAATGCCGGGTAGGGTGAGCGTGGCTTGCAGCAGCGACAAAATTGCAACTAGGAACAACAGGTTGGCAGTGAGTGCCAGCACGGAGAAGATGCCGAACAGGCGGTAGTACACTACCATAAAGGCGGCCACAACCAGGAAGCCCCACAGCGTGGAGTGGAAACCTTTTTGGATATTTTCCTTACCCATAGAGGGGCCAATGGTGCGCTCTTCGATGATTTCCATCGGCGCGGCCAGCGAGCCGGCGCGCAGCAGGAGAGCGGTATCGTTGGCTTCAGCCACGTTCATGCTACCTGAAATTTGCACGTTGCCACCGGGAATTGGTTCGTTGATGGTCGGCGCGGTAACGATTTCGGCTTTGCCCTGGTCGATAAGGATCATCGCAGTGCGGCGGCCGACGTTGTTGCGGGTAAGATCGGCGAAGATGCTGGTGCCGGCGTTATCGAGCTTCAGGTTTACCGATGGGCGGTTGTCGTGGGTGAAGCCGGCTTGGGCATCGTTGATGTTGTCGCCGGTGAATTCCACCTGCTTGCTCACTAAAAGCTGGCCGCCTTCGGCGGTGGGCAGCAATTCATAGCCGGCTGGCACGTTGCCGGCTTCCGCCTGTTGCAGCAGCGCGGGGTCGTCGGCCACCATGCGCACTTCCAGCGTGGCGGTGCGGCCGATGATGTCTTTGGCTTTGGCGGTGTCTTGCACGCCGGGCAGCTGCACCACGATGCGGTCGGGGCCGGCTTGCTGGATAATCGGTTCGGCCACGCCCAATTCGTTCACGCGGTTGTGCAGGGTGTTGATGTTTTGCTTCACGGCGGCATCGCGGATTTGCGTTTGGGTGGCCTCGGGCAGGCTCACCACCAAGTTGTTGCCGTCAGCCCTCAATTCCGCATCCGGAGCAGTTTCTTTCAGTTTGGGCAGGGCGGCCTGCAGGGTAGCTGCATCTTGGAAAGGCACAATCAGCGTATCGCCGCCGCGGCGCATATTGCCGGTGCGGATTTTATCTTTGCGCAGCTGGCGTCGGAAGTCGCCGGAGATGCGGTCGAAGGTTTTGTCCACTGCTGCGTGCATGTCTACACGCATGGTGAAGTGCACGCCGCCGCGCAGGTCGAGGCCGAGGAACATCGGGTTGGCACCGAGCTTGGTCATCCAGTCGGGGGTGTTGGCAATCAGGTTGAGGGCGATGATGTAGTTGTCGCCCAATTTCTGCTCGATAACGTCGCGGGCTTTGCTCTGCAACTCTTCATTGGGCAGGCGCACGCGCAGGCTGCCGTCGGCAATAAACATGCCGTTGTGCTGGATGTTGGCTGCCTTCAATGCCTCTTCCACAGCTTGTTCGGTGGTTTGATCGATGTGGATCGACTGGCGGTTGGTGGAAACCTGAACGGCCGGGGTTTCGCCGTAGAGGTTGGGCAGGGCGTAGATGGCGGATACAACGATAACCAGCCCAATCAGCAGGTATTTCCAAAGCGGATAACGGTTCATAACGGGCTTTCAGAAACGGAAAACGGGCAGCGTGGCCGGAATGCGGCTGCTGCGCCGTAGGAAAAGGTTAGTTTTCGAGCTTTTTGATGATGGCGTCGCGGTGAAACTCAACCACGGTGTCGGGGGCAACTTCTAGGCCGATGATTTCTTCGCCGATTTTGGAAACTCTGCCGATCATGCCGGCACCGGTCATCACTTTGTCGCCTTTTTTCAGCTCGCTGAGCATCTCGCGGCGGCGCTTCTCGTCACGCTGTTTCGGCCGGAGAATCATGAAGTAGAGCATGGCGAAGAGGAAAATCAGCGGGAGGAAACTCTGAATGGTACTCATCAGGTCGGGCTGGGCCGCGGCAGCGAGTGGGAAATGCAACATGGGGCAAGACTCCAAAAAGAAAAATGAAAGTGTGCCATTGTAAACGGGCGGCGGGGTTTTTCCAACCCGTGGAATGGAAATTTAGGCACGGTTGCTATGGAGCTGGAGGATTTTGTGGTGGGCGGGTGTGCGGCGGGCTGAAATTTTGCCGGGTTGGGTTTTATCCTATCCGCTGGATTAACACGGGCTACCTGAAATAATCTGCGGCATTACAGATATGGATTTCAGGTAGCCTGTTAAATTTTCAGGTAGCCTTCCCCAGCAGTGGAAAGGCTACCTGAAAATGTTCTTGAACAAGCTTGGCTAATCTAAGGCCAGATGCTGCGCATTTACGCCTTCGGGTGATACGACAAGGCAGCCGCCTTCTTTACCATACCAGTCTTGCAGCACAAAGCGGGTGAAGCTTTGGCCGTCGGGTAGGGTGTGCCGGTGGGTGGCCGGGCGGTGAGTGTGGCCGTGGATAAGATCAGCGCCGGGGTGTTGCGCCATCAGGGCGGATACCGCTTCTTCGGTTACGTCGGAAACGGCGCTTTTGCCGTTTTCGGCTTTGCCGCGTTCGCTCATCTGGCGGATTTGCTGCGCCAATAGGCGGCGTTCAGCCAGAGGTTTGGCGAGGATGGCGGCTTGCCATTGCGGCTGGCGCGATTGGGCACGGAACTGCATATATGGCAGGTCGGCGGTACAGAGTTCGTCGCCGTGGGTGAGCAGGTATTGGTGGCCGTAGAGGGTAACCGGATGCTGCTCGGGCAGCAGGGTCATGCCGCTGCGGCTGGCGAAGTCTTGGCCGAGCAGGAAATCGCGGTTGCCAGGGATGAAATACATGGGTTTGTGTTGGGCGAATGCTTTTAATTCGGCGGCGATATGGTCGGTGAAGAGAGTGCGGTCGTCGTCGCCCACCCAGGCATCGAACAGGTCGCCGAGAATGTAGAGGGCATCGGCCGTGCTTTGCCAGTGGTGCAGTTGGCGCAGGAAGAGTTCGGTGAGCTTGGGGCTGTGCTCGGAGAGGTGGAGGTCGGCGATAAAGATGGTTTGATTCATGGTTTAGGCGAAGATTTCGGAATAACGTTCGGGGGAAAAGCCGATGTGGACGCGGCCTTGGTGTTCGAGCACGGGGCGTTTGATCACGGAGGGCTGTGCCTGCATCAGGGCGATGGCGCCTTCGCGGCTGTCGGCAGCAGTTTGTTCGGCCGGGCTGAGTTTGCGCCAGGTGGTGCCTTTGCGGTTGATGAGAACGTCTGCACCAACGGCGTCGAGCCAATGGGCGAGCTGTTCGGGCGCAGGGGCTTCGGTTTTGAAATTAACGAAGGTGTGGGGCACTTGTTTTTCGTCCAGCCAGGTGCGGGCTTTTTTCACGGTGGCGCAGTTTGGGATGCCGTAGAGGGTGGTCATTATTGTGTATAATCCTTGCCGATTGAAACGCCCGCCATTGTACGGGTAGGATGTTTTTTTGTCATGGCATGGCATAAGTTGTGCCAGGATATATTTGATTTTGGAGAATTTATGAAACATTGGATATGGGCGGCCTTGGCTGCCGGTTTGCTGGCCGGTTGCGGTGCGCAGGAAGCAGGCAAGGGGCAGTTTCGGGATGTGCTGGCGCGTTATGCGGCGGCAAATGAAGTGTGCTTGCCGTTGGCTTTGGATGCCGATGGAGCTGCGCCGCTGCTGGGCTCGGAGCGGATTGTGCTGCCGCGCCGTGATGTGGAAGATAAACGCATCAATGAAGCAGCCATCAAGCAGATGCGGGCTTTGGAGAGCGCCGGTTTGTATGAGTGCTTGAAAGAGGGCGATGACGAAGTAGCGCTGGTGTTCGCGCTCACCGAAAACGGGCGCAAACATACCCGCGCCGGCCTAAACAGCCCGCTGTTCTGCCTGGGTCATGAGCATGTGGATAAAGTACAGTACTACACCGAGCCGGCCACCAACACCGCTGGCCTCACTGTATCCCGCGTGGTGTATGAGGGCAGCATCACGATGGACGGCTGGGCAAAGCGCCTAGTGCGCCAGGGCAGCGAAACCTGGCAGAACCGCCTGCCACTGAAGCGGGTGGAACAGGCTACGCTGGTGAAAACCAATGATGGCTGGCGCGATATGCGCGAACTGCCGCCTGCCGAAGGCGTGGCGCAGACAGCGCAGTAGCAAAGGTTTCAGGCTACCTGAAAACAGAATGGGACACTAAAACGGCGGCATGGAAATGCCGCCGTGTGCTTTTCTAAGTGAGATGTCGGACTCAAGAATCCGATCTGCGGTTGTCATACAGCTTTTCAGGTAGCCTTTATCGTGCTGCTTTAAAACGTTTTTTGCGAATCCAGCAAAATGGTTACCGGCCCGTCGTTGCACAAGCTGACCAACATGTGGGTGCGGAAGTGGCCTTCGGCCACGTTCACGCCGTGGCCGCGTAAGAGGGCGGCCACTTGCTGATACAGCGTTTCGGCCTGTTCGGGGCGGGCAGCTTGGGTGAAGGAGGGGCGGCGGCCGTTACGGGCGTCGCCGTAGAGGGTGAATTGCGATACCAGCAGCACTTCGCCGCCGGTGTCTTTCACCGACAGATTGAGTTTGCCGGCTTCGTCTTCAAAGATGCGCAGGTGGGCGATTTTGTCGGCGATATAGCGGGCATCGGTTTCGCTATCTTCGCTGCCCACGCCGAGCAGCACGCACAGGCCATGGGGGATTTGGCTGAACGGTGCATCGGGCGCATCGGCGGCGGCGATGTGGGCATGGCTGACTTTTTGGATAACGGCACGCATGGTTTCAGGTAGCCTTTCTGGTTGTTCCCAATAGGCAGGGTGCAGCATGGGCTTGGCCTTGCCGTATATGCATGTTGCCTACGGCTTGCTGCTTGGTTGCCGGCCTATTGGCGGGATGATGGTTTAGGGTAGATAAGGATAAACAAAAGGCTACCTGAAAATAGTACAGAGCCGGTTTTAACTTCGTTGGCACTTTGCTTTCAGGTAGCCTTTTCTTGGCAGGCGCTTAAGCCTCGTCTTGTTCTTGGCTCGGGCTTTCGGCTGAGGTTTGGGTTTCGGCGGCTTGTGCTTCGTCTTCCTCTTCTTCGGCTACGCGCTCGAGGCTGACGAGGGTTTCGCCTTCGTCCAGGTTAATCAGCTTCACGCCGGCGGCGGCGCGGCCGGTTTCGCGGATTTGTTCCACCTTGGTGCGGATGAGTACGCCGCCGCTGGTGATCAGCATCAGGTCGTCGCTTTCGCTCACCAGGGTGGCAGCCACCAAGTCGCCGTTGCGCTCACCGGTGTTGATGGCGATGTTGCCTTGGCCGCCTTTGTTTTTGCGGTTGTAGCTGGCAATCGGGGTGCGTTTGCCGTAGCCGTTGGCGGTGGCGGTGAGCACTTGCAGTTCGCTCTGCTCGCACTCGGGGGCGAAGGTGATAAGGCTGACGATGCGGCCGTTCTCGGGCAGTCTCATGCCGCGCAGGCCGCCGCTGCCGCGGCCGCTGGGGCGTACGCCGTGTTTGCCGCTGATGGGGGCGCTTTCGGCGCTGTCGTCTTCCTGGCTACCTGAAATTTCGGTGTCGTTGTCGTCGCCGGTTTCTTCGTCGTCGCTGCTGCGCTCCCAATATTCATTGAAGCGGATGGCTTTGCCGAGGTTGGAGAAGAGCATGATGTCGTTGCGGCCGGAGGTGCGCGCCACGCCCACCAAGCTGTCGCCTTCTTTGAGGGCGATGGCTTTGATACCAACTTTGCTCACGTTTTTAAACGCGGAAAGTTGCACTTTTTTCACCACGCCCATGGCGGTGGCGAAGAAAACGTATTCGTCTTCGGGGAAGTCGCGCACGGGCAGGATGGCGGAGACTTTTTCGTTTTCGTCCAGCTGGATAACGTTGTTGATCGGGCGGCCGCGCGAATTGCGCCCGCCTTCGGGCAGTTTGTACACCTTAATCCAGTGGCAGCGGCCGTGGTTGGTGAAGCACATCAGGTAGTCGTGGGTGTTGGCCACAAACAGGGTTTCGATGAAGTCTTCGTCTTTGGTGGCGGCGGCCTGCTTGCCGCGACCGCCACGCCGCTGGGCTTGGTAGTCGGTGGTGGGCTGGGTTTTGATGTAGCCGCCGTGGGTGAGGGTAACCACCATTTCACGCGGCGGAATCAGGTCTTCGTCGGCGATGTCGCCGCCGAACGGGTTGATTTCGCTGCGGCGCGGGTCGCCGAAGTTGGTTTTGATTTCGATGAGCTCGTCGTGGATGATTTGGGTGATGCGCTCGGGCTTGGCCAAGATATCCAGGAAATCGATAATCTGCGCCATGATGGTTTTGTAGTCGGCGAGGATGGTGTCTTGGTCGAGGCCGGTGAGGTTGCGCAGGCTCATGCGCAAGATGGCGTCGGCTTGCAAGTCGCTCAAATAATAGCCGTCTTCGCGCAGGCCGAGGTTTTCAGGTAGCCCTTCTGGGCGCGCCATGTTCAAATCCAAATCGGTGCGGCTGAGCATGTCGCCCACCAGGCCGGACTGCCACGGCCGCGCTAACAGCTTGGCTTTGGCTTCGGCAGCATCAGCGGATTCTTTGATGAGCTGAATCATCGGGTCGATATTGGAAAGCGCCACGGCTTTGCCTTCGGCGATGTGGCCTTCGTGCCGCGCTTTTTTCAGGCGGAACAGGGTGCGGCGGGTAACCACTTCGCGGCGGTGGCGCAAAAATTCGGCCAGAATCTGCTTCAAATTCAACAGGCGCGGTTGGCCGTCGACCAGGGCCACCATGTTGATGCCGAAGCTGTCTTGCAGCTGGGTGAGTTTGTAGAGCTGGTTGAGCACGACTTCGGCGTTTTCGTTGCGCTTCAGTTCGATGACCACGCGCATACCGGATTTGTCGGATTCGTCGCGCAAATCGGAAATGCCTTCCAGCGTTTTCTCGCGCACCAACTCGCCGATTTTTTCCACCAGCTTGGCTTTGTTTACCTGATAGGGGATTTCATCGATGATGATGGCTTCGCGCTCGCCGTGTTTGCCGATGGGCTCGATATGGGTTTTGCCGCGCATCACCACGCGGCCGCGGCCGGTGCGGTAGCCTTCGCGTACGCCGGCGAGGCCGTAAATGGTGGCGCCGGTGGGGAAGTCGGGGGCTTTGATGGTGTCGATGAGCGCGTCGATAGACGTGTCGGGATCGGCCAAGAGTTGCAGGCAGGCATCCACCGTGTCGCCCAAATTGTGCGGCGGGATGTTGGTGGCCATGCCCACGGCAATACCGGCCGAGCCGTTGGTCAGCAGGGCGGGGAAGCGGGTGGGCATCACCAGCGGCTCTTGTTCGCTGCCGTCGTAGTTCGGGCCGAAGTTTACGGTGTCTTCTTCAATGTCGGCCAGCATTTCGTGGGCGATTTTCGCCATGCGGATTTCGGTATAACGCATGGCTGCCGCGCCGTCGCCGTCCACCGAGCCGAAGTTGCCCTGGCCGTCTACCAGCATATAGCGCATGGAGAAGGGCTGCGCCATACGTACGATGGTGTCGTACACCGCGCTGTCGCCGTGTGGGTGGTATTTACCGATAACGTCGCCCACGATACGGGCGGATTTTTTGTAAGACGAGTTCCAATTATTTTTCAGCTCGTGCATGGCGTAGAGCACGCGGCGGTGCACGGGTTTCAGGCCGTCGCGCACATCGGGCAGCGCGCGGCCGACGATTACAGACATGGCGTAATCGAGATAGCTTTTGCGCATTTCCTCTTCGAGGCTGACGGGGATAGTTTCTTTGGCAAACCGGTGGTCGTGGGTGCTGCTCATGGAGATTTAAAGCCCAATCGATTAAAACGCGTTATTTTATCACACAATGTGCGGTAAGGCTGGGCGGGAAAGGCTACCTGAAAACGAAATGGCAGTTTCGGCTAGCCTTGAGGGGTGATGTGGGTTTCCGAGACGAATTATTTTTCAGGTAGCCTGCATCCTTTGCCTTGTTCATCGTGTATTTTTGTGGGAATAGCAAGCCGTAGGTTGGATTTCTGAATCCGACGGTTTTGGCGTAACCATTTTGTCGGTTACGAGTATCTGGCCTACAGATTGGGAAAGGCTACCTGAAAACAGAATAGTGAGTTTCAGGTAGCCTTTTATGTTTCTGCTTCATTGGCCGGTATATTCCACCAAGAGCGGCCGGTGGTCGGAATACTGCCAGGGCAGGGTGCGGGCGGAAACGTTTAGGCCTTTGGCTAAGGCGTGGTCGATATTGAGGAAAAACGGTTTCCAAGTGGGCGTGAAGTAGCGGGTGGCGGGGCGGCTGCCGCTTTCTTGCAGGAAGCGGCGGAACAGCGGGGAAAATGGGCTGCTGTTGAAGTCGCCCACAGCCAGCGCGCGCGGTTCGGCGGCAAGGGCGCAGGCGGTTTCGGCCAGGTAGTGCTGCCGCGCCCCGGCCAGTTCGCTGCTGATGGGTGGCGGCGGGTGCAGGGCGTAGAGGGCGGTGCCGTCGGCAGTTTGGGCGCGGATATAGGGGTAGTCGCCAATCATGCGCACTTCGCAGGCGGCCAGCGGCTGCTCCACAGGGCGAGGGCGAAGGGGCTGTGTTCGCGGTGTTGGCAGCCATGCGGATAGGCTTGGCGCAGGCTTTGCCAGCCGGGGTTGTCGAGGTTGATTTCGCCCAGCGCGAGCAGGTCGGCCTGTTCGGCCAAGAGGGCGGCGCTTTCTGCTTCGGCGGCGGGGTTATCGAGGTGGACGTTGTACCAAACCAGCCGCGTGCCGCCGGCCGGGGCATCGGGCAAGGCGAAGGGCTGAGCCAGCCATAGCAGAGATGCGGCAGCACACACGAGCCACAGCGCACGCCACTTCGGGCGCGGCCAAATCGCGGCGAGAATGAAGACGGCAGTGTAGTGGGGCAGAAAATGGCTGAACAGTTCGACCGGCCAAAACAGGCTACCGAGCTGTCCGATCAGCATGGCAGCCAGGGCGAGCAGGGCGAGAAGGTGCAGGCGCAGGCGGAGAAAGGCAGACATGGCGGTGTGGGTGAAAAGGTGGCGGGTGGGATAGAGGCTACCTGAAAATGGGCGTGGTGTATTTTGATAAAACGGAATGTAATGGATTTTATCAAGAGTAAGTTTGTGGGTCTCTACGAAGCTAGAACTTCAGGTAGCCTTTATTTGCTCGATATTTGGCTTTGTGTTCAGGTGTTTTCTATGGTTTCAGCATGCATGAGATAAAGCGGTTCGGGAATCAATCCACAAACAAAAACCTGCCGCAGAGGGCAGGTTTTCGATAACAGCAAAGATTAATCTTCCAGTTTGCGGCCAGACAGTTTTTCTTTGATGCGGGCAGCTTTGCCGGTGAGGCCGCGCAGGTAGTACAGTTTGGCACGACGAACGTGGCCGCAGCGTTTCACTTCGATTTTTTCCACGTTGGGAGAATACAGCTGGAAAGTACGCTCCACGCCTTCACCGCTAGAGATTTTGCGCACGATGAAGTTGCTGTTCAGGCCACGGTTGCGGCGGGAAATTACCACGCCTTCGTAGGCTTGCAGACGGGTACGGTTGCCCTCGGTTACGCGCACGGAAACGGATACGGTGTCGCCGGGAGCGAATTCGGGGATGGTTTTGTTCAAACGGGCGATTTCTTCCTGTTCGAGCTGTTGAATCAAGTTCATTGCTATAGTCCTTAAGTTTATGATGGGATATCTCGTTCCTCCTGCTGGATTTTCTGCAGGAGCCTAGATTCCTCTGGGGTTAATGCGCGGCCGGCCAAAAGGTCTGGTCGGCGCTGCAGGGTGCGGCGCAACGCTTGTTCTAAGCGCCATTCCGCAATCAGGGCGTGGTTGCCGCTGCGCAATACAGCGGGCACGGCCATGCCATGAAATTCTATCGGGCGGGTGTAGTGTGGGCAGTCTAAGAGGCCGTTGGCAAAAGAATCCTGCCCGGCCGAATTGGCATCGCCCAACACGCCGGGGATCAGCCTCAACACCGCATCCATCAGCATCATGGCTGGCAACTCGCCGCCAGATACCACAAAGTCGCCAATGCTGATTTCTTCATCAATGGCGCTGCTTAACAGGCGATCGTCTATGCCTTCGTAGCGGCCGCACACCAAAATCAAACTGTCCAGTTTAGCCAGTTCGGCTGCTTTTTGATGCGTCAATTGGCTGCCTTGCGGGCTGAGGTAAACCACTTTGCCATTATGCTGCGCTTTGGCGGCATCGATTGCCGATTGTAGCGGTTCAGCCATCATAATCATGCCGGGGCCGCCGCCAAAAGGCCTGTCGTCGATGTAGCCCAATTTGTTGTCGGCAAACTGGCGCGGGTTGATGCTGTTGAAATGCCATAAGCCGCGTTGCAGGGCGCGGCCGGTTACGCCGTAGTCGGTGATGCTGCGGAACATCTCGCCAAACAGGGTAACGGCTTGGATATACATCAGTAATCCAAGCCCCAATCGGCAATGATGCTGCCTTGTTCCAAATCCACATTGTCGATGTAGTGATCGACAAACGGAATCAGTTTGCGGCCATGCTCACCATCTACCACCAAAATATCATGCGCACCGGTTTCCATCAGGCTGCTTACCGTGCCGATGAGTTCGTTTTGCCGGTTGTGTACCGTCAAGCCGACCAAGTCGGCCCAGTAGTATTCGCCTTCTTGGGCGGGCTCAAAATCGCTGCGTTTGATTTCGATGGTGTAGCCGCGCAACAGCTGTGCAGCATCACGGTCGCTTATTTCGGCGAATTTTACTTGCAATTCATCGCCGGTCACCTGGCCGTTTTCCAGCGTGTAGCTGCGGGAAACGCCGTCTTTGCTCAGCTGCCATACAGGGTAGTCCAGCAGGCTGTCGGCATATTCGGTATCGGCGGCCACTTTTACCCAGCCTTTGATGCCGAAAGCACCTTTCACATAGCCCATGGCTACCCAGTTGTCTTGGCTGCGGCTCATGGCGGGTATTCCGGGATTAAGCGGCTTTCTGCTGCTCTTTTACCAAGCGGGCAACGGCATCGCTTACTTGCGCGCCTTGGCTCACCCAGTAGTTCAGGCGTTCGGTGTTCAGGCGTACGCGCTCCTGTTTTTCGTTGGCTACGGGGTTGTAGAAGCCAACGCGCTCGATAAAGCGGCCGTCACGACGGTTGCGTGAATCGGCTACCACGATGTTGAAAAACGGAGAATGCTTGGAGCCGCCGCGCGAAAAACGGATAACTACCATATTATTATTCCTTCTTCCTTCGGGAAATTTGATCAATAAGAAAACAGCGGATTTTAGGGTAATTTGCCATGCGGGCGCAAGCATTTGTTGAAAAAATACCGTTTTACCGTGGTATCGGGCGGACGATATGCCGCAAGCGACTTGCTTTGGGCGCAGGATTGCGCCATTTTCAGGTAGCCTTTTCCCTGACGGTTGCCTTGCCAGCAGGCTACCTGAAATCCAAACCTTTGGGTAAACCAGCCGGCTGCCCTTGATTTTCGTCTTGGCGGTGCCATTTGCCTGCTATTCGTGATGACGGATTAAATTGCCTTTTGCTGCTAGGCAAGCCAATGCTAGCGCAAAAACCAGGTAAATCCGCCCTATATTTGACCAAGCTATTTGGGAGCCGTTTTATGAGCACTTCCGTGATGACCCCGCAAGAAATCGTCCACGAGCTGGACAAACACATCATCGGCCAACAGCAGGCCAAAAAGGCCGTGGCCGTGGCCTTGCGCAACCGCTACCGCAGAAGCCAGGTGGCCGAGCCGCTACAAAGCGAAATCGTGCCGAAAAACATCCTGATGATCGGCCCCACCGGCGTGGGCAAAACCGAAATTGCCCGCCGTTTGGCGCGGCTGGCCAATGCGCCGTTTATCAAAATCGAGGCCACCAAGTTCACCGAAGTGGGCTATGTGGGGCGTGATGTCGACAGCATCGTGCGCGATTTGATGGAAATCGCCCTGAAGAATTTGCGCGAGCAGGCTGTGCGCAAAAATCGCGACCGCGCCCAAGACGCTGCCGAAAACCGCGTGCTCGACGCGCTCCTGCCGCCTCCGCCGCAAACCGGCTTCGAAGGCGAACCGGCCGAACCGCAGCCCGAAAGCCACACCCGCAAAAAATTCCGCGAAATGCTGCGCCGGGGCGAATTGGATGATAAAGAAATCAACATCGAATTGAGCCAAGCCTCACCAACCTCCATGCAAGTGATGGGCCCGCCCGGCATGGAAGAATTCAGCAGCCAGCTGCAAGACATGTTTGCCAACCTCAGCAAAGGCCGCACCAAACCGCACAAAATCAAAGTAGCGGCCGCCATGAAGCTCTTGCTGGACGAAGAAGCCGCCAAACTGATTAACGAAGAAGAACTGCGCGAACAGGCCGTACACGCCGTCGAGCAGCATGGCATCGTATTCCTCGACGAAATCGACAAAATCGCGGCCGACAGCAACCGATACGGCGGCGACGTATCGCGCCAAGGCGTGCAACGCGACCTTTTGCCGTTGGTGGAAGGCACCACCGTGCAAACCAAATACGGCATGATTAAAACCGACCACATCCTCTTCATCGCTTCCGGCGCCTTCCATTTAAGCAAACCCAGCGACCTGATTCCCGAGCTGCAAGGCCGCTTCCCCATCCGCGTGGAATTGAGCAGCCTTACTGTGGAAGACTTCCAAGCCATCCTCACCAGCACCGATGCCAGCCTCACCAAGCAATACCAAGCCCTGCTGGCTACCGACGGCGTAGAGCTCGATTTCGCCCCCGACGGCATCACCCGCCTGGCCGAAATCGCTTTCCAGGTGAACGAGAAAACCGAAAACATCGGCGCCCGCCGCCTGCACACCGTGCTGGAAAAACTGCTGGAAGACGTATCTTTCCACGCCCCGCAAGGCACTACGCAGATTACTGCCGCCTATGTAGACGAGCGGCTGGCCGAAGTAGCCGAACAGGAAGATTTGGCGCGGTATGTGCTGTAAGCCGTTCGGATAAGGAAAAGGCTACCTGAAAATTTTAGCTTCGCAGAAACTCGCGAGCTCGTTTTCAGGTAGCCTTTTCCTCTGTATACAGCTTTATTTCAGTCGGCCGCAGGCAGCTTTAGCTTCAGTTGGCTAGGCGTTCGTTTTCGGTGGCGTTCGGTGGCGAAGCTGTAGTATTGGGCGAGGCGGGTGGCGGCGGTAGTGTCGCCGTTTTCGGCTTTGGTTTGCAGGCGGGCGAGTTGATGTGGTTTGAGCTGGAAGATGCTGCTGGTAAATCAAGGGGGCTTGGGGGATGTCGTGTTGTTCGTCCAACACTGTTTGCAGGCATGGTGGCAGGGCAATGCCGCGCTATTTGAGCCGGTATGCCCAGCTGGCAGCATCAAGATAGTGGTATTGAGCGAGGAAGCTTTCGGTGGCGGCGAGCTGGGTTGGGCGTTGAGCATAGCGGGGATTTTTGGCAGGTGGTGAAGGAAGAGGGGGCAGGTGTTGTATGGTTATTTGTCTATGCTCTGGCAGTTTTGTATTGGATAAAGGCTACCTGAAAAATCGAGTCGGCGAAGTTTTAGGTGGTTTCTAACCTTTACTGCCTGCTATACCGAAGTGCCAGGCACCGATATCGAGGCGCACACAGAGGTAGCGCCAGAGCAGGGGGCGGCGAACGGGGAGGGTGGCGGCAAGGGGGCGTAGCAGGGCGATTTTGGCGGGATCGGTGAGCAGTAACGCGCCTTTCACGGCGGTTTGCAGTTGTTTGGGCGAGAGCTCGCCAGCGCGGGTTAGGGCTGCGGCAGCAGGATGTTGCGCGAGGCGGCCAGTTGGCGGGGTGGGGGCAAGATAGGCTTTGAGCAGCAGCCAGAGATAGGCTTGCTCGAGGTTAGTGCCGTGTTGGCGGAAGCGGTTGCGGATTTGGTCGAGTAGGGCTTGCAGGACATGCTCTTCCTGCATTACGAGGGCGGGCAGGAGATGTTCGAGCAGCTCGGTGCTGGGCAGCAGGGGATGCTGCTGAAGGCGGGCGAGCTGCTGCCAAACGAAGGGGCTGATGCCGCCGTTGTGTTCGGCCTGGTGCCAGCAGCTGGCGGGCAGGGCGGGCACTTGAAACAGGCAGAGCAGGGCGGCAGAGGCATATTCGCCATCGTAGGCGGCGGCTTGCCAGTCGGCTTGCAGGGGCAGATACGGGGCAGACGGGCGGTGGCGGTGGATGCGCGCCTGCATCAGGGCCTGCCGCTGGCGGTAGAGGTTTTCGGCTTCTTCAGCTTCGGCGCTCATCGGTTGCGGGGCGGCGAAGCTGAGGTGAACGGGGGAAGGCAGGGTGAGGCTGTCAGCGTCGGCCAGTTCTCCGGCCAGTCGGCGGGCAGCGGTGGCATCGAGCCTGCGGATGCGTTCGATAAGTGGCGGGTGGGTGGCGGCGAGGCTGCCGGGGCGGATGCGGCCGAACATCAGGTGGGCGTATTCGGGGGCTTCGGGGGAGGCGAGGCGGCAGGAGGCGGTACGGGCGCTTTTGCGCAGGGCTTCGATGAGCGGGGCGGTTTGTCGGGTGAGCTGCACGGCGGAAGCGTCGGCCATAAATTCGCGCTCGCGGCACACGGCGGCCTGCAGCCAGAGGGCAAACACGCTGCCCGCCGAGCCCAGCGCAATCAGGAGGACGCCGAGGGCTTGCAGCGGCAGGGACTGCATCACGATTTCCACGCCGTTGTCGAAAGGATGGTTGTCTACATTTTTGCGGCGGCGGTATTCCAGATAATGTTCGTTATCGCGGCCGTAGAGGAAATAGCGCCCGCTGCTGGCGATGCCCTGCAGGCCGTGCAGCCAGGCGGCCAAATAGCAGTTGAGGCGCATGTCGCCGTTGCGGATGTGGCTGAATTCGTGGGCAACGATGGCTTGCAGCTCGTCGCGCGTGAGCAGGTTGATGGCGCCTTGGGTAACGCCGATCACGGCGCTGCGCGGGCTCATGCCGGCGGCAAAGGCGTTGATGCTGCCGTCGCGGCGCAGCAGGTACACCGGCGGGGTGGGCAGGCCGGCGGACAGCGCGGTTTCCGCCACCACGTTGAGCAGCCGCCGTTCGGCAAAGGTGGCGTCGGCCAGCTGCAAGGCTTCGCCACCCAGCCGCTTAGCTATCGCTTCGCCGCCACGCCGCAACTCGCGCAGGCGGTGCAGGCTCAGGCCGATGGTGAGCGCGCACACAAACAGGGCGGGCGGCAGGTAGTACCACCACAGGCTGTGCTGTACTTTGGCGCCGAACAAAAACGGCAGGCTGCCGAGCCCGGCGGAAGTGATGGCGACTGTGCCGATCAGTGCCAGCACATAGAACACCACTAGCCGCACGGTGCGGTGGCGCGATTGCTGCTGGCGGTGGAAGAAGCGCATGGGGAAATCCTTGGGAGGGGGAATATGGCTAAAATCATGATTTCTTCCCACAAGGCGAGCCAACGCAGTAGGAAGGAAGCTATAGCTTGAATATAGCCAATCCGGCGGGCGAGGTAAAGGCTACCTGAAAGAGGGTTGGCATTGGTTTTAACTTCGTTGAAGCGGCGCTTTAGCTTCGCAGAAACTTAGCCTTGGCTTCGCCAAGATTTCGTTTTAACTTCGTTGGAGCTGCGCTTTCAGGTAGCCTTTCTGCCGCCCACTTGGCAAACCTGCCGTCGTGCTATACCCTTGCCCCGATTCGTTAAACCACCTAAAAGGAACCGAAATGCCCGCCTCTTGCCCGCTGTGCCGTGCCGAAAATGAAACCGTGCTGTGGCAAAATAGCCGCCTGCGCGTGATTGCCGTAAACGACACGCCCGCCGCACCCGCGTTTTGCCGCGTGATTTGGCGCGACCATGTGGCCGAGATGACGGATTTGCCCGCAGCAGAGCGGCAGGAAATGATGGCGGCGGTGTGGCGCACCGAAGCGGCGATGCGCCGGGTGTTGCGCCCGGCTAAAATCAATCTGGCCAGTTTCGGCAACCAAGTGCCACACCTGCATTGGCATGTGATTGCCCGCTTTGAAAACGATGAGTTTTTCCCCGATTCGATTTGGGCCGCCCCGCGCCGCGAAGCCGTGCCCGAGCTGCCGGAAGGCTGGCAGCGGCAGGTGGCCGAATTGTTGGCCAAGGAAGGGGCGGCGGACGGGCTGGTATAATGCCCGCCGTCTGCCAAATTTGAAGGCTACCTGAAACATGGTTGGCACAACATTTTCAGGTAGCCTCCACACCACTAACAGGTTGTCTGAACCTCAGTTTGATTTTTCGTTTTAACTGCGTTGAAGCTTGCGCTTTCAGGTAGCCTCCACTCAATGATTAAGGAAACCCGCCATGCTGTTCCCCCATCTTTCCCGCCGCCGTTTTCTCAGCGCCTCCGCCACCCTGGCCGGAGCAGGCGTGTTGCAGGCGTGCAGTGCTCCCGCCATGCCCGTGCTGCCGACCAACCAGAGCAGCACAGGCAGCGGCAATACGTCAGCCCGCCCTGCCCGCAGCGGTAGCGGCACCACCTTGCGCGTGGTGGCTCCTTCCGGCTTCGCGCCCAAGCCCGAACAGGCGCAGGCCGGGCTGTTGCGCCTGTATAACGCCGGTTTCACCATCACCAACCAGCAGGCTGTGGAGCGCCGCAGCCAGCGGTTTGCCGGCACCGATGCCGAACGCATCGCCGATTTCCAAGACGTGGCTTCCGGCAAAGTGCCCACCCCGCAAGTGCTGATGGGCATGCGCGGCGGCTACGGCGCAGTACGCTTGCTGCCCCATATCGACTGGCCTTCGCTCGGCGCACGCATGCGCGAACACGGCACCCAGCTTTTCGGCTTCAGCGACGTGTGCGCCATCCAGCTCGCCCTGCTCGCCCAAGGCAATATGTGCAGCTTCGCCGGCCCCATGCTTTATAGCGGCTTCGGCAAAGCCCAGCCCTCGGTATACACCATGCAAGCCTTTATCGACGGCAGCACCCGCGCCGATTTGAGCATTCAAGTATCGGAAGTGCAGGCCGCCAACGTGCCCACCCTGCACGGCACTATGTGGGGCGGCAACCTCAGCGTGATTGCCTCCCTGGCCGGTTCGGCCTACCTGCCTCAGCCCGAAGGCGGCATCCTCTTCCTCGAAGACGTGGGCGAACAGCCCTACCGCCTCGAACGCATGCTGCAAACCCTGCATCTGGCCGGCATCCTCAAACGCCAACAGGCCATCGTGCTCGGCAACTTCCGCATGGGCAGCGCGCGCGACGTGTACGACGGCGGCTATGACCTCTCCAGCGTGATCCGCACCCTGCGCCGCATCAGCGGCATCCCCGTGCTCACCGGCTTCCCCTTCGGCCACATCAGCGACATCGCCACCTTCCCGCTGGGCGTGCAAACCACCATCCGCGGCAACAGCCCCGGCGGCTACAGCGCCTCCTTCAGCGGCCACCCCACGCTCAACCCCGCCGCCCTCACGCTCAGCAACCTGCTGCCGCCCCCGCCCTCGTTCGACAGCCCCGCCGCAGCGGAAGACAACAGCGAAGCCAGCGAATAGCCGTAGGATTTCAGGTAGCCTTCTCAAAGCAAAAAGGCTACCTGAAAAATAACAAGCAGAGCGTATTCTGCCGCCCAATCCCTTGCCAGCCAAAGGCTACCTGAAACCCAAACCATGACCCGCAAAAAAAACGACGCCTTTACCCGCCTCACCCAAGCCCTCGAAGTTTTGCCCAACGTCGGCCCCAAATCCGCCCGCCGCATGGCCTACGAACTGTTGCGCCACAAGCGCGAAGGCGCCGCCGAGCTAGCCGCCGCCCTGCAGCACGCCCTCACCGCCGTGCAGCATTGCCGCCTGTGCAACACCTTCTGCGAAGGCGAGCTCTGCGTCATCTGCGCCGACCCCGCGCGCGACGGCCGCCGCCTGATGATTGTGCACCTGCCCGCCGACGTGGCCGGCATGGAAGCCGCCCATTGCCACGACGGCCTCTATTTCGTGCTCATGGGGCAAATCAGCCACGCGCAGGGCATGGATTTGCAGCACATCGCGCTCGACAAACTCGTTGCCCGCCTGCAAGAGAGCGAAGTGGAAGAAGTGATTATCGCCACCGCCTTCACCCCCGAAGGCAATGCCACCGCCTATGTGTTGGCCGAGCTTTTTAAAAATCTGCCCTACCGCGTGAGCCGACTGGCGCAGGGCATGCCGCTGGGCAGCGAGCTGGAATACATCGACGCCGGCACACTGGCGCAATCCGTGTATGAACGGCGGCTAGTGAAAGAGCAGGGAGGAAAGGGCGAATAGCCAGTGGGCAGGAAAGGAAAAGAGGCTACCTGAAAGGTTCAGGCAGCCTTTTCCGCACACCGCCAAGCCGTATTTTATTCTTTATCAAAACCACTTCCGCCCGAAGCTGCTAAAATCCCTCATGCCGCACAGTTTGCGGCGATCAGCATAAAGGAGGCATCTCATGGATCTAACCCGATTAGCCGAACAAACCCGCGCCCTTGCGCTCGATATCCTGCACCAATCCGCCATCGGCGAAGGGCAGATTTTCGTGCTCGGCCTTTCCACCAGCGAAGTGGTCGGCGGCCGTATCGGCAAAAATTCCAATCAGGAAGTGGGCGAAGTGATCGTGAAAACCCTGCTCGACATCCTGAACGAACGCAAAATCTACCTCGCCGTGCAAGGCTGCGAGCACATCAACCGCGCCTTGGCCGTGGAGCGCGAGCTGGCCGAACAATACGGGCTGGAAATCGTGAACGTATTGCCCGGCCTGCATGCCGGCGGCAGTGCGCAGCTGGCCGCCTTCAAATATATGCGCGACCCGGTGGAAGTGGAATTCATCACCGCCCACGCCGGGCTCGACATCGGCGATACTTCCATCGGCATGCACATCAAACACGTGCAAATCCCCCTGCGCCCGCAACAGCGCGAACTGGGCTCCGCCCACGTCTGCGCCCTGGCCAGCCGCCCGCGCCTGATCGGCGGCGAACGCGCCGGGCACTATAAAGACAGCATCCGCCGCGTGTGAAGCCAACCGGCAGGACAAAGGCTACCTGAAAGTATGAGCCGCAACGCAGTTCAAATCACGGCACGCTTTTCAGGTAGCCTTCAAGCAGCGGGATAGATGTTTACAATATCTTGTTTTTTGTTACAATCCGATCATCGGCAATACCCTTTTTCCCCTTTCAAAACAGACAGGAGCGGCAAGATGAAGCAAACCATGATGAACACGGCAGCGGGCGTATTGGTGGCAGTGCTATTGGGCGGCGCGGGCTTGGCTTGGGCACAACCCACACCAGCGCAAATTCAGCAACAACAGTTCCAGCGGCAGCAAAACGAACTCGGTATGTATTACCAACAGCAGCAGAATAATCAGCAAGCTGCTCCACGCGGCCCCACCGCCGCTGAAATACGCGCCTGGGAGCAGCGCGAGGCGGAGGTGCAAGCCGAAATCGCGGAACTGCGTCGCACGCCGTTTTATGGAGTGGTTGTGTTTGATTTTTCTGCCAACAAGTTGGTATGGGTAGCCGGTTTTAAGAGTGAGCAAGTGGCACGGCAAAAGGCAATGCGCCGGTGCTCGACATCCGATTGCCGAGTGGTGGCGGTATTCAACAACACCTGCGCGGTGCTGACCACGCCAGACAGCGGAGTGAAGGCACCGTCTGATTTATTCTTCGGCTACGACACAGACGACAAACTCGCGGCAGAAAAATCCATGCAGCAATGCGAGCGGGCAAACGGGCGGGGTAATTGTGGATATTCCTCCGTGGAAACGAAACATGGCACGGCATTCTGTACGGGCTACGATTACAGTGCGTACGGGCAGTAGATAAAATCCCCGGTTGGAGGCTGAAAAGGCTACCTGAAATATTTTCAGGTAGCCTTTCCTCTTGCCGGCCCGCCAATACTGCTACAATGCCCGCCTTCCGAAACCACCTGCCAAAGGCTACCTGAAATGTCTGCCGACCGTTATGCCGTGTTTGAAAACCTAAACACTCCCGAAACCAGTGCTTTCGCTGCCGCCGAACATGCGCAAACGCAGGCCTGGCTGGAGAGCCGGCCGGATTACGAGCCGATGCGCCGCGATATTTTGGCGGTGTTGCAAGACGAGCAGCAGATTCCGTTTTGTCAGGAGCACCGCGCGCGGATGTATCACTTTTATCAGAGCGAGGAGTTTCCGAAGGGCGTGTACCGCGTGTGCAGCACGGCTTCGTATCGCGCCGGGCTGCCGGAATGGGAGGTGTTGTTTTCGGTGGCGGATTTCGATGAGGTGTTGGGCGCGGATGTGTATTTAGACGGCGTGTCGCACTATGTGGAGCAACCGAACCGGGTGTTGCTCTCGCTCAGCCCGGGCGGCGGCGATGCGGCGTTTACGCTGGAATTCGATTTGGAAACGCGCCAAGTGGTGCCCAACGGTTTCCACTTTCCGGCGGGCAAAAACCATATTGCCTGGCGTGATGAAGACAGTGTGTGGGTGTGCCCGGCTTGGGACGAGCGCCAGCTTACGGCTTCGGGCTATCCGCGCGAGGCGTGGCTGTTGCGGCGCGGGCAGAGTTTCGAGGAAGCGCAGCCGCTGCTGCAAACGGCGGCGGAATCGGTGTGGGTGCACGCTTGGCGTTATCTGGATGCGCAGGGCGCGCCGCTGGATTTGCTGGAAGAAAGCACGGGCTTTTTCAGCCGCCGTTATTTTCAGGTAGCCTCCGACGGGGCGTTGCTGCCTTTGGGGCTACCTGAGACTTGCGAAATCTGCGGCTATTTGGGCTGCTGGCTGCTGGTGTTGCTCAAGCACGACTGGCAGCGGGCCAACCAAAGCTATGCGGCGGGCAGCCTGGTGGCGGTGAAGCTGAACAAGGGCGTGTTGGGGAAGGCGCAATGCCTGTTTGCGCCGCAGTCGGGGCAATCGGTGGAGGACGTGGAAACCACGCGCCATTTTGTGGCGGCCACCTTGCTGGATAATGTTTCAGGTAGCCTCAAAGCCTGGCGTTTGCAGCAGGGGCAGTGGCAGCCGGCCGAAGTGCCCGAACTGCCTCTGGAAGGGGCGGGCGTGCTGGAATTTGCCGACCAGCCTTGGGGCGGTGATGTGCTGTATATCGCGGCCAGCAGCTTCCTTTCGCCGCTCACGCTCTATACGCTGGATTTGCAGAGGCAGGAGTGGTGCGTGATGCGGCGGCAGCCTGCGCAGTTTGATCCGGAGGGGTTGGGCGTGCAGCAGTTGCACGCTGTGTCGGCCGACGGCGAGCGCATTCCGTATTATCACGTGGGCAACGGCGAGCCGAAGGCGCCCGCGCTGGTGTATGCCTACGGCGGCTTCGGCGTGCCGGAACTGCCGCATTATTTGGGCATCATCGGCCGGCATTGGCTCGCGCAGGGCGGTGCGTTTGTGTTGGCCAACATCCGGGGCGGCGGCGAATTCGGCCCGGCTTGGCACGCTGCCGCCCAAGGCGCGGCGCGCAAACATAAAAGCGCGGAAGATTTGGTGGCTGTGGCGCAGGATTTGGCCGTGCGCGGTTTGTCTGCGCCCGAACGCATCGTGTTGCAGGGCGGCAGCAACGGCGGATTAGTATGCGCCGCTGCTTATTGTGCCGCGCCGCAGAGCATCGGCGGCATGGTGTGCGAAGTGCCGCTCACCGATATGTTGCGCTATCCGCACCTCTTAGCCGGCGCTTCGTGGCAGGAAGAATACGGCAATCCCGATGCCGAGCCGGATAGGGGCTACCTGAAAAAACTTTCGCCCTACCATAATCTGCACGATGGCCAAACCTACCCGCCCGCCCTCATCACCACCAATCTGAGCGACGACCGCGTGCACCCCGCCCACGCGCTCAAATTCCACGCCCGCCTGCGTGAAATCGGTGTGAATAGCCGCCTCTACGCCCCCGAAGCCGGCGGTCATGCGGGCAATGCCTCGCAGGAAGAAGTGGCTGCCGAGCTGGCTGCTGTGCTGGTGTTTTTGCGACAAACGGTGGGCAAATAGCGGTATGGCTGCAGCGGATACCGGGTTGGCGAATGCCGCAGCGGTTGCCGAAATTTCACTATAAAGGCAGATGCCTGCTATTGCTTGTTGATATCGGCTTTTTGGCGCAGTTTGCAAAGGCCGTGCGCTATGCTAATATGCGCACCGTTGTTTTCAGGTAGCCTCAAATCTTTGCAGGGCACGGATAGCAAAACGCATATAAATCCGTTACAATGCCGTTTTTAGAGAACTACCTTTAAAAATTTTTTCCCCGTTTATTTAAGGACAAGGACCCCGCAATGGAAAATATCGAACAACGTGTGAAGAAAATCGTTGCCGAACAATTGGGTAAGAGCGAAAGCGAAGTGAAAAACGAATCTTCTTTCAGCGAAGATTTGGGCGCCGACTCTCTGGACGTGGTTGAGCTGGTAATGGCTTTGGAAGAAGCTTTCGGCTGCGACATCCCCGATGAAGAAGCTGAAAAAATCACTACCGTTCAACAAGCCATTGACTTTGTTACTTCCCGCTCCAACTAATCGGCAGCAGGTTTAACAGCAGAATATCAGCCTCTGCCCCGGCGCATTTCCCGCCAAGGGCAGGGGTTTTTGTTATTGCGGCCGCTTTTGGGCAGGCCGGAGGATAGATAACTAATCATGAGTCAGAGAAGAGTGGTGGTAACCGGGCTGGGGCAGATTTCCCCGGTGGGCAACAACGTGGCCGATGCCTGGCAAAACCTGTTGGCCGGCGTGAGCGGCATTGGCCGGATTACCCGTTTTGACGCGGGCGAATTAAGCGCCCAAATTGCCGGCGAAGTGAAAGATTTCCAAATCGGCGATTATATCGGCGCCAAAGAAGCGCGACGCATGGATGCCTTCATCCACTACGGCATTGCCGCTGCCTTGCAGGCTGTGGCCGACGCTGGGCTGGACGACTACGCCGCCTTGGATAAAACCCGCGTGGGTGTGAACATCGGTTCCGGCATTGGCGGCCTGCCTTCCATTGAAGAAACCGGTATTGTGGTGCACGAAAACAGCCCGCGCCGCATCAACCCCTTCTTTATTCCCGGCTCGTTGATCAACCTGATTGCTGGCCACGTCACCATCCTTAAAGGCTACCAAGGCCCCAGCTACGGCATTGTGTCTGCCTGTACCACCGGCGCGCACTGTATCGGCGATGCCGCCCGCATGATTCAATACGGCGATGCCGACGTGATGTTGGCCGGCGGTGCCGAAGGCGCGGTGTGTATGCTTGGCGTGGGCGGTTTTGCCGCCATGAAGGCGTTGTCTACCCGCAATGACGACCCCGCCACTGCTTCCCGTCCGTGGGATAAAGACCGCGACGGCTTCGTGATGGGCGAAGGTGCCGGCGTGCTGGTGTTGGAAGAATACGAACACGCCAAAAAACGCGGCGCGAAAATCTACGCCGAACTGGCCGGTTTCGGCATGAGCTCCGATGCGCACCACATTACCGCGCCGAATGCCGAAGGCCCCGCCTTGGCCGTGGCACGCGCCCTGAAAGATGCCGGTCTCAATCCGAGCGACATTGATTATGTGAACGCGCACGGCACGTCTACCCCGCTGGGCGATGCCAACGAAACCACTGCGCTGAAACTTGCCTTCGGCGAACACGCCAAAAAACTGGTGGTCAATTCCACCAAATCCATGACCGGCCACCTGCTCGGCGGTGCCGGCGGCGTGGAGGCCGTGTACTCTGTGTTGGCGCTGTACCACCAAAAATCACCGCCCACCATCAATATCTTCGAGCAAGACATTGAAGGCGGCTGTGATTTGGATTACTGCGCCAACGAAGCCCGCGACCTGCCCATCCGTGCAGCTATTTCCAACTCATTCGGTTTCGGCGGCACCAACGGCACGCTTGCGTTCAAACGTTTTAACGGCTGATTAAGCACCGGTATTTAGAGTATAAAAGGCTACCTGAAAACGCAACGAAGCGGAGTTTCTGCAAAGCTAAAACCCGTTTGCCGTTTTTCAGGTAGCCTTTATAGCAAATAAATACACTGTCGATACCGGACAGCGAGCCATGGGCAGTGCAGATAGCACGGCAAGGTAAGCCAACACAGTGGCGAAAGTTAAGTTAATTTGGTATATCACCAGCAATCAACACAGGAGCACACCATGCAAATCTGCATCATCGGCGCCGGCGCTTGGGGCACGGCATTGGCCATCCACTTTGCCCAAAACGGCCAGCAAGTTTGCCTGTGGACACGCGAAACCGAACATGCCGCCACCATGCGTGCCGAGCGCATCAACTCAGGCTACCTGAAAGATTTCCCCTTCCCCGAAGCGCTCAGCATTGCCGACACACCGCCGCCCAAGCCCGAGCTTGTTATCATCGCCACGCCCACCGCCGGCTTGCGTGGCAGCCTGCAAACCATGCGGCAATGGGGCTGGGGCGATATTCCCGTGCTCACCGCCTGCAAAGGTTTCGAGCAAGGCAGCGGCCTGCTGCCACACCAAGTGGTGCGCGAAGAGCTGCCAGATAACCCGCGCATCGGTATTTTGTCCGGTCCCAGTTTTGCCCAAGAATTGGCGCAACAGCTGCCCTGCGCTGTTACCCTCGCTTCCGACAACACTGCCTGGATTGAATCACTCGCCACCACGCTCAGCTCCGCCGTGCTGCGCCTGTATGCCAACGACGATATGGTGGGTGTGGGCGTGGGCGGTGCAGTGAAAAATGTGATGGCCATCGCGGTGGGCATCGCCGACGGCCTGCAATACGGCCTTAACGCCCGCGCCGCCCTGATGACGCGCGGCTTGGCCGAAATCAACCGCCTGGCGCTGGCTTTGGGTGCAAAGCAAACCACCCTGATGGGTTTGGCCGGCATGGGCGACCTGATCCTTACCTGCACCGGCTCGCTCTCGCGTAACCGACAAGTTGGCCTCAAACTGGCCGAGGGCAAACCACTGCCTGTGATTTTGTCTGAACTCGGCCATGTGGCCGAAGGCGTGTACACCATCCGTGAAGCTGGCGCACAGGCGGCCAAACTTGGCATTGAAATGCCTATCACGCGCATCCTGAACGAGCTTTTAGACGGCCGTGTTGATGTGAATGATGTGGCCGAGCGGCTGATGCTGCGCGAAATCCGCAGCGAATAATTACCACCGGAACCTATCTTGCCATCGTAATGCGAGCGGATTTTAAAGAAGGTTAATTATAAATTTTCCCGGCGCTTGTTCCGTATGGCGCAAGTTTCAGTATAATGCGGCCAGGTTGCTGATTCTGGCAGCCAGAGATTTAGCAAGAGACAGATTCATGAATAATCAACTTGAACATTTGCAAAACTCCATCGAAACGCTGGTGAGCCGTTATCAGGCTGCTGTGCGTGAAAAGCAGGCGCTGAGCAAAAAAATCAGCGAGATGGATGCGGCATGGCAGAAACAGCGCCATGACCATCGCGCTACCATGGATGGCTTGCAATTGGCCTACAGCGAAAGAATGTCGCGCCTGGAGCACGAGCTCTCTAGCCAGATTGAAGCTTTACAGCAAGAAAACGCCGTTTACCGCAAGCTATTGGAGCAAAGTGCCGCGGATATCCGCGCCTTGCTACAACGCTTGCCGGTGCCCGCCGCCAAGGAGCAGGTTGTATGAGTATCGAACAAGTCAATGTAGATATCTTAGGCCGTCAGTTCAACATCGGCACGCCCAACAGCGAGAAAGAAACCCTGCTGCAGGCGGTGCATATGCTGAACCAGAAAATTGGCGTGATCCAATCTTCCGGCCGGATTGTGGAAACCGACAAGATCGTGATTATGGCCGCGCTGAACCTTACTCACGACCTGCTCAAAATGAGTGCGAAAGACGGTTTGGCAATTGGTGAAATTGAGCGTAGAATAAGCACCATGATAGAAAGTTGCGATAAAGCACTTGATTTGGAAAAGTAAACCGATTATTCTTCTTTAATAACCCTGCGGTGTTTGTGAAGGCACACTATTCCTTTGAACCAATAATTTCGCTTCAGGCTGCAGATTGAGTGGTGGGCGTGCGCGTTCCTCGTGGACGTACCCGAAACTGCCGGAAGTGGCCAACCTTGATTCAAGGTTCAAGCGAATCGAGCCAAAGCGGCATTCGCGGGGTTACCCATACTAAAAGCCGGTATCGTGGATGCCGGCTTTTGTGTTGGCTGCAAGATTTTCAGGTAGCCTCCTTTCCGGTTGAGGCTACCTGAAAAGTTTAATTCCGACCGAAGCACTCAGCCAATATGTTAAAATAACCGCTTATTCCCATAGTTAAACACACACCAACCACCATGGCACTCCTACAAATCGCCGAGCCCGGCCTCTCTGCCGCCCCGCACCAACACCGCCTAGCCGTCGGTATCGACTTGGGCACTACCAACAGCTTGGTTGCTACCGTGAAAAGCGGCCATGCTGGTTGTCTGCCCGATGAAGAAGGCCGTTTCCTACTGCCTTCGGTGGTGCGCTATGGTGCTGATGGGCAAATCATCACCGGCCGGGCTGCCCTGCAAAGCCAAACTGCCGACCCGGCCAACACCGTCAGCTCCGCCAAACGACTGATCGGCCGTAAATTAGAAGATATTGATACCAGCCATTTGCCCTATCGTTTCGGCCAATCCAACCAACTTATCGACCTGCATACCCGCCAAGGTTCGAAAACGCCGATCGACGTATCTGCCGACATCTTGCGCGCACTCAAAACCCGTGCCGAACAGAGTCTTGGTGGCGAGTTAGTGGGTGCGGTCATCACCGTGCCGGCCTATTTTGACGATGCTCAGCGCCAAGCCACCAAAGATGCCGCCCGCCTGGCCGGGTTGAATGTACTGCGCCTGCTCAACGAGCCCACCGCCGCTGCCATTGCCTACGGGCTGGATAATGCCGCCGAAGGTACCTTTGTGGTGTACGACCTCGGCGGTGGTACCTTTGACGTATCCATTTTGCAGCTCTCCAAAGGCCTGTTTGAAGTGAAGGCCACCGGTGGCAATTCTGCGCTCGGCGGCGACGATTTCGATCACCGCATGCTGTGCCATCTGATTGAAGTGAATCGTCTTTCTATTACCAACGCCCAAGACAGCCGCCTGCTGTTCAGCCTGGTGCGCCGTGCCAAAGAAGAGCTTAGCAGGCTACCTGAAAGCCGTATCCAAGCCGTGCTAAGCGATGGTACATCGATCGACACCATCTTCACCCGTACCCAATTCCATGCCCTCACCCAGCACCTCGTGGCGCAAACCCTTGTGCCGGTGAAGCAGGCGTTGAAAGACGCCGGCATCAGCAAAGGCGATATCGGCGGCGTGATTATGGTGGGTGGTGCCACTCGTATGCTGCATGTGCAACAGGCCGTGGGCAACTTCTTCGGCCAGACCCCGCTCACCAACCTAGATCCCGACCAGGTGGTCGCACTCGGCGCCGCCATGCAGGCCGACGTGCTGGCTGGCAACAAGCGCGACAACGACTGGCTGCTGCTCGACGTTACCCCTCTCTCACTTGGTCTCGAAACTTACGGCGGACTCGCCGAAAAAATCATCCCGCGCAACAGCACCCTGCCTACTGCCCGCGCCCAAGAATTCACCACCTTCAAAGACGGCCAAACCGCCATGACCATTCACGTGGTGCAGGGCGAACGCGAGTTGGTGGCCGACTGCCGCAGCCTCGCCAAATTTACCCTGTGCAGCATCCCACCGATGGTGGCCGGTGCCGCCCGCATCCGCGTAACCTTCCAAATCGATGCCGACGGCCTGCTTTCTGTGTCTGCCCGCGAGCAAACCACCGGTGTGCAGGCGCAAATCGAAGTAAAACCTTCCTACGGCCTCGACGACGAAACCATCACCCGTATGCTGGCCGACAGCATCAGCCATGCCGGCGGCGATGCCGCCGCCCGTGCCCGTGCCGAGGCCGTAGTGGAAGCCGAAAGCCTGATTGATGCAGTGGAAGTCGCGTTGGAGCTGGACGGCGACCTGCTCGATGAGAGCAGCCTGGCCGCCATTCGCGCTCAAATCGCCACCTTACAAAGCCTGCTCCCCGAGGCCGAAGCCAACCCCATCCGCAACGCCACCGCCGCCCTTGCCGCCGGCACCGACGACTTTGCCGCCAAACGCATGGACCGCAACATCCAGCGCGCTCTCACCGGTCAGCGGGTGGAAGATATGGCGTGAATAAGGCAGAGTTTGATAGAGGCTACCTGAAAACGAGGTTTCTGAAAAAAGAAGTGGAGTTTCTGCGAAGCTGAAAATTTCAGGTAGCTTTCTTCCCATTGAGGCTGCCTGAAACCCATCCCATCCCGCCGCTTGCCGCAGCAGACGGGATTTGTTATCATCTGCGGCGCATTAAGAGTTGGGAACCCATGCCAACCTGCCTGCCGCAAACGGCGCGTAAGGTGGACGGCCGAGAGGCCGATGTGGCTCGTCTGAATCAGGCCGGGCAATATCTCTTCCCGCCTGGTGCGGGATTTTTTATTGCCCGTTGAGCCCTCCTTGCTAGGCTGCAAGGTTTATCTATTATCTGAAAGACATATCATGAGCGAATACCTCTTTACCTCCGAATCTGTTTCCGAAGGCCATCCCGACAAAGTGGCCGATCAAGTATCCGATGCCATTCTCGATGCCGTCCTCGCCCAAGACCCCAAAGCCCGCGTGGCTGCCGAAACGCTGGTGAACACCGGCCTGTGCGTGCTGGCCGGGGAAATCACCACCACCGCACACGTGGACTACATCAAAGTGGCGCGTGAAACCATTGCCAAAATCGGCTACAACTCTTCCGAGCTCGGCTTTGATGCTAACGGCTGCGCGGTGGGCGTGTATTACGACCAGCAATCACCCGACATCGCCCAAGGCGTGAACGAAGGCGAAGGTATCGACCTGAACCAAGGCGCGGGCGACCAAGGCCTGATGTTCGGCTATGCCTGCGACGAAACTCCCACTCTGATGCCCTTTGCCATCTATTACAGCCACCGCCTGATGCAGCGCCAGAGCGAACTGCGCAAAAGCGGCCAGCTGCCTTGGCTGCGCCCCGATGCTAAAGCGCAAATTACCGCCGTGTACGACAGCGAAACCGGCAAAGTAAAACGCATCGATACCGTGGTGCTTTCCGCCCAGCACGATCCGTCTATCGGCCATGAAGAACTGAACCAAGCCGTGATTGAGCACATCATCAAGCCCGTGCTGCCGCCTGAAATGCTTACCGCCGACACCAAATACCTCATCAATCCCACCGGTCGCTTCGTGATTGGCGGGCCGCAGGGCGACTGCGGGCTCACCGGCCGCAAAATCATTGTCGATACCTACGGCGGCGCAGCCCCGCATGGCGGCGGTGCATTCTCCGGCAAAGACCCGAGCAAAGTAGACCGCTCCGCTGCTTACGCTTGCCGCTATGTGGCGAAAAACATCGTGGCCGCCGGCCTGGCCACCCAATGCCAGATTCAGGTTTCCTACGCCATCGGCATCGCCGAGCCCACTTCCATCGCCATCGACACCTTCGGCACGGGCAAAATTAGCGAAGACAAACTCATCGCCATCGTGCGCGAACATTTCGACCTGCGCCCGAAAGGCATTGTGCAGATGCTCGATCTCCTGCGCCCGATTTACAGCAAATCCGCCGCCTACGGCCACTTCGGCCGCGAAGAGCCCGAGTTTACTTGGGAGCGCACCGATAAGGCTGCGGCTTTGAAAGCGGCAGCAGGTTTGTAATCCCGTTTTCCAAACAGATTAGAGGCTACCTGAAATTTCAGGTAGCCTCTTTAAATGGTGTAATCAAAAAGGATGGACAACAAGCTCTCACTCTATCTTGCTACGCTATTATGGAGTAAGAAGCTTCATTACTGTCTGACTAATTTGAGGGTTAAGTGTAACAGCAATCGTACATATGTTTGCAGCCATACATAAGGCGTTATTAAATTTTTCTTTTAACTCGTGTTTATCTGTATCTTCAAATATTTCCCGTCCTTCCTTATCCATACCTATATGGCCAGCAAGAGCTTCAATTGCCGATAATATCTCTTCGGAACTGGAAATTTTATATTGTTCAACCAAATGAATAATACGATTGATATATTTACATATGCTCAATTGTAATCTTTCGCTTATGTTATCTGCTGCCATAACGCTATTTTTTAAATTTTGCATTTCTTGGAGAATTTTTTCTAGGTCAGATTTCGCCAATCGTTTTCCGATTGTGTGGTTTCGCATTATCCGAGAGAAATTCCGTAGATCTTTTAGAACATGTTCATCAAAATAAGTTGTAAATGTATGCATTTCCCCTGATAAATCTTGTCCCATCATTGCTTGAGAAAATCTGGATTTTAAGTATTGGCAATCTTGTTCTGCATCAGGTTCATAGACAATCAAATATTCAATAATTCCTTCAAGCAACATTGTTATCTTGGCAAAGGCAATCGGAAAATCCTCTCTCTTTTCAATGGATAAGACATCCTGCCAAACATCCCAACAATATTCTTTTTGTCTTAATCTTAATTCTTCCAATAAATCTAATAATTTCTGTGCGGGATTATCATTTATCATATTAACTCCTACAAAATCTCTAAAAGCAACCTGCACTCCGAAATGCTAAAGTGCAGGCTACCTGAAACTCATATCAACACAAAATCAGATTAGCCCAATCGTCTCCGCAAGCTCTTTTTGTAGCAGTGTGACAAAGTCTTCCAGCTTCATGCTGCCCAAATCCTCGCCTTTATGGCGTACGGCCACTTGGCCGTTTCCCATTTCCTTATCGCCCACCACCACTTGGTAGGGGTAACGCATTTGGCTGTTGTCGCGGATTTTGTAGCCGATTTTTTCGTTGCGCAGGTCGGCTTCGGCGCGCAGGCCGGCGGCTTTGAGTTTGTTGACCACTTCCAGGCAGTAATCGGCCTGTTTTTCGGTGATGTTCATCACCACCATCTGCACGGGCGCGAGCCACAGCGGGAAGGAGCCAGCGTGCTCTTCAATCAGGATGCCGATGAAGCGCTCCAACGAGCCCAAAATGGCGCGGTGCAGCATCACGGGGCGGGCGCGGCCGTTGTCTTCGGTGACGTATTCGGCACCCAGGCGTTCGGGCAGTACGAAGTCGAGCTGGATGGTGCCGCACTGCCAGGAGCGGCCGAGCGCGTCTTTGATGTGGTATTCCACTTTGGGGCCGTAGAAGGCGCCTTCGCCGGGCAGCTCTTCCCATTGCACGCCGCAGGCGGTGAGCGCGTCGCGCAGGCCTTGCTCGGCTTTATTCCAAGTTTCGTCGGTGCCGGCACGCTGTTCGGGGCGCAGCGAGAGTTTGATGCTGACGTGCTCGAAGCCGAATTGTTTGTAAATTTTCATGACCAACTGGTTGAAAGCGCGGGTTTCTTCGGCGATTTGGTCTTCGGTACAGAAGATGTGGGCATCATCTTGCACGAAGCCGCGCACGCGCATCAGGCCGTGCAGCGCGCCGGAAGGCTCGTTGCGGTGGCAGGAGCCGAATTCGGCCAGGCGCATGGGTAGGTCGCGGTAGGAGCGCAGGCCGTGGTTGAAGATTTGAACGTGGCCGGGGCAGTTCATCGGTTTCACGGCGTAGTCGCGTTTTTCGGAGGAGGTGGTGAACATATTATCTTTGTAGTTCGCCCAGTGGCCGGATTTTTCCCAGAAGGTTTTGTCGAGGATTTGTGGGGTTTTGACTTCGCGGTAGCCTGCGGCATCAAGCTCGCGGCGCATATGCTGCTCGATGGTTTGCCACAGCGTCCAGCCGCGCGGATGCCAAAACACCATGCCGGGGGCTTCGTCTTGCAGGTGGAAGAGGTCGAGCTGTTTGCCGAGGCGGCGGTGGTCGCGTTTTTCGGCTTCTTCAATACGGGTGATGTAGGCTTTGAGCTCGTCTTTGGTGGCCCAGGCTGTGCCGTAGATGCGCTGCAGCATTTCGTTGTTGCTGTCGCCGCGCCAGTAGGCACCGGCTAGCTTGGTGAGCTTGAAGTGTTTTAAAAACCGGGTGTTGGGCACGTGCGGGCCGCGGCACATATCCACGTATTCTTGGTGGTGGTACATGCCCATGGCTTCCACTTCGGGCATGTCTTCAATCAGGCGCAGTTTGTATTCTTCGCCGCGCTCTTGGAAGATTTTGATGGTTTCGGCGCGCGGGGTCATGATTTTGACCACATTGTAATCTTGATTAATCAGCTCTTTCATCCGTGCTTCGATGGCGGCTACGTCTTCGGGTGTGAAGGGTTTTTCCATGGCGATGTCGTAGTAGAAGCCTTCTTCAATCACCGGGCCGATTACCATTTTGGCGTTGGGATAGAGCTGTTTCACGGCATGGCCGACCAAGTGCGCGCAGGAGTGGCGGATGATTTCCACGCCTTCCGGGTCTTTGGGCGTGATGATTTGCACGGCGGCGTCTTCGGTAATCGGGTCGCACGCATCGCGCAATACGCCGTTCACTTTGCCGGCCACGGTGGCTTTGGCCAGTCCGGAGCCGATAGAAGCGGCGATTTGGGCAACGGTTACGGGGGCTTCGTATTGGCGCACGGAGCCGTCGGGCAGGGTGATGTTGATTTGGGACATGATGGTTTGTCTTTCTTTGAAATGGATAAACAGATGAATGGTTTGGGTTTCAGGTAGCCTTTATCGTTGCATTAGGCGAAACCGAAAAAGTAAAACAGCAGGAACAGGCCGGCAAATGCTATGGCGGCCAATGCGGCCAGTGTAAGCAATAGCGCAAGCGCGGGAGGTAAACGGCGCATATGGCGGGTTCCTTGCAGCGGTTTGGCCGGAGTTTCAGGTAGCCTTAACAGCAATCCAAAAGGCTACCTGAAACAATGTTTCTAAAGGAAGCCAGGTTTCTGCAAAGTTAAAACTAGTAGCGGGCGGCCAAACAAAAAAGAACAACTGAAGTTCCCCAGAAACCCCTGTTGTTCCCACGAATTCTGGTAGGCACGATTGGATTCGAACCAACGACCCCCACCATGTCAAGGTGATGCTCTAACCAACTGAGCTACGTGCCTGTTTAAGGGGCAGCATTATACTGTTTTCCCACCCCCCGCGCAAAGAAAGCGCAGGGCCGGCGGCGGTTTGCCATATCGCCGAAGTAATCATTTTTTCTGCTAGGCAGCGGGCGGCAGACAATATGGTCAAGACGGTAAGGCGGGCTGACGCAGTAGGAAGAAAGAAGTGCTTTAGCTATAATCGCCGGATTATTGATAACGTGTTATTCCCCATGCTCAAATTTACCCTTCATAAAAAAGACGGCCACGCCCGCCGCGCCACCATCGAACTCAACCACGGCAGCATCGAAACCCCCGTATTCATGCCCGTCGGCACCTACGGCTCGGTCAAAGCCATGACCCCGCAAAACCTGCACGACATCAAGGCCCAAATCATCCTCGGCAACACCTACCATTTATGGCTGCGCCCCGGCTTGGAAGTCATCGAACAATTCGGCGGCCTGCACGACTTTATCGGCTGGAACAAACCGATTTTGACCGACTCCGGCGGTTTCCAAGTGTTTTCGCTATCCGACATGCGCAAACTCACCGAAGAAGGCTGCACCTTCAAAAGCCCGATTAACGGCGATAAGCTTTTCCTCTCGCCCGAAATCTCGATGAAAATCCAAACCGTGCTCAACTCCGACATCGCCATGCAGCTCGACGAATGCACCCCCGGCGAAGCCACACGCGAGCAGGCCGAAAAATCGCTGCAAATGAGCCTGCGCTGGGCGGAACGCAGCAAAAAAGCCTTTGAAGACCTCAAAAACCCCAATGCCCTGTTCGGCATCGTGCAGGGCGCGATGTACGAAGACCTGCGCGAACAGTCCCTGCGCGGGCTGGAACAGCTCGACTTCCCCGGCCTCGCCATCGGCGGCTTATCAGTGGGCGAACCCAAGCCCGAAATGTACCGTATGCTGCGTGCCGTCGGCCCCATACTGTCCGAACACAAACCGCATTACCTGATGGGTGTCGGCACGCCGGAAGACTTAGTGTACGGCGTGGCGCATGGCGTGGACATGTTCGACTGCGTCATGCCCACCCGCAATGCCCGCAACGGCTGGCTGTTCACCCGCTTCGGCGACATCAAAATCAAAAACGCCAAGTACAAACACGATACCCACCCGCTCGACGAATCATGCACCTGCTACGCTTGTACGCATTTCAGCCGCGCCTACCTGCACCACTTGCACCGTGCCGGCGAGATTTTGGGTGCGCAGTTGAACACTATCCATAACCTGCATTTCTACCAAACCATAATGGCCGAAATGCGCGAAGCCATCGAACAGGGCAAATTTGCCGACTGGCAGGAGCAATTCCACGAGAATCGGGGGAGAGGGGTAGATTGAGTTGTAGAAAAGGTTGCCTGAAAACAACCTGAGTTAATTTGGAATGATGAACCAAGCATCAAAAATTTATCGGATTTTTTAAGTTTTAAATAGCAAGTAATGGTTTGGCAAACTTTTTGATAGAACGATTCTGATCATATATAGTCAGAATTATTAAATATGGAATACAGACTTTTGAATTTTTGACAATAAATTGTTTGGTATAGTAGGACTACTAAGTTTTATGGCATTAATTTTAGCAGTAGACGCTTTATTGCAAAGATTTCGGGAAATCGTCATCATGAATAACATGAATAAAAAGTTACTTTCAATTTTGGTTTGTGCTTTGGCCTTATCAGCCTGCAAAAAAGACGAACTCGATGCATCCGGTAATACTGACTCAAACCAGCAGATAACTCAACCTGTGGCAAAGCAAAATGAGGGTACGACTAATCTGGACATACCGGGAATAGGAAACTCTCCCCGGAATCAAAATATTAGTGTAGGTACGGGTAATAGTAATGGAAATAGCAATGGCAACCCCAGAATTACTAATGGCAACAATTCTGGAAATAATGTTGCTAATAATGCCAATAACAATAACAGGAACGATAATAATGGAAATAACAACGTTAAAACCGTCTTCCTGAAGGAAGCAGCTGGTGATGTGCCTGGCTACGGGCGTGGTTTTTACCGTTATGGTAAAGACCCTTCCCAAATTACCGATGCCGACTTGGAAGATGCCTATCGCGCAGGCTACCACCTGATGTATATGCCGGCAGATTTATCTCAATGGCGGAATCAGGATTTGCCCCAGTCGTATCTAAATGCATTGGATCAGGGCTTATCCAGAATGAAAAATGTTAATGCCATTTTGCGTTTCTCATATGATTACACGGCAGCCGGCCAAGATACCAATCTGGCACAGGTTCGACGCCATATTGAGCAGCTGCGGCCCATTTTGGCTAGAAACCGTGACAATATTTTCGTATGGCAGGCGGGCTTCATCGGTGCATGGGGGGAATGGCATTCCTCTGCCAATCATTTGGATACAGATCAAAATAAAGCTGAAGTATTTAAGGCGTTGCTGAATGCAAACAATAACGGCATTTATGCCAAACTTCAGTTGCGTTACCCAGGCGATTTGATGGATTTTCTCAATAACAGTAATTTGCCTAAGGGGGTGGTCTTTACAGGTATGCATAATGACTGTTTTATGGCAGGAACGCACGATGTAGGTACCTATTTCCCACATAACGGGCGTTCATCCGAAGCTTTGCGTAGCTTTGTACGAGCTAATAGCATACACCAGGTATTCGGTGGCGAAACCTGTGAACCGCAAGCAGGCGCTCGTACGAGCTGTGCTGACATTTTGAGAGAGGGTCGTGAGTATCACGTATCGTATCTGAACTACGATTACCACAAAACCTTTATCAATAATTGGGAATCTGGCTCCTGTATGACAGAAGTCCGTAAGAGAATGGGCTATCGTTATGTAGTGGAAGAACTCAGTGCTTATGCTGACCAGCAAAACAGTAATATCATCCATTGGTCGGCAAAAATTGCCAACCGAGGCTGGGCTAATGCACCTGATTGGGGCTATAGACTCTATCTCGTGGTAAACGGTGAAAAGATCTTGTTGGACAAGAGATTCTCAGTGCAACCCAGCACTGCGCAAAGCTTCCGTGGCAGCTTCTTGAAGAGCCAGCTGAACGGAAAAGCGCCGATTCTGCTGATTGATACAGAAGACGCCAATTATTCCGGTCCGCATCCGCTGCAATTTGCCAATGCAGATGATGCCAACGCACAAAAAGTAAAGGACGGCTCATTCAGCACCGGGTTGGCACTCAAATGGCTGTTGTCAATCTAAGCTAATTTGGCCAACACAGCAGGGAAACTTCTGTTTTGAAGTTTCCTGCTGCCTGTTTATGACGAACAGGAACAACAGGGTTAGATTTTCAAGTAGCCTTCCCGCGCGACAGGCTACCTGAAAGCATAAATACCATAATCAAATACCCAATCTATCGAGATACGGCTATGTTCCCCAAAAAACTTTGCCGCCTTCTGCCTCGGCGCAATCGCTACTCTGTTCTTGTTTCCCACTCACTATTCTAGTCATCGCCGCCAAGCCGAAATCGAACAGTAAATCAAACTGCTTACTCCATGCAGAAGCAATTGGCCGCCGAGTTGGTCAACGGCGGCATTCGCAGCAGTCTGCAAACCGTTCAGGAAGACTACCCGAGTGTACAGGCGGTGGATGGATTTTGCTGCACACACCTCACGTTTTAAGCAGGAAGCGGTGCTGATTCCGTAAGCAGACGGCGCAGACATCCGCTGGTCGGCACATTACAATGATACGGATCAGGTGGTAGATAGCAGAGCTTTATGTTTTAAATTCAGGTGGCCTTCTCCACCAGAACAAAGCCCTGCCATTCGGCAGGGCTTTGTTGCGTTGTGTTTCAATTCTGGCTTATTCCCACTCGATCGTGGCAGGCGGTTTGCCGCTGATGTCGTACACTACGCGGTTGATGCCGCGCATTTCGTTGATGATGCGGTTGGACATTTTGCTCAGCAGCGAATAGGGCAGTTCCGCCCAGTGTGCGGTCATGAAGTCGCTGGTGATGACGGCGCGCAGGGCGACCACGTAGTCATAAGTTCGCCCATCGCCCATCACGCCCACGGATTTCACGGGCAGGAACACGGCAAATGCCTGGCTGGTGAGGTCGTACCAAGAGGTGCCGTTTTCGTCTTTATGGTTGCGCAGTTCCTGAATGAAAATGTCGTCTGCCTGGCGCAGCAGGTCGGCGTATTCGCGCTTCACTTCGCCCAGAATCCGCACGCCCAAGCCGGGGCCGGGGAAGGGGTGGCGGTACACCATTTCGCGCGGCAGGCCGAGCGCCACGCCCAGTTCGCGCACTTCGTCTTTGAACAAATCGCGCAGCGGTTCGAGCAGTTTCAGCTTCATGTTTTCAGGTAGCCCGCCCACATTGTGGTGCGATTTGATGGCGTGGGCTTTTTTGGTTTTCGCGCCGGCGGATTCAATCACGTCGGGGTAAATCGTGCCTTGCGCCAGCCATTTGGCGTTGGTGAGTTTTTTCTCTTCGGCGTCAAATACTTCGATAAATTCTGCGCCGATGATTTTGCGCTTCTGCTCGGGGTCGGTCACGCCGGCGAGTTTCGCCATAAACTGCTCGCTGGCATCCACGTGAATCACGCGTACGCCCAAGTTGTCGGCAAACATTTTCATCACGTTTTCGGCTTCGTTCAGGCGCAGCAGGCCGTGGTCGACGAATACGCAGGTGAGCTGGTCGCCGATGGCGCGGTGGATGAGCGCGGCGGCCACGGAGGAATCCACGCCGCCGGACAAGCCCAAAATCACTTCGTCGCTGCCGACTTGTTCGCGGATTTTGGCCACAGCTTCGTCGATGTAGTTCGGCATGGTCCAGCTGGGCTGTGCGCCGCAGATGTCGAGCACGAAGCGGTTGATTAGGGCGCGGCCTTGTTTGGTGTGGGTGACTTCGGGGTGGAATTGGATGCCGTAAAAGTGGCGTTCGGCGTTTTCCATCATGGCGATGGGGCAGGAGGGCGTGCTGCCGATGGTGCGGAAGTTTTCAGGCAGCCTGCACACTTTGTCGCCGTGGCTCATCCACACGTCCAAGGTGTTCGGTGCGCCGTCTTGAATGCCGCTGGTGAGCGCGCTGTCTTGCGTTTGCACTTGCGCGTAACCGAATTCGCGCTGGTTGCCGGCCCGCACTTCGCCGCCCAAATGGTGCGCCATAAACTGCATGCCGTAGCAGATGCCGAGCACGGGCACGCCCAAGTCGAACAGCCCCGTGTCGGCTTGATATTCACTGTCGTACACGGAGTTGGGGCCGCCGGAAAGGATGATGCCTTTGGGATTGAAGGCTTTGATGTCGGCCAGCGGCATGTCGTAGGGGTGCAGCTCGCAATACACATGGGCTTCGCGCACGCGGCGGGCGATGAGCTGGGCGACTTGCGAACCGAAATCGAGGATGAGGATTTTGTCGGGGCTGGTCATATCGGTATCTCTGTGTGGATTTGGATAGGATTTCTGGTTTCAGGGAGCCTCTACACGCTTTGGGCGGAAGTTCAGGCTACCTGAAATCTGGGGGTTAAGTGCGGCAGGTTGGTCGGCTTAACGGTAGCGTCGCAAGATGCGCTGAATGTGTGTGCGGCGCTGCCGGCACACCGCCGCTGTGTCTGCATCGGCGCCGGTGTCATAACGGGCGCGCTCAGCTTCCACCTGTGTGCCATTTTGCCACCACCATGCTTCTTGGTCGCGGTTGAAACATGGTTTGCTCAGCTGCATCAGTTTGTCGGCTTGCTGCTCGGCGGCTTTGGGAAGCGCGAAATTATCGTTGTCGGCACAGGCGAACAGATAAGTCATGACCTCGATACTGTCGCGGTTAATCTGCCGGCATTGCTGGGCGGTGGGCTGGGCGGCAGCGGCCAAGGGTAGCAGGGCCAATATCATCGCTAAACGTTTCATGCCTACTCCTTACGTGAGAAAAAAAGCCAAACGAAGCATTGGGATAGTGTTTTCAGGTAGCCTCACCATCATGGCAGGCTACCTGAAAACTCAAGCAAACAGTTTTTTCACTTCCGCGCCCACATCGTCGGCGCGCATGAAGGTTTCGCCGATCAGGAAGCTGTGCACGCCGTGGCTGCGCATGAATTGTACGTCTTCGCGGCTGCGGATGCCGCTTTCGGTAATCACGATGCGGTCTTCGCCGGCGATTTCTGGCAGCAAATCCAGCGTTTGCTGCAGGCTCACTTCAAAGGTGCGCAAGTTGCGGTTGTTCACACCGCGTAGCGGTGAGGAGGTAGCATCGGCGGCTACTTCTTGCTGTTGGGTGGCGAGGATGCGGGTGAGGATGCTGCTCATCGGTGGGTTTGTTCTTCGGGCAGGGCGGCGTGGCGCCGGTTGAATTGCTCTAGGGTTTCCAGATTGTGCAGAAAGCGCGAAAGCTCTCGCAGGGCGTTGGTGTATACGTCTTTTTTGAATTCAATCACTTCGTCGATGGGTGCCCAATAGTCGTGCCAGCGCCAGGCATCGAATTCCGGCTGGCTGCTGGCGCGCAGGTGCACATCGCTTTCGCGGCCGGTGAGCCGCAGCAAATACCAAATCTGTTTCTGCCCGCGATACGCGCCGCGCCATTGGCGGCGCACCCAGTTGCCGGGCACGTCGTAGCGCAGCCAGTCGCGGGTGCGGCCGAGGATTTTCACGTGATGCGGCAAAAGGCCGACTTCTTCGGCCAGCTCGCGATACATGGCGGCCTCGGGGCTTTCGCCGGGCTTGATGCCTCCCTGCGGAAACTGCCAGGAATGCTCCTGCACGCGTTTGCCCCAGAAAACTTCGTTGTGCTGGTTGGTGATGATGATGCCGACATTGGGGCGATAACCTTCTCTGTCCAACATAATATTTTTCGCCCAATTTGAATAATTTTAAACGTACGGATTTTCCCACAAAACGGCACGGCAGGCTACCTGAAAGCTTTCAGGTAGCCTGCCGCCTTGTTCCATTTTCATTTGAATCCGCTATATCTTGTTTACCTACGCGGATGATGCTGTGCTACCAGCTGTTTGAGCCGCTCGTTGGCCACGTGGGTGTAGATTTGCGTGGTGTTCAGGCTAGCGTGGCCGAGCATCATCTGCACGCTGCGCAGGTCGGCGCCGTGGTTTACCAGATGGGTGGCGAAGGCGTGGCGCAGGCCGTGCGGGCTGAGCTCGCTGATGCCGACTTCTGCGGCGTAACACTTCACCATCTGCCACACCAGCTGGCGGCTGATGCCGCTGCGTTTTTGCCCCACGAACACGAAATCGCACGGGGTGTGCTTGAGCAATTCGCCGCGCGCGGTTTTCAGGTAGCGTTCCAGCCAATGCACGGCTTCCGCGCCCAGCGGCACGATGCGCTGCTTGTTGCCCTTGCCGATTACGGTAACCACGCCGCGCTGCAAGTCTAAATCCTGCAGCTGCATTTGGGCGGCTTCGGACACGCGCAGGCCGGTGGCATACAGCGTTTCCAGCACGGCTTTGTCGCGCAGGCCGAAGATGGTTTCCGTGTCGGGCGCGGCCAACAGCGCGTCGATTTGCGCTTCGCCGATCAGCGGCGGCAGGGCGCGGCCTTGGCGCGGCGGGCGCAGGTGTTGCGCGGGGTTGTCGCTGCGGCGGTTTTGTAGCTGCAAAAAGCCGTAGAGCTGTTTGACGGCGGAGAGGGCGCGGGCTTGGGAAGCGGGTTTTTCATCCGGGGCATACACGGCATCGGCCAAGGCGTCGGCATCGGCCTGCTGCCAATCCAATCCTTGCGCGTGCAGGCGGCGGGCGACTTTTTCCAGGTCGCGCCGGTAGCCGGCCAGGGTATTGGCGGCGAGGCGGTGGGTGAGGAAGAGCTCGTCCAGCGTTTGCTCGATGGGCTCTTGCCAGGCGGCGGGCAGCGGTTTGGCCGGATTCACAATGCCACTCCTTCGTGCGCGAGCAGCCAGCGTTTCACTGCTAGGCTGCGCTCGGCATCGCCGCCCATGCTGAAGCCGCCCAGCCCGTTGGTTGAGAGCACGCGGTGGCAGGGGATCAGCAGCGGCAGCGGGTTTTTGCCGCAGGCGCCGCCCACGGGGCGCGGGTGGCTGCCGATGCGCCCGGCAATCCATTGGTAGCTGCGGGTTTCGCCGAACGGAATCTGGGCAATCTGCGCCCACACGGCCTGCTGAAACGCCGTGCCTGCGGGGGGCACAAACGGTGGCAGCGGGGCAGGGCTACCTGAAAAGTAGCTGTCCAGCCATTGTGCCAGCGGGGTTTCGTTTGGCAGTGCGGGCAGGAAGGGCGCGGCGCTGTGCTGCAGCAGGATTTCGGTGGGCAGGTCGTTGTGCAGGCGGCACAGCAGCGTGCCGAAGGGGGCTTGGTAGCAGTATTGCATGGCGGTGTTCCGCTAGGCTGTTTCACGCAGCGCGTCGAGCACGGCTTGGGCGTGGCTGGCGGTTTTCACTTTGCGCCATTCGCGCGAAATGTTGCCTTGTGCATCCAAAACGAAGGTGCTGCGTTCGATGCCGAACACTTTTTTGCCATACATGTTTTTCTCTTTGATGACATCGAACAGGCGGCACACGGTTTCATCCTTATCCGACAAGAGCGGCACTTCCAGCGCGTATTTGCATACGAATTTCTGGTGGCTGGCCACGCTGTCGCGCGATACGCCGGCTACCTGAAAACCGAGCGCCTGAAATTCGGGCAAGAGCGCACTGAATTCCTGCGCTTCGGTGGTGCAGCCTGGCGTGCTGTCTTTGGGGTAGAAATACAGCACCAGCGGCAGGTGGTCGGCGGCGGCGAAATCGTTGCCGTTTTGGTCGGGCAGGGTGAAAAGGTAATTGGTGCTCATGGCGGCTCCTAACGGGATGAAATCGGCTGGCATTATAACGTTAAACCGGGGCGTGTGTTTCAGGTAGCCTTAATGTGTGGTATAAGCACGGCGTTTTGTTTTCAACGCACACTTTAAGGATTAACCCCATGAACGCAATCGATTTGCTCACTACCCGCCGCTCGGTGCGACACCTTGCCGAACCCGCCCCTAACGATGCTCAGCTGGAAATCATTTTGCAGGCTGCCACGCAAGTGCCTGACCACTGCAACCTCACGCCGTGGCATTTTGTGGTGGTACAAAGCGAAGCGAGCCGGCCGGCATTCCGCCATATTTTGAAGCAATGTGCCGAAGAAATCGGCGGCGAAGCGGTGCGCAAGGCTGAAGTGGTGGGACAGATGGCGCCGATGGTGATCGGCGTGGTGTCCAAGCCCAAGCTGGACTGCCTCAAGCCGAAGCCAGAGTGGGAGCAGATGCTCAGCGCCGGCTGCGCTGCCTATGCCGCCCAACTGGTTGCCAAGGCGCAAGGCTTTGACAATGTGTGGATTACCGGCCTGTGGGTTAACATCGCCGCGCTGCGTGAAGCCTTCGGCCGCGGCGCACACGATAAAATCATCGGCCTGTGATGATCGGCACGGCACAGAAAGAGGCCGACGGCCCGAAAAATACGGATTTGAGCGGATTGGTCAGCCGTTGGTAATTAAGAATTTCAGGTAGCCTTTTGCCGACTCTTTACTGGGAGCAGATGGTTCCAACTTATCGTGGAATTGCAGCTGATGTGCGGGAGTCCAAGCTGCCCGTTACTTGGCTTTAGCTTTGTTGCAGCTGAAGCTTTCAGGTAGTCTGTTGCATAGCACTATCTGGATTGTCCAAACAACAAAAAGGCTACCTGAAATTTTCAGGTAGCCTTTTATTATTCAGCTTAATGCCAATCTTACTTGGCAGCTTGGTCTACGCGTTCGCGCAACTCCTTGCCGGCTTTGAAATGTGGCACGTATTTTTCAGGTACGTTTACTTTCTCGCCGGTTTTCGGGTTGCGGCCGATACGTGCCGGACGGTGGTTCAGGTCGAAACTGCCAAACCCACGAATCTCGATACGCTGACCACGAGCCAGTGCCCGGGTCATGGCGTCTACCAAAACCTTCACGCTTTGCTCCACATCCTTAACAGTTAGGCGGGAATGCCCTTGAGCCAGGTACTTCTCGGCCAGATGGCCCATCAACTCTGATTTGGTCATTTTGTGCTATCCTTATTCATTTTCGCCGCCAAGCTTGGCCTTGAGCAAATCGCCCAGGCTGGTGGTGCCGGCATGGCTAGCCGCTGCGTTCACGGTGTTGAGCGCTTCGCGGTTTTCTTTGGCAGTGCGGGCTTTTACTGACAGCTTGATATTGCGGTTTTTGCGGTCTACAGTAACGATGACAGCTTCCACTTCGTCGCCTTCTTTAAGCTTGGTGGTTAAGTCTTCCACGCGCTCACTGTCGAATTCGGAAGCGGGTAGGTAGGCTACCACTTCATCGGCCAGCTGCACTTCGGCACCTTTGGCTTCAACGGATTTCACGGTGCCTTTCACCAAGGCGCCTTTGTCGTTGATGCTGATGTAGCTGCCGAAGGGGTCGCCTTCGAGCTGTTTGATGCCCAAGCTGATGCGTTCTTTCTCTACATCGATAGACAATACAACGGCTTCCACATCCTCGCCTTTTTTGTATTTACGTACGGCTTCTTCGCCGCTTTCGCTCCAAGAAAGGTCGGAGAGGTGTACCAGGCCGTCGATGTTGCCGGGCAGGCCCACAAAAATACCGAAATCGGTGATGGATTTAACTGCGCCGGTGAGTTTGTCGCCTTTGTTGAAGTTGGCGGCAAATTCTTCCCACGGATTAGCCTGGCATTGTTTCATGCCCAGGCTGATGCGGCGGCGGTCTTCGTCGATATCCAGAATCATCACTTCTACTTCGTCGCCCAGCTGAACCACTTTGCTCGGGTGAACGTTTTTGTTGGTCCAGTCCATTTCGGAAACGTGTACCAAGCCTTCGATACCCTGTTCGATTTCAACGAACGCGCCGTAATCGGTGAGGTTGGACACCTTGCCGAACAGGCGGGTGCGGGCAGGGTAACGGCGGGCGAGGCCGCTCCAGGGATCTTCACCCAGCTGTTTCATACCCAAAGATACGCGGCTGCGGTCTTGGTCAAATTTCAATACTTTAGCTTCTACTTCCTGGCCCACTTCCAGCACTTCGCTGGGGTGTTTTACGCGGCGCCATGCTAAATCGGTGATGTGCAACAGGCCGTCGATACCGCCCAAGTCTACGAATGCACCGTAGTCGGTAATGTTCTTCACGATACCTTTCACCACGGTGCCTTCCTGCAAGCTTTCCAGCAGGGCCTGGCGCTCTTCGCCCAGGGTTTCTTCCAATACAGCGCGGCGGGATACCACTATGTTGTTGCGTTTTCTATCCAGCTTAATCACTTTGAATTCAACTTCTTTGCCTTCAAAGTGAGAAGTGTCTTTCACCGGGCGCACATCTACCAAAGAGCCGGGCAGGAAGGCACGGATGCTGTTGATCATCACGGTGAGGCCGCCTTTGACCTTGCCGTTGATCACGCCGGAGAGGATCTCGCCGCTTTCCATGGCTTCTTCCAAAGCCAGCCAATCGGCAGCGCGTTTGGCTTTTTCGCGGGAGAGTTTGGTTTCGCCGAAGCCGTTTTCTACGGATTCGATGGTTACGGTAACGAAATCGCCGACGTTAACTTCCAGTTCGCCTTGGGTGTTTTTGAATTCGTTCAAATCAATCAGGGATTCGGATTTCAGGCCGGCGTTCACGATAACGTGTTTGTCGGTAATCGCCACCACTTCGGCGGTAATCACCTCGCCCTGATTCATTTCTTGTACGGCTGAGTATTCTTCCAGTAACTGGGCAAAATTTTCCATAAGGTTTTGTCTTTTCCACGCACGGCCAAGGAGTGCGGAGGGTTGGAGTTGATAGAAGCCTGCCACCCTTGGCGCGGCAGGCGTGAGTTAAATCAATTGTTTATGCAACACAGCCGCGCCCAAGCGGAGCGGATGCGCCGAAAACGCAGCATTATACAGTAACTTTATTTTTCCCGATACCAATCAAGCACTTTTTTTACCGATTCTTCAATCGTCAGCGCCGAAGTGTCGAGCAGATGGGCTTCAGGTAGCTTTTGCAGCGGCGCAACGGCGCGGTTGCGGTCGGCTTCGTCGCGCGCTTCGATGTCGGCCAAAATACGCTCGAAACCCGCGCCCGCAAGCGGTACGCCGATTTGTTTGGCACGGCGTTCGGCACGCACCTGTGGTGAAGCAGTGAGGAAAACCTTGAGCACGGCATCGGGGAATACCACCGAGCCCATATCACGCCCGTCGGCCACCAGCCCCTGTTCGGTTAGAAACGCGCGCTGCCGCTGCAGCAAAGCCGTGCGCACCGCCGGCAACGCCGCCACCCGTGATGCACCCATGCCGATTTCCTCGCTGCGGATGGCGGCGGAAACATCTTCCCCGTCCAACAGCACCGCGCCCTCGACAAACTCTGCCGGCAAAGCCTGCGCCAGCGCGGCCACTGCAGCTTCGTTATCCCAAGCGGTTCGGCGGTTGCGCGCATAGAGCGCGGTGATGCGGTAGAGCGCGCCCGAATCCAGATAACGCCAGCCCAAGGCATCCGCCACCCGCTGTGCCACCGTGCCTTTCCCCGATGCGCTTGGCCCGTCGATTGCGATTACTTTTTGCGGCATAGCTGTCTCCGAAAAAAACGCCATCTTACCCGAGATTGCCGATGAACGGGGCAGGGATGGCGCAGATAGGGGAGGTGTGGGCAGAAAAGGCTACCTGAAAAATGGGGCGGCTAAATGGTAGGAAACAGATTTTCAGGTAGCCTTTAAGACTGTTTTGGCAGGGCGCGGAACTTGTGCACATGGGTAGTATTTCTAAATTGAGTGCGCCTCTACAGCATGCGTCTAGCCATGCAGATTCTGCTTTTTCCATTTGCGGATGTGCACTCGGAAGTTGGTAAACGGTGCAACCGTATTGATGTGCACCCATTTCCAGATCGGCCATTTTGCCTGGTTGTCTGCCCATTTGCGCTGGTTGGGTTTAAATAACTCCTGTTCGGACAGTGTTCTCAGCCATGTACAGATTTGGGCAACCTGCTCGCGCAGTTGGGCTTGCGCCTCCTGCAGCGTGAGGCTGCCGTATTGCCGGTAAAACTGCTGGTACAGCCCGCCCAAATCGTTCCATTTGTAGCCTTCGGCGGGCGTATGAACGGTTTGACCTGCCTGCTCGTCTCGCTCCCATTGCAACAGCAGGCCGGTCCAACCGAGCTGGTAGGCCAGATGTTCGGCCGGAGTTTTGCCATCGGGCACAGCACGGCGGTGTTTGTCGGCTTCGGCAATGTCGGCAAATTCAGCGAGGTATTTGTCTAGCGCGGTGTGGATGGCCGTAATCAGTGCGGCGGCGTTGGCGTAGGTTTTCATGGAGCTGTCTTTGTGTTGATTTGCGTGCATACAATTTGGGTTATCACTTAGCCAAACCATCATGCGCCCAAGTGGGTTACAGATAAGGGAACAGGTTTCCAGGCAGCCTTTTAATCCGCTCCCCCCCCCCCCCCAGCATCCCCAGCAACTCCTCCTCGCTCAACACGGCCACGCCCAGCGTCTGTGCTTTTTCCAGTTTGCTGCCTGCGGCTTCGCCCGCCACCACGAAATCGGTTTTTTTGGACACGCTGCCGCTCACTTTGCCGCCGGCGGCTTCGATGAGGGCGGCGGCTTGGTCGCGTTTCAGGGTGGGCAGGGTGCCGGTCAGGACAAAGGTTTTGCCGGCGATTGGGCTGTTTTCGGGGTGCAGGCTGCCTGAAACGTCGCCTGTGCTGTTTTCAGGTAGCCCTTCGGTGAAGGCGGTGATTTCTTGCAGCAAGGCGGCGTGTGCAGGCTGCTTGCGCCAGTCTTGCCATTCTTGCGGCAGGGCTTGGTCGGTTTGCAGGGCGTGCAGGCTGCCTGCGAGTTGCCAGAGTTCGGCGGCGCGTTTTTCGCTGAGTTTGATGTTTGGCAGGCGTTGCAGCCATTGTTTGGGCGCGGCGTGGGCGCGGGTTTGGGGCGACGGGGCAGCGGCTTGGGGGGCGACGTGTTGCAATAGGTCGTCCAGCATTTTTTGCTGTGCAGGCTGCCTGAAATAGTGGGTGATGGCGTGGGCGACGACGCTGCCGATGTCGGGCAGGCAGGCGAGTATGGGTTCGGGGGCGCGGCGCACGGTGTCGAGATTGCCGAATGCGGCGGCCAGCTGTTTGGCGGTGCTTTCGCCGACGTGGCGGATGCCGAGGGCGAACAGGAAGCGGGCGAGCGGCGGGGTGCGGCTTTGGGCGATGCTGTCCAAGATGTTTTGCGCCCATTTGGTGGCGGCGGATTTGCTGTCTTTGATGGTTTGCAGTTTGGCGATATCCAGTTGATAAATATCGGTAAAACTGTGCAATACGTCGGCGGCGACGAGGGCTTCGATTTGTTTGTCGCCCAGCCCGGCGATGTCCATGGCTTTGCGGCTGGCGAAGTGGATAAGCCCTTGTGCGCGCTGGGCTTGGCAGAGCATGCCGCCGGTGCAGCGGGCAACGGCTTCGCCTGCTTCGCGTTCGACGGCGCTGCCGCACACGGGGCAGGTTTCAGGTAGCCTGAACGGCTCGTACTTCGCTTCCATTTGTTCGCCCAATAAATCAACGGGCTGCATCGGGCGGCGTTCGGGCAGCACGCGCACCACTTCGGGAATCACGTCGCCTGCGCGGCGCACGACCACGGTGTCGCCCACGCGCACGTCTTTGCGCGCCACTTCGTCTTGGTTGTGCAGCGTGGCGTTGGTCACGGTAACGCTGCCCACGAACACGGGCGCAAGCCGTGCCACGGGGGTAACCGCGCCGGTGCGGCCGACCTGCACGTCAATCGCTTCCACGGTGGTGAGCGCTTCTTCGGCGGGGAATTTGTGCGCAATCGCCCAACGCGGCGCGCGCGACACGAAGCCGAGTTGTTGCTGTTCGTCCAACGAGTTCACTTTGACGACCATGCCGTCGATTTCATACGGCAGGCGGGGGCGGTGTTCGGCCAGCCGTTCGTATTCGCGCAACACGGCCGCCGCGCCGGTGTACGCGCCGAAATAGCCTTCGGGCAGCGAAAAGCCGAGTTCGTGCAGCAGCGCGAGTTCTTCGATGTGGCTTTCAGGTAGCCTTTGGATGCCGGAAAGCTGGGCGATGCCGTACGCGAAAAAATGCAGTTTGCGCTGCGCGGTGATTTTGGAATCGAGCTGGCGCAGGCTGCCTGCGGCGGCATTGCGCGGGTTGACGAAGGGCTTCTGCCCAGCCTCAAATTGGCACTCGTTGAGCGCGGCAAAATCGGCTTTGAGCATCAGTACTTCGCCGCGTACTTCAATGGTTTCGGGCAGTGTGTCGCCGTGCAGTTTCAGCGGGATATTGCGCACGGTTTTGATGTTTTCGGTAACGTTTTCGCCCGTGGTGCCGTCACCGCGCGTGGCCGCCTGCACCAGTACGCAGTTTTGATACAGCAGGCTGACGGCCAGCCCGTCAAACTTCGGCTCGGCGGCGTATTCAACCTGCGATACGCCCAATTCCTTGCACACGCGCTCGTCAAACGCCAAAAATTCGGCGTGGTCGAACGCGCCCGTTTCGTCGTCGCGCGGCGAAAACGCGTTGTTCAGCGACAACATCGGCACGGCGTGCACCACGGTTTCAAAGCCGTCCAGCACCGCGCCGCCCACCCGCTGCGTGGGGCTTTCGGGCAGCCTGAACTGCGGGTATTCGGCTTCCAGGGCTTCCAGCTCGCGGTAGAGCCGGTCGTATTCGGCATCGGGCACGCTGGGCGCGTCCAAAGTGTAGTATTCATGGGCGTAGCGGTTGAGCGTTTGCACGAGGGTGCGGATGCGGTGTTGAGGGGTGGACATGGTGGCGGGTGGTGTGAACAAAAAAGACGGCGCATATTATCACGCGCCCAAGGGGAAGAGGCTACCTGAAAGGAAGGAATAAAGGCTTTCAGGTAGCCTGTATAATACGCGGCATCTCTAAAGAAGGAGCCTGCCATGGCCGAACTGAACGACCATACCTACGAGCAAATCACCGCGCTGTGCGAACAAGGCGACGAGCTGGCCGATGCGGAGCGCTATGCCGAAGCCATCGAACGTTTTTGGCAGGCATGGGATTTGCTGCCCGAGCCGCAAACCGAATGGGAAGCCGCCACTTGGATACTGGCTGCGGTGGGCGACACCGAATTTTTGCGCGGCAGCCACGAAGCCGCCCGCGAAGCCCTCAGCCACGCCATGCGCTGCCCAGATGCCATCGGCAACCCCTTTTTGCATTTGCGGCTCGGCCAGGCGCAATTTGAGTTGGGCAACTTCGAGCGCGCCGCCGACGAACTCATTCGCGCCTACGCGTTGGGCGAAGAGGAAATGTGGGCGGGCGAAGACCCGAAATACCTCGACTTCCTTGCCACTGTGTGCGAGGACATCGAAAACTACAGCCGTAAACATTGAGCCGCGTTGTTTTGCCATTTAAGGCTACCTGAAAGCACAGCTTCAATGAAGTTATAGTGAATTAAATTTAAACCAGTACAGCGTTAGCTCGCCTTGCCGTACTATTTGTACTGTCTGCGGCTCGCCGCCTTGTCCTGATTTAAATTTAATTCACTATAAAACAAGGCTTTCGCAGGAGGCTGAGTTTCTGCGGAGCAGGCCGAGGCCGCAACGAATTGAAGCAAGCCGAGTTTCTGCATAGTTAAACTGTAAGCTATTGTTTCCATATAGCCAGCAACTTTCAGGTAGCCTCTTACCCTATGGATTGATAAACCACCCATGCCCCCACGTTCCCGCCCGCTCACCCCCGCCGAAACCAAACTCGCCCGCAGCGTGTTTGGCAGCGGGTTGCGTTATGAACGCATCCGCCTGCACGGCGGCGCGTGGTGGCTGCTTACCCGCAATATTGCCATTGCCCCTTCGGCCACGTTTACTTCCCCGCCAACCGCTTCTGCCCCGATTTCGCCAAGCGCCCCTTGATCGAACGCGCCTGGCTGGTGCACGAGCTGACGCATGTTTGGCAGCATCAAAACGGCTTCCCCGTGTGGCTTGGCGGCAGTTTGCAGGCTTTGCGTTTGGGCTACCTGAAAAATCGCGCCTACCGCCTGCCCATGCTCGATACCGTACCGCACTTAAACCGCCTCAATATGGAGCAGCAGGCTGAAATCTTCGCCCTGTATTACCGCGCCGCTCTTTGCTGCGACCCAGTGGCCACCCCCTACCTGCTGCAGCTGCAACGCCTGTTGCAGCCGTTTTTCGCCAATCCGAAAAGCCGCGAACTATGGCCGAAGTGGTTTTGAGGGCGGGAGTGTAGCTGTTTTTTCAGGTAGCTTTTTGTGGGTGATGGAAAGGCTACCTGAAAATATCCAGCTTAGACTTTTTTCTCCTATCCATTTGTTTATAAAGATGGGAAATGGTTGAAACTAGGAAGAAATTTTAAAACTGACTCAATAATTTGAAAAATAATAGAAAATCAAGCTGTTTGCATTAATTGCATTCTTGCAAAGCAGCAGATTTATCGCTTGCATATTGCCGTGCCGCAAACTTACTCACTGAGAAATTTTACGCATGGTGTTTTATTATTCACCTACTTTTGAAGGAGTATCCATAAACACCATTCCACCTCTCCGGCTACCCGCGCATCGGCACGAAGCGCGAGCTGAAATTTGTTGTTGAAGCCTTTTGGAAGGGTGTGAAATGCGAGGCTGAGATTTAAGCTGTAGCGGTCGACATTTGTCGCATCAACTTGGCCACCCCAAAGCTACTGGTGCGGATTTGCTGTGTATTCTGGGCGGTATTCCCTCTCGTTTCGGCTTCGACGCAGCCAAACTAACCCTGCCGGAATACTTCCAGCTGGCACGCGGCAACGCCACCCAGTTTGCGATGGAAATGACCAAATGGTTCGACACCAACTACCACTTCATCGTGCCCGAATGGTCGGCCGATACTGAATTTAAGGTAAACGCCAAAAACCTGATTGCGCAAATTAAAGAAGCCAAAGCGCAAGGCCATGACATCAAGCCCACGCTGGTGGGCCCGGTTACGCTGGCTTGGTTGGGCAAGAAAAAAGAGGACTTCGGCTGCCGCGTAACCAAACTGCTGCTGCCCAAATTGCTGCCTGCTTATGCACAACTCTTGCGCGAGCTGGCTGTCGAAGGCGTGGATTGGATTCAGATTGACGAACCGATTTTGGCTGCCGAAGCTTCACAAGTGTGGCTGGACGCATTCGCCCCCGTGTATCAGGAACTGGCCAACACCGGTGTGCGCATCGTTGTCGGCACTTATTTCGCCTCCGTGGCTGAACATCTGAACTTGCTGAAATCCCTGCCCGTACACAGTGTGCACATCGATTGCGTGCGCGCACCGGAGCAGCTCTCCGTGTTTGCCGACGGCTGGCCGGACAACCGCGTGCTGTCTGTGGGCTTGATTGACGGCCGCAACGTATGGCGCGCCAACCTGAACAAGGTAATCGACACGCTCGAGCCCGTGAAAGCCAAATTCGGCAATAATATTGTGGATTGCCTCCTCCTGCTCGCTGCTGCACAGCCCGCAAGACTTGGCCGTGGAAGAAAAACTGGACGGCGAAATCAAATCTTGGATGGCTTTTGCCGCACAGAAACTGGTGGAACTGGGCGTGGTGAAACAAGCGCTGGCACACGGCAAATCTGCTGTTCAGGTAGCCTTGAACGAATCCGATGCCGCTGCCGCCGACCGCGCCACCAACAAGAAAATCCACAATGCAGCCGTGCAAAAACGCGTGGCCGACCTGCCCAAAGGCGCCGATCAACGCAAATCGCCGTTTGCCCAGCGCATTAAGGCACAGCAGGAATGGATGAAGCTGCCCGTGCTGCCCACCACCACCATCGGCTCCTTCCCGCAAACCACCGAAATCCGCCAAGCGCGCGCCGCGTTCAAGAAAGGCGAGCTCTCCGCTGCCGACTACGATGCCGCGATGAAGAAAGAAATCGCCTACTGCGTGGAAATCCAAGAGAAATTGGAACTGGACGTGCCCGTACACGGCGAAGCCGAGCGCAACGATATGGTGGAAGACTTCGGCGAACAGCTGGCCGGTTACTGCTTCAGCCAATTCGGCTGAGTGCAGAGCTACGGCAGCCGCTGCATGAAACCGCCGATTATTTTCGGCGATGTATCCCGCCCGAATCCGATGACCGTTTATTGGTCTACCTACGCGCAAAGCCTCACCAAACGCCCGATGAAAGGCATGCTCACCGGCCCGGTAACCATGTTTAAATGGTCGTTTGTGCGCGACGACGTGCCGCTGAGCGTGGTGGCTAAGCAAATCGCACTGGCGCTGAACGATGAAGTGCTGGATTTGGAAAAAGCCGGCATCAAGGTTATCCAGATCGACGAGCCCGCCATCCGCGAAGCCATGCCGCTGAAAAAAGCGCAGTGGGACGAATACCTGGCCTGGGCTTGCGAAGTCTTCCGCTTGAGCAGCACCGGCGCGGAAGACGGCACCCAAATCCACACCCATATGTGCTATTCCGAGTTCAACGACATCCTGCCCGCTATCGCCAGCATGGATGCAGACGTGATTACCATTGAAACTTCACGTTCCGACATGGAATTGCTCACCGCGTTCAGCGACTTCAAATACCTGAACGACATCAGCCCCGGCGTGTACGACATCCACAGCCCGCGCGTGCCCACCGAAGCCGAAGTGGAACGCCTGCTGCGCAAAGCCATGGAAGTGGTGCCCGTAGAGCGCCTGTGGGTCAACCCCGACTGCGGCCTGAAAACCCGTGGCTGGAAAGAAACCTTGGAACAGCTTGAAGTGATGATGGAGGTTACCAAGAAACTGCGCAAGGAATTGGCGGATAAAAACGTTACCCGCTAAATACTGAGGCAGTTGGAATAATAGGCTACCTGAAAATGAGCGACGCGAATTTCTGCGAAGCCAAAATTTTTGGATGCTTTAAAGATAGTCGGCCAGATTGCCCAATGCACTTTGCCAATCGCTGGGGGCGATGCCGAAGGCGGTGTGGATTTTGCTACAGTCAAGGTGGGAGTCGGCGGGGCGGCGGGCAGGAGTGGGATAGTCGGCGGTGGTGATGGCATGTAGTTCGGGCACGCGGGGCAGGATGCCTTGCTCGGCGGCGCGGCGGAAGATTTCGGCGGCAAAGCCGTGCCAGGTGGTGTAGGGGCTACCTGAAAAGTGGTAGAGGCCGTAGGGGCAGTTTTCGGTTTGGGTGCGCCCGGCGATGTGCAGCAGGGCGGCGGCGATGTGGCCGGCATAGGTGGGGGCGCCGCTTTGGTCGGCTACGATGCCGAGGCTGTCGCGTTCGCGGCCGAGGCGGAGCATGGTTTTCACGAAGTTGTGGCCGTGTTCGCCAAACACCCAGGCGGTGCGCAGGATGATGTGGCGCGGGCAGGTTGCCTGCACGGCTTGTTCGCCGGCCAGTTTGCTTTGACCGTATACCGTTTGGGGATCGGGAGTGTCGGTTTCGAGGTAGGGGCGTTCGGTGCGGCCGTTGAAAACGTAGTCGGTGGAAATATGCAGGATGGCGGCGTTTACGGCGTGGGCGGCGCGGGCAAGGTTTTCGGCACCTTCGGCGTTGGCGGCATAGGCGGCGGCCGGTTCGCTTTCGGCTTTATCCACGGCGGTATAGGCGGCGGCATTGATGATCACGGCGGGCTGCTCGCGCTCGACGGCTTGCAATACGGCGGCACGGTCGGCGATGTCCAGCTCGCTGCGGTCGTAAGCGGCTACCTGAAAATTGTGGGCGGCGGCCTGCTGGATGAGGGCTTGGCCAACTTGGCCATGGTGGCCGGTGATGAAGAGTTTCATGGTTAGGTTGGTTTCAGGTAGCCTTATTTGCTTTGAGGTTACCTGAAAATAGGTTTAGGGGTGTGTTAGGATTTTGTAAATATATTGACGGTGTTGGCGCGTAGGGCGGCGCGGATACGGGCTTGCAATTCGGCTTTATTTTCTTGCTGCACTATGCCCAGCATAGGTAGTGTAGTAGGCTCGGATTTTATTTTGCAGCACCTGCCAGATTTTAGGCTGGCGTCGGCAGGCATGGTTCAGCGGCTATATTGGTTGCGGACATTTTCCATTTCTTGCAGCAGGTGCATATAGCGGGGGTAGAGCGGTGCGATGCGGGCGCGGTTGGCAGGGCTGCAGAATTGTTGCAGGCGCTCAGGGTTGTGCATAATGGCTTCGTAGTGCTTTGTTAAGTCGGAGAGTTCTTGGCGTTGCTCTGGAGTAAGGGCGCAGCGGTTGAATTCTTCATTGCCAGATTTGCTGTTGAGCTCGCCAATGGCATACTAGCCGATTATGGCTTGGCGGCGGGTTTGCTCAGTGTCGGCTTTTTCGCAGTAGCGGCCGTCAACATACATTTTCATGCTGTCGATAACGGCTTGTTTGCATTCGGCCGTGCTCATGGGATGAACAAAGGAGATGTCAGCGCAGGCGAATGGGGCAGCGAGCAGGAGGATGAGGAGGATTGGTTTCATGATTGGTAAGCAGAGGGAGGTTATTTTTCTAGCAGCCGCAGCAGGTATTGGCCGTATTGGTTTTTGGCCATAGATTGGGCCAAATCGGCCAATTGCTCGTTGGAAAGCCAGCCGTTACGCCAGGCGATTTCTTCGAGGCAGGCTACCTGAAGGGCTTGCACGTTTTGGATGGTGCGCACAAATGAGGCGGCTTCGTGCAGGCTTTCATGTGTGCCGGTGTCGAGCCAGGCGAAGCCGCGGCCGAGCAGTTGCACGGAAAGGCTACCGTCTTCGAGATAGAGTTGGTTGAGGTCGGAGATTTCGAGCTCGCCGCGTGCGGATGGTTTGATTTGTTTGGCGAATTCAACTACGCGCTTGTCGTAGAAATAGAGGCCGGTTACCGCCCAGTTGGATTTGGGTTGTTTGGGTTTTTCTTCGATAGATAGGGCTTTGAGGTGCGGGTCGAATTCGACCACGCCGAAGCGTTCGGGGTCTTTCACTTGGTAGGCGAATACGGTGGCGCCGTGGGTTTGGGCGGCGGCTTGCTGCAGGGTTTGGGTGAAGGATTGGGCGTAGAAGATGTTGTCGCCCAATACGAGGCAGACGTTGTCGCCGCCGATAAATTCTTCGCCGATGATGAAGGCTTGGGCAAGGCCGTCCGGGCTGGGTTGTACGGCGTATTGCAGGCGGATGCCGAAGTCGCTGCCGTTGCCGAGCAGGCGGCGGAAGGCGGCGTTGTCTTCGGGGGTGGTGATGATGAGGATGTCGCGGATACCGGCCAGCATTAACACCGATAGGGGGTAATAAATCATCGGTTTGTCGTATACGGGCATGAGTTGTTTGGCTGCACCACGTGTAATGGGGTACAGCCGTGAGCCGCTGCCGCCGGCGAGAATAATGCCTTTCATACGGTTGCCTTTCTGTGACAGAAGGCTACCTGAAAACAAATGTTTCAGGTAGCCTTTTTATGGTTTGCTGTGCCTATTCCGCGCCCAGTAGTTTGCCGTTGTAGCGGCCGAAGAATTCGCTGATTTCAAAGAATACTTCTTTGCGCTCGCCGTTCGGGCCGACTACGCTGATGCGGTCGTAGATGCCGTTTTGCCCTTGAACCAGGGCTTGGCCGACTTTGCGGTAGCCGGGCATGTTTTGGGCAATCCAGTGGTTTTCGGCGGCAATACCGCGCGGGGTGTCGTTTTCGTGGATAACCACGGCGCGCTCTTGGCTGCTGCCGTCGGCACGTTGCTGCTGCTGGGCGGCGGCAGGTGCGCGGTGGGGGCGGGTTTTGGCTTCCACGCTGCCGGAGAGGGCAAGGCCGAGGGCAAGGAAGCCGAGTAGTGTGGTGTTGCGGATGTTCATGAATAGGCTCCAATTTATCGGATTGATGAATGGCCGAGCCGTTCCAGGCGGTAGCGGCCATCGAGGATGCGGTGCCACCAGATTTTGTTATCCAAGTACCATTGTACGGTTTTGCGCATACCGGATTCAAATGTTTCCTGCGGCTGCCAACTCAGCTCGCGGCCGATTTTGGCGGCATCGATGGCATAGCGCAGATCATGGCCTGGGCGGTCGGGCACAAAGGTAATCAGGTCGACATAACGCGACACGCCAATAGGTTTTTCGGGAGCAAGTTCTTCCAGCAGGGTACAGATGGTTTGTACCACTTCAAGATTGGTTTTTTCGTTGTGGCCGCCGATATTGTAGCTCTCGCCGATTTTGCCTTGGGTAATGACTTGATACAGCGCACGGGCATGGTCTTCCACAAAGAGCCAATCGCGGATTTGCTGTCCGTTGCCGTAGACAGGCAGGGGTTTGCCGGCTAGGGCGTTCAGAGTCATCAGCGGAATGAGTTTTTCGGGGAAGTGGTAGGGGCCGTAGTTGTTGGAACAGTTGGTAAGGATGGCGGGCAGGCCGTAGGTATGTAGCCAGGCGCGCACAAGGTGGTCGCTGGAAGCCTTGCTGGCAGAATAGGGGCTGGACGGGGCATAGGGCGTAGTTTCTGTAAACAAATCGCTGGTGCCGTGCAAGTCGCCAAACACCTCATCGGTGGAGATATGGTGGAAGCGGAATGCCACGCGGCGGCTTTCAGGTAGCCTTTGCCAATAGGAGCGGGCTGCTTCGAGCAGGTTAAAGGTGCCGACAATATTGGTTTGGATAAATTCGCCAGCGCTGTCTATGCTCCTATCCACATGGCTTTCTGCTGCCAGGTGCATCACCGCGTCGGGCTGATGCTGGGCAAATATGCGGTCGAGCTCGGCACGGTTGCAGATATCAATTTGCTCAAAGGTATAACGGGGGCTACCTGAAACTTCTGCCAAGGATTCGAGGTTGCCTGCGTAGGTGAGCTTGTCGAGGTTGATAACAGAATCTCGAGTGTGATGGATGATATGGCGGATAACTGCCGAGCCGATAAAGCCGGCTCCACCGGTGATGAGGAGGTGCATAAAGCAGATACTTGGAGTGTTCTAATTATGTTCCAGCTCTTCCAGCATGGCATAGAGCTTGGTTATATGATACTCAAGAGTAGGATTGTAAGCTAATGCCGATAGTGGTTTGTCGATTTTATGTCGGCCTTGCTGTTTAAGAGCAACAGCTTGGCGAATAGCTTGATCCAAACTGTGCTTATCTTCCCGCGAGAAGAAGAAGCCTGCCTCGTTATTCATAACTTCGCAGCATGCTATATTTTCCGATAAAACAACACGAGTGCCACATAACACTGATTCCACGCCCACTAAGCCGAAAGGCTCATATAGCGAGGCCATGATGGTGTAATCAGCGGCGCGGTAAAGATCTGGCATATTTTTGCAAAAGCCTAATTCCTGCACGTTTGCAATCGGATAAGGAAGCGGTGACCCGGCAACGGCAAGTCGGATGGGCAAGGTAATAGTTTTAAAATAATCTGCCAATAAATCTAATCCTTTGCGTTTATGGCCTGTGGACGGGAATAGGAAAATAACATCCTCATCTTTCCACCCATATTGTTGCCGGATAGAGGCAATTCCTTCTGAATGGCGGGTGAAGCGGTTTGTATCGGCAGGCGGGTGGATTGTTTGGATTTTTTGTGCCGGAATATTATATAGATTAATCAGCTCCTGACGCATCATTTCTGAGTGCGCCATAATGGATTTTGCAGTGGTATAATTGGTACGATTTCGATATACAGCCAATTTGTCAATCAAGTTTGGCGATTGCTCCATGGCTTTTAGGTAGCCTAAATGAGTCCCACCACAAATATAAATATCGGCATAATCAGAAGGGTTGCAGGCAATCAGATATTCATCAGTGTGATGAATTTTATTTAGCTGTCTGGTAAAGAAAAATGGCCGCAGTTTTTTCAGAGTATGTTTTTGATTAATTAATACTGGTTGAATTTTGGAGTATTCCGGTAAGCTATGATCAAATTTCGAGGCATAAACCTTAACTTTTTTTCCATCATTTGAAAGCTGCTTTGCCAAATCAATCGTATAACTTTCTATTCCACCACCAGTGGCGAATTTATGGGTACTTAATGCGATGGGTTTATGCATTTTGTTGCTCCAAAATGGTGGTGATTTGTTGGTTTAACCAGTTTGCAGCTTTTGCAATAGGGAAATCTCCACGATGTTGCCAGCTAATTTCCTCACTTTCTGAAAAACATTCCTCAGAGTGGGAAACTGCCATAAAATGGGGAACATCTTTGTGATGCAGTGGGCCCCATGTATTTATATTATGGTCAACATAAAAACTTAGAAGAGGTTTTTTCAGGGCACACGCTAAATGCACTGTACCACTATCTACCCCAATAACAATATCAGATGATGCTGTTAGCGCAATATATTCCTCTAGTGAGGTCTTTGGAGCAAGTGATAAATCAATGTCAGAAGTACATAATAGTTTTAATTTTTTAAAATATTCTTCTGAGTTTTTAGTGTTGCATACAATAAATTTAGCTTGACTAAAATAATTTTTATTGAACAAGTTCAGTAACTCTGATAACTCTTTTTCTGGCAAGCATTTAAAAGGAACGCTACCCTGCGGTGCTAAAAATATACGAATCTTCTTTTCGGTATCACATTGCCAGAATTTCCCAGAAATTTGTTCAGTTAGATGGATTTTTAATTCTGGGATAGCCTCTGGGATAGAGAAGTATTGGGAAAAAGATGATGTATGTAAATGTCGAACTACGTGATCATTTGGATTGTAGGGACAGTAAAAGTCATAGTTATGAACATTTTGCATAGAGTAATATTTACGTGCCCGTTTTTTAAAAATCATAATAGCACGAGGAGAAAGAATAGATGAAGCGGTAATGCTTCTACTATCCAGGCATTCACCAAAATCTAGGAGTAAATCCCATTTTTTTCGCTGCCTAAGATAGTTGATAGGAGTTCTATCTATCGTTTTATCTATTAATGGAGAGTTGGAAAAAATATTTTTATTTCTATTAGTAACCAGTACGCCTAATTGGATATTTGAGTAAATGTTTTTTAATTGCTTGGCATAAGCTAGATTGATAATTGCATCGCCGACAGCATCCCCTAATGGGCGGATTAGGATGGATTTTATATTATTAAAATCAAAGCCAATAGAGTGTCGCTTTTGACCAAACAGGCGGATAATAATTTTTTTTGAAAATGGAATGTTCATAATGTTAATGGTAATGAATTACTAGAACACTTCTAAAGAGTCGATGGCTTCATTTATGCGGTAAGTTAAATCTATTGAGCTAGCTTTGGATATATAGTCATAGTCCACAACAATTTGTATGCTGTTTGGGTTATTTGGATGCCAGAAAACCGTGCTAATAGAGAAGAAGTTAGATATTTTGTTAACTGGTATGCCATATAAACCATATTCCATTTGGGTGTAATATAGCCAGTAGTTGTATTTTATTAGATCTAATTCGCTCTGTGGAGGGCTTGGTATATGAACTTTAGATGAGTGTGGGTAAATGGCGATGGTATTCTTATTGAAAGTGGTTGCAATATGAATAATTGATGTGTCAACACTAACAATTAACTTTGCTTTCTTCACCAAAGGAATTATATCAATAATATTTCTAGATTGAAAAATAATGCTTTCGCTAAATCCTAGTATGCTTAGTTTTTCTTTTTCTCCAGTAATAAAGATTTTATACCCTAAGATATTCAGTTGATCGTATATGCATTGAGCTTGTTTTGGGGATAAACAATGCGTGTTTTTACTACCAAGTGGATTAAATATTATGAAATTTTTCTCAGATACTTGGCTTGCAACATAGTCCTCTTCAGCTTGAGAAAAAAATAAGTCATAAGACATGTCTCTATAAGTTATATTTTTACCAAATATATCTAATATTCTTCTTAAAGGTTCGATTACATGTACTTGTTGCAATTTGCAAGGGATAGTTACATTAAAAGTTTTAAACATATCCTTATTACAACCAATTAATATTGGTGATTTTATCAATGCATGATAAAGTAAGTCTTTATAGGAGGGTTTTCTCGCAATGCGTACTTCGATGGCTAAATCAAAATTCTTTTTTCTAAGTAATAATAAGGAGTAAAAGAAATTTGTTAGTTTGTTATCATTGTAAAGAAAGGTTTCTTTTATATAAGGGTTATATTTTAATAAATCCAAAGATTGCTTTCGTGATGAAACAGAAACTTCATAACCTAATTCTACTAAATTTCTAAGCAGGCCAGTACAGACTACAGTGTCACCAATTACATTATTGAATATTAATAATATATTGCCTTTTTTGGGTAAGTTGGATACAGGTTTTCTTGCAAATATTGTGTCGATAGCTAATAAAGGTAAGTAATAGAAGAAAATTTTTGCCTTCTTGTAGGTAAATTTACGCTTGTAATTCCATAATTTTAACTTATATTTAAGTGACATTTTGATCTTTATTATACAACCAACCGACATTACGAAATTTGTTGGGATAACCATTTTACTGCCAACTCAATAGGGAAATTTTCAGTAGCTACTGGGTTGTTATTGTTTTGAGAGGCAGTAATCATCAAGTGAGGAGTGTTTGGATTTGATAATGGATGCCAAGTATCTATATTATGTCGTGCATAGAAGCTTAATAATGGTTTTTGTAATGCACACGCTAGATGGACAGTTCCGCTATCTACGCCAATGATAATATCTGCTGATGCTGATAAAGCTAAATATTCTTTTAAAGTAGTGGGTGGTGATAGACCTAATAGTATGTCATAACGGCATAATTCCTTGAGGGTTTGGAAATATTCTTTGCTACCAATTGTGTATCCCATTAATACCCTGATTCTGGAGAATACGGGAAGACTTTCGTTAAGTAGTTGTGCTAACTCTGAGGGGGGAACTTGTTTTTTCAATTGAGCATTCCCTTGAGGGGCTAGCAGTATATTTAGAGTCTTGCCAAGATTAGCAGGTAGGGTAAATAGCCTATCCCAAATAGGCGACACTTTATCTATTTCCACGTGTGGAATTGTTAATTTCGGAATAATTCTCGGTAAGTCGAAATATTGACCAAATATAGAAGTCTGAAGATGATTTACGACATGACTATTTGGATCAAACGGGCAGCAGAAATCATAATTAGAAATTGTCTCGCGATTATAGTATTCTTTATCTTGTTTAGAGAAAATTATTGTCGTCTCAGGAGATAAGATTTTATCAGCGATTAAATCAGGGGTATTGTATGTTTCTCTGAAGTCTAATAGTAACTGCCATTTTTTATGATTTTTCGTATATTCAAGAAAATTACAAGGAATAATTTTATCAAAGAGATTACTTGCTATAAATAAATCTCGGTTTCGTCCAGCCATAATGCCTAACTTTAGATTTGGATATATACTCCTTAATTGTTCTGCAAAAGCGAGATGTATCAGGCTGTCACCTAAGGCAAAACCAAATGGGCGAATTAGAATTGATGATATATTATTCAAATCAAAGTTGTTGCACTTCTTTTTTCTCCCAAATAAATAAGCAATAATCACTTTGGATAATTTCATATAATTATAAGCCGTTAATTAAGATAAATTGTTTAAAAGTTTGGCTTGTCTACGTCAGGATGAAATAAATGGACATCTGTAAGCTCATTATCCTTATTTATTCGCTGTTTCAGATATATTGCATAATAGTGTAAGGCTTCAGAATGTTCTTTTTTTTGCCATAGCCGTTTGGAAAGTAAGCGGTATTCACTATGCCCTACCTTAAGGTGATCTAAGATTGGGTCACTTTTGTGAATGGCTAATAGGTTGATATCTTTGGTGAAGAATGTGTATCCAAGGCTTTGGAAAAAATCAACTATTTTATCTCCGCCAGATTTTAAGATTTCGACCAACATAACGGGTCTATTTTTTTTAATGCTATCTGTTGCGCCATTTAACACTTCTATTTCCATTCCTTCCACATCCATTTTGATTAAGTCAATTCGTGACAAATCTAAAGTGTCAATAGATAGTAATGGTACTTTTTGCGTATGCTTCTGATAGTCTATTTGTTGGCCAATAAACTCATTATGGTCAGAAGGGCGTAGTTCTAAGCTACCAAACGATGCATGTTTGGTGTAGTCAGGAACTGGTATATCCAAGAAGTGGGTAGATGGATCTGGTAGTATTTTGGTATTACCTAAAGCAGCGTGAATGGCTTTTACATTGAAACAGTTATTTAAAGCTATGTTTCCTGCTAAGGCATAATAAATACGTTCTTGAGCTTCAAAAGAAATAACGTTACCCCATCCTGTCATTTCTATGCCCCAGGCAATGGTATGTGCACCTATATTCGCACCACAATCTAGTGCAACCACTCCTTCGCCATGATAATTCTTACGTAAATTCAGTAGGTTCAGAACTAGTTCGATTTCGGAAGGGTCGAAACTACCTTGGCTGAGATATTGATATCCTACTCCATAACAATTACCTTGTTGATCATAGGCATAATCTTGGTGATTCACGATCATTGCTCCGGTATTTGTAGATGTCAGCACGAATGGTAACGGGCGGTGAATATGCTTCATAAAATTATTTCCAAGTATTAAAGTTGAGATTAGTAATAAAATGCTTGATATTTCAGGTAAATTTAGCTACTCGCTCAACACAGCAATATCCGCCACCGCGTTCATCTGCTCTGCCAAGCGGTTCAGCAGGTTCAGGCGGTTTTGTTTTACGGCGGGGTCTTTCGTCATTACCATCACGCCGTCGAAGAAAGCATCGACTTGCGGCTTGACAGAGGCCAGTTCGGATAAGGCCGTCTGGAAATTGCCTTCGGCAATGGCGGCGGTAATTTTCGGTTGCAAGCCTTGAGTGGCGGCGTACAGGGCTTTTTCTTCGTCCTGTTGCAGCAGGCTTTTATCGACTTCTCCCAGCGCGGCATCGGCTTTTTTCAGCAAGTTTTGTACCCGTTTGTTGGCGGCGGCGAGCGCAGTGGCTTCGGGCAGTTGTTTGAACGCGGCGACGGCTTGTAGTTTGGCAGTCAAATCGTCCAGACGGCGCGGCTGTTTGGCGAGTACGGCGGCAACGATGTCTTGCGGATAGTCGTTTTGCAGCAATATGGCAAGGCGCGCTTGCATGAAGTCGGCGGTTTCAGACGGCGTTTTCTCGTTGAGCAAACCTTTGGGGAAGCTGTCGAAGGTCGTCTGAATCAGCTCGTTCACGTCTAAACCATACTGCATCAGCATCCTCAGAATGCCCAAAGCGGCGCGGCGCAGGGCGTAGGGGTCTTTGTCGCCGGTAGGAATCAGACCGATTCCCCAAATGCCAACCAAAGTTTCCAGCTTGTCGGCCAGCGCTACGGCGGTGGCGGTTTTGCTTTCAGGTAGCCTATCGCCGGCAAAACGCGGCTGATAGTGCTGCTCGATGGCTTCGGCGATTTCTTCGGTTTCGCCGGCCAAGCGGGCGTAGTATTTGCCCATCGTGCCTTGCAGTTCGGGGAACTCGCCAACCATTTCGGTAACCAAGTCGGCTTTTGCCAAACGCGCGGCGCGTTCGGCTGCGGCGGCATCCGCGCCCAAGGCCTTGGCGATGTGGGCGGCGATGTTTTGCAGGCGTTCGATGCGTTCGGCTTGCGAGCCGATTTTGTTGTGATACACCACGTTTGCCAGCTTGGGCAGGCGGCTTTCCAAAGTCGCTTTTTGGTCTTGTTTGTAGAAGAACTCGGCATCAGACAGGCGCGCGCGCAAAACGCGTTCGTTGCCTTGGATGATGTGCGACGGGTCTTCGGTTTGCAGGTTGGAGACCAGCAGGAAGCGGTTCATCAGTTTGCCGTTTTGGTCGAGCAGCGGGAAGTATTTTTGGTTTTGTTGCATGGTCAGAATCAGGCATTCTTGCGGCACGGTGAGGAAATGTTCTTCAAAACCAGCTTCCAAAACAATGGGGTATTCGACCAGCGCGGTTACTTCGTCCAGCAGCGCTTCATCGGCGGCAACGGTAGCTTTCAGACGATCTGCTTGTTCGTTCAAGGCCGTCTGAATCGCGGCCTTGCGCTCGGCAAATGAAGCGACGACTTTGCCTTGCTCGAGCATTTGTGCGGCGTAGCTGTCGGCATTTTCAATGGTGATTTCGCCGTTGAACAGGAAGCGGTGTCCCAAGGTTTGATTGCCGCTTTGCAGGCCCAAAACACTGACGTTTACGATGTCGCCGCCATGCAGCACAATCAGCCCGTGAACGGGACGCACGAAGGTAAATGTGCTGCTGCCCCAACGCATTACTTTCGGAATCGGCAGTTTCTTAACTGCTTGATTGATAATGTCTTCCAAGAGTTCGCCCAACGGTTTGCCGGTTTGGATATATTCGTAGGCGTACACGTCTTGCTTGCCGTCGTGGATGATGGTCAAGTCTTCGATTTTTGCTCCCGCGCCGCGCGCAAAACCTTCCAAAGCCTTGGTCGGCGCACCGTCTTTCATGGCATTCGACACGGCAGGGCCTTTTTTTACGATTTTCTGATCGGCTTGCACGGCTTTGACGTTTTTGACTTGAACGGCCAAACGGCGCGGTGAAGCGTAGGCGATATATTCTGATGCGCCGTCAATCAGTTGCGCTTTTTCCAAGCCTTCGGCAACAGAAGCAGCGAAGTGGTTGCCAAGATTGTTCAGAGCCTTGGGGGGGAGTTCTTCGGTGAGGAGTTCGATTAAAAGGGTTTGGGTGTTCATTGCAGCGTGTCGTTTGGTTTCAGGTAGCCTGCCGTTGCTGTAGAGGGTGCTGGGCTTTTGATCAGGAGGCGGGCAGCACTTGTTTGTTAGGTTGGTGAGAATTCTAGCATTTTCAGGCTGCTTGCGCCTTGTTTTTAATCAGCGGGAAGCCCAGTTTCTCACGGCTTTCCACGTATTTATGCGCCACGGTGCGGCTCAGCGCGCGGATGCGGCCGATGTAGGTGGCGCGTTCGGTAACGGAAATGGCGCCGCGTGCGTCTAAGAGGTTGAAAGTATGGCCGGCCTTGAGGACGAGTTCGTAGGCGGGCAGGGCGAGGCTGGTGTCTTCCACGGCCAGCAGGCGTTTGGCTTGCGCTTCGTAGTCGTTGAATTGGCGCAGCAGCCAGTCGGCATCGCTGTATTCGAAATTGTAGGTGGATTGTTCGACTTCGTTTTGGTGGTACACATCGCCGTAGGTAACGGTGTTGCCGTCCGGCGTTTTTGCCCAAACGAGGTCGTAAACGTTTTCCACGCCTTGCAGGTACATCGCCAGGCGTTCGATGCCGTAGGTGATTTCGCCAAGCACGGGGGTGCAGTCGATGCCGCCGACTTGTTGGAAGTAGGTGAACTGAGTCACTTCCATGCCGTTGAGCCAAACTTCCCAGCCCAAGCCCCATGCGCCGAGGGTGGGGTTTTCCCAGTCGTCTTCCACGAAGCGGATGTCGTGCACTTTTGGGTCGATGCCCAATTCGCGCAGGGAATCGAGATAGAGGTCTTGAATATTGGCCGGGGCGGGCTTGAGGGCTACCTGAAATTGATAGTAGTGCTGCAGGCGGTTGGGGTTGTTGCCGTAGCGGCCGTCTTTGGGGCGACGGCTGGGTTGAACATAGGCGGCAAACCACGGTTCGGGGCCGAGCGCGCGCAGGCAGGTGGCGGGGTGGGATGTGCCGGCGCCAACTTCCATATCGAGCGGCTGGAGCAGGGTGCAGCCTTGGGCGGCCCAGTAGTTTTGCAGTTTGAAGATGATTTGTTGGAAGGTGAGCATGGTTGTGCAGGAAAGTTGGAAAAAATAATGGCGGTATTGTACTTGGTTTGCCGATTAAACAAAACAAAGCTAAAGGCTACCTGAAAAATGGTTGTTGGGATTTTCAGGTAGCCTTTTCATCTTTAAGGCATGGCTGAAGCACTGTGCTTCATCAGGCATTATGGTTTGCCGCTTGCCGGCCGTTTTAAGGCTACCTGAAAAATAATCAGACGATTTCAGGTAGCCTCTGTCAAACCGGCTAGGCTTCGGCAAAACGCACACCGGTAAGCTGGGATTTCAGAATGGCTTGGCGCAATGCCTGCAATGCCTGCGGGCGTACAAAGTTGCGGCGCGAGGCCAATACGATGCGGCGGTTGGGTACGGGCGGCTCGAAGGGGATGATGGAAAACAGCAGGTGGTCGTTGTCCGTGAGAGCGCTGGAGGGCAGTACGCTGATGCCCAGGCCGCTGGCCACCATATGGCGGATGGTGTTGATGGAACTGCCCTGCAGGGTGTTGGCCAGGCCGAGGATGCGCTGGCGGGAGGCCAATTTGCTACAGCTTTCTAAAACTTGGTCGCGCATGCAGTTGCCTTCGCTGAGCAGCAGCACTTGCTGTTCTGTCAGCTGCTGCACGGATACGGCGTCGAGCTCTTCGAATTCGTGCCCCTTCGGCACGATGACGAAAAACGGCTCGTCATACAGCGGCTCGGTGATGATGCCCGGCTCTTGGAAGGGCTCGGCCACCACGATGGCATCCAATTCGCCTTTTTTCAGGGAATCGGTGAGGTTGGCGGTGTGGTGCTCTTCCAGCATCAGGGGCATATCGGGTGCCACTTTGCGCAGCGATAAAATCAGACGCGGCAAAAGGTAGGGAGCCACGGTAAAAATCAGCCCCAACTTGAACACGCCAGCCAGCTCATTTTGCTCGGAGGCGGCCAGATGTTTGATACGGTCGGCTTCTTCCAAAACACGGTGCGCCTGGGTGATGATGCGCTCGCCGGTTTCGGTGGGTCTGACTTCGTTGCTACTGCGGTCGAATAGCGAAACCGAGAGTTCTTCCTCCAACTTTTTAATGGCGATGGAGAGGGTGGGCTGGCTGACGAAGCAGCGTTGGGCGGCACGGCCGAAGTGGCGTTCTTGTGCAACGGCCACAATATAGCGCAATTCGGTCAGGGTCATGGCTTAGCCTTCTTCGCTTTTGCGTTGGAAGTCAGGCAGGATGATGTTGAGCTCCAGCACGTCCACACCGTTTTGTGTTTCCTGTGAGATACGGATATCGTCGAGGGAAACGTGCACGTATTTCGATAATACCCCCAACAGCTCTTTCTGTAGGGTGGGCAGGTAGTCCGGTGCTTGGGATTTCACGCGCTCCTGTGCAATGATGATTTGTAGGCGGTCGCGGGCGATGCTGGCGGATTTGGGCTTTTTGCCGAACAATATATCAATCAATGACATGGCTTACCCTCCGAACAGGCGTTGCAGGAAGCCTTTTCTCTCTGCTTCCAAAAAACGCATTGGCCGGTTTTCGCCCAGTAGGCGGGCCACCACGTCTTTATAGGCTTCGGCGGCAGGTACGCCTTCTTGATGGATCACAGGCAGGCCAACGTTGGAGGCTTGCAGCACGTTTTGCGATTCGGGAATCACACCCAAGAGCGGGATGCGCAGTACGTCTTCGATGTCTTTTACCGAAAGCATTTCGCCGCTTTCTACACGATCGGGATTGTAGCGGGTAATCAACAGGTGTTCTTTCACCTGTTCACCTTTTTCGGCATGGCGGCTCTTGCTCTGCAAAATGCCCAAAATGCGGTCGGAATCGCGCACGCTGGATACTTCGGGGTTGGTGGTAACGATGGCTTCATCGGCAAAATACAGTGCCATCAGTGCGCCGGTTTCGATGCCGGCGGGCGAATCGCAAATCACAAATTCGAAGTCCATTTTTTCGGTGAGCTCGGTGAGCACGTGTTCCACGCCTTCGCGAGTGAGCGCGTCTTTGTCGCGGGTTTGTGAGGCGGGTAGAATGAACAGGTTGTCGCAGTGCTTGTCTTTAATCAGCGCTTGGCGCAGCGAGGCTTCGTTTTGGATAACGTTGATTAAGTCGTACACCACACGGCGTTCGCAGCCCATGATGAGGTCAAGGTTGCGCAGGCCGACGTCGAAATCGATAACGGCGGTTTTGTGTCCTTTTAGAGCCAGGCCGCTGGCGATGCTGGCGCTGGTGGTGGTTTTGCCCACACCGCCTTTGCCGGAGGTTACTACAATAATTTTTGCCACGGTTATGATCCTTTCCCTTATGTGAATCTGTTTTGTTGAAATGGGTTGTTACGTTTGGCGGGCTACCTGAAGAAGGCTACCTGAAAATGGTTTGCCGCCGTTTGTATTGTGTAGCTAAATAAATATGTGTTGTTTCAAATAATCTTGTTGAGGGCGGCGATGGACAGCCGCTCTTTTTGCAAATATATCTGCACGGCCTGACGGTGGAGGTGCGGCGGCAGCTGTTGGTCGAAAGTGCGGTAGATGCCGGCGATGGATACCAGCTCGGCCTGCATCGATTGGGTGAAAATGCGGGTATTTTGGTTGCCGCTGGCGCCAGCCAGGGCACGGCCACGCAGGGGAGCGTAAATATGAATATGGCCGTCGGCAATGACTTCGGCCCCTTCGTTTACCAAGCCCAGTACGATGAGGTCGGCATTTTCGGCATACACCTGTTGGCCGGTGCGGATAGGTTTCTCCACCACAAGGGTTTGGTGCACGGCAGGAGCGGGCGGTGTGTTGGGCGTTTCGTGTTGCGTGTTTTCAGGTAGCCTTTTGTGTTCTTCACCATTGGCGTTATCGCTGCAAAAGGCTAAGTGATGGGCGCGGGCGGCAGCCTGCCATTGCTCGTCGTGATGGCGCAGGGTGCCGATGGGTAGGCTGTGCTCGGCAAACAGACCGAGCAGGCTGTCTAAATCTAGGTTGTCCGGCGAGTCGAATGCCTGCACGTCAAGCAGCAGCGGCATATCGCTGAGCTCGCGGTATTGTGCGGCGCGCTCGGTGAGGGTTTGTCGGATGGCCGCCAGTTCGGTGGTGTTGAGCTGGATGGCGAGCGCGTCGAGACGGGCGGATTTGATGTCGAATGCTGGCTTCATCGGTGCGATGGAGTCGTAATTTAAGAATTGAAACGGCTTGCAGTTTACCGTTTTATGTAGGCTACTTCAAATCTGTGTGACTCTTGGCTTATATCAGGCTACCTGAAAACTTGGCTTATAATAATGCGGCGAATCGGTTTTCAGGTAGCCTGCTTGACAAGCCGGAGGTTACCTGAAAACCAGTTTGAGTAATTTAAAGGGAAAAACTATGCGGAAGCCGATACGGATTTTGGGCATCGACCCGGGCAGCCGGGTAACGGGATTTGGCATTATTGATGTGCTGGGGCAGAATCAGAGCTATGTGGCATCCGGCCGCATCAAAACCATTCCCGGCGACGAGCTGGCCGGACGAATCGGCATTATCGTGCAGCACATCGGCGAGATTATCGATACTTATCGACCGAACCAAGCGGCGGTGGAGCAGGTGTTTGTGAACGTCAATCCCGCTGCCACGTTGATGCTGGGGCAGGCGCGCGGGGCAGCAGTGGCAGCGTTGGTGCTGCGCGGGTTGCCTGTATATGAATACACGGCTTTGCAGGTGAAACAGGCGGTGGTGGGGCAGGGTAAGGCAGCCAAGGAACAAGTGCAGCATATGGTGGTGCAGATGCTGAGGCTGTCAGGGAAGCCGCAAGCCGATGCGGCCGACGGCTTAGCCGTGGCGCTTACCCATGCGTTACGTAATCATAGTTTGGCAGCGAAATTGCGCAATGCTTCGCAGATTAAAGGTGGCCGGTTTCAGATTTGATTTTCAGGTAGCCAGTGGTCAGTTGTATTTATGCCGGGTAAATTTCATTTCACCTTAGTGATTTAGTTTTTGTTTGTGGATATTTTGTTTTCCGGTATTTGACAAAATATTCTGGTAGGCGTATAGTCCGCATCTTCGCTGTTCCTTACGGCACGGTTTTGTTGTCGGTTTTACGGTTCAGCAGCTCTTTAACAATCAGATTACCGATAAGTGTGGGTGTTTTA
>NZ_LXSP01000006.1:0-83807 GCF_001648435.1 Eikenella sp. NML120348 | reverse complement strand
TAAAACACCCACACTTATCGGTAATCTGATTGTTAAAGAGCTGCTGAACCGTAAAACCGACAACAAAACCGTGCCGTAAGGAACAGCGAAGATGCGGACTATACGCCTACCAGAATATTTTGTCAAACATCTTTTGACTCATTCTTTACCAACAACAACACAGCCATCAGACTACAAAAGGAAAATAACCTTTTGACAAGATGATCACAGATGCAATAAAATACGTAGTTCTTGTGTTCTAGGCATTATCGAACACTAGATAAATTAACCTTTTGATATAACCCCACATGGAGTTGAGTATGTACGCGGTCATAAAAACCGGCGGCAAACAATACAAAGTTGCTGTTGGCGAAAAATTGAAAGTAGAACAGATACCTGCCGAACTCGACAGCCAAATCGAACTGACTGAAGTTTTGATGATTGCTGACGGCGAGTCTGTAAAAGTAGGCGCACCTTTTATTGAAGGCGCGAAAGTAACAGCTAAGGTAGTGGCTCATGGCCGAGGCGAAAAAATCCGCATTTTCAAAATGCGCCGCCGTAAACACTATCAGAAACGCCAAGGCCACCGCCAGAATTTCACCCAAATTGAAATCGTGGCCATCGCCTAAGTTTTTAACCTAATTCAGGAGTATCAAACATGGCAAGTAAAAAAGCAGGCGGCAGCACCCGCAACGGCCGCGATTCAGAAGCCAAACGCTTGGGCGTGAAAGCCTACGGCAACGAGCTGATTCCTGCCGGTTCCATTATCGTTCGCCAGCGCGGCACCAAGTTTCATGCAGGCAACAACGTAGGCATGGGTAAAGACCATACCCTGTTTGCCAAAGTGGACGGCTACGTAGAATTTACCGTAAAAGGCGTACACAACCGTAAAACCGTTAACGTTCGCCCCTACACTGGTGCCGACGAATAATCAACGGCTAGCCTAATTTCAGGATGCTACTTCAGGTAGCATCCTTTTATTTTGCTCAATCAAATTATCCTGGCTAACACCCTCATTTAGCACACAAGCATTATCCGCCATCAAAAATCTGCTTAGCTACCAACTGCTATAATTCTGCCATCTCTATTTTTCAGGTAGCCTCACCATGCCCGCCACCCCTATCCTAGCCATCACCTCCGGCGAGCCGGCCGGCATAGGCCCCGATATCTGCCTTACTTTAGCTCAGCAGACTTTACCCTGTCGCTGCGTTGTCTTAGCCGACAAACAACTCCTCACCGAACGTGCCCAGCAACTCGGCTACCACACCCCCCTTGCCGATTATCATCCCAACCATCCGCCCGCCCCTGGCACACTGGAAGTTTTACACATTCCCCTCTCCGCCCCCTGCCACACCGGCCAACTCAACTCCGCCAATGCCCGCTACGTACTCTCCCTGCTTGATCGTGCCTATAGCGGCATCTGCCAAGGTGAATTTGCCGGCATGGTAACCGCCCCGTTGCACAAAGGCATCATCAACGACGCTGGCATCCTCTTCAGCGGCCACACCGAATACCTCGCTGCCATCAGCCATACCGAACAAGTCGTCATGATGCTGGCCGGCAACAGCCTACGCGTTGCCCTCGCCACCACCCACCTCCCCCTCAAAGACATCCCCGCCGCCATTACCCGCCCACTGTTACACTCCGTGTTGCACATTTTACACACCGACCTGAAAACCAAATTCGGCATCGCCAAACCCACCATCCTCGTGGCCGGGCTCAATCCACACGCCGGCGAACAAGGTCATCTCGGCTGGGAAGAGATTCAAATCATTGAGCCCGAATTACAATCCCTGCGCAAGCAAGGTCTCAACGTACGCGGCCCCTACCCCGCCGACACCCTGTTTCAACCCTTCTTGCTCAAAGATGCCGATGCCGTGCTCGCCATGTATCACGACCAAGGCCTGCCCGTACTCAAATACGCCTCCTTCGGCCAAGGCGTGAACATTACCCTCGGCCTGCCTTTCATCCGCACCTCAGTCGATCACGGCACCGCCCTCGACCTAGCCGGTACCGGCCGTGCCGACCACGGTAGCCTGCTCACCGCCATCCAAACCGCCCTCGATATGGCCGAACGCTGGCAACACCACCGCGCGCCATCATAGCCGCACACTATCAGGCACAAAGGCTACCTGAAAATCTGCCACTCATGCAGCAGTCTTAAAACTTTCAGGTAGCCTTCAGTTCAATCTATCCACATGATATAAAAACACTTCCCTGCACACAAAGACTACCTGAAAAAATCTACAACACTTCCAGCCAGCACTCAGCCTCACCATTGGCAAAATCATTGAACCCAGTGTGCTTTTTCCCTATAATCAACACCCTTGTATGTAAACCTAACCTCTGCCACCTATGGCCACACCCTTCATCGAAATGCAAAACGTCGCCTTTGCCTATGGCGAACGCCCCATCCTGAACAACGTCAGTTTTCAGGTAGCCCAAGGCACGTTTGCCGCCGTGATGGGTGGTTCCGGCAGTGGTAAGACCACCCTGCTGCGCCTGATTACCGGCCAAATTGCGCCCACTTCCGGCCGCGTGCTGATTAATGGCCGCGACCTTGCCGTATTCAACGCTAAAGAGTTGCACCAACATCGGCGCAATATGGGCGTACTGTTCCAATTCGGCGCTCTGTTTACCGATTTATCCGTATATGAAAACGTGGCTTTCCCGCTGCGTGAGCAAACCGACTTGCCCGAAGAAATCATCCGCGATTTAGTGCGCCTGAAGCTCAGCGCCGTCGGCCTGCACGGCACGGAAAACCTGATGCCGGACGAGCTATCCGGCGGCATGTCCCGCCGCGTTGCCTTGGCGCGTACCATCGCCCTCGACCCCGCACTGATGCTGTATGACGAGCCATTCACCGGCCTCGACCCGATTTCGCTGGGCGTAATTGCCGACTTGATCAGCAAAATCAACCATGCCCTGCGCTCCACCAGCATGATGGTTACACACGATGTGCCGCGCTCGCTGCAAATTGCCGACCAAGTGATTTTCCTTGCCCACGGCGAAATCCTATTTTCAGGTAGCCCAGAAGAAATGCGCAGCCTCGATTCGCCGTGGATTACCCAATTTATCAATGGCCTGCCCAACGGCCCGGTCGCCTTCCGCTATCCGGCCGAACGCGGCATACAACAAGTTTTGCTCAATAGCTAAATCATGAATTTTTTCCGAACCCTAGGCGCGAAAACGCTGGATTTCCTGCAGGAGCTAGGCAAAACCACCCTATTCCTGTTTGCCGTGCTGGCACGCTCCGGCACGCTGCTGCCACGCCTGAGGCTGGGCATCCGCCAAATGTATTTCACCGGCGTGCTCTCCATTATCATCATTGCCGTATCAGGGCTGTTTGTGGGCATGGTATTGGGTTTGCAGGGCTACACGCAGCTGGCTAAATTCAAATCAGCCGATATTTTGGGCTACATGGTGGCCGCATCGCTGTTGCGCGAACTGGGGCCGGTACTGGCCGGCATTCTGTTTGCCAGCAGCGCCGGTGGCGCGATGACCAGCGAAATCGGCCTAATGAAAACCACCGAGCAGCTGGAGGCGATGAAGGTGATGGCGGTCGATCCCGTTGCCCGCGTGGTGGTGCCGCGTTTTTGGGCAGGCGTGATTTCCATGCCGCTGTTGGCTTCCATCTGCAATGTGGCCGGTATTTACGGCGCCTATCTTATCGGCGTGCGCTATCTGGGCTTGGACGGCGGCATTTTCTGGTCGCAGATGCAGGCAAATATCGATGTGGGCTACGATGTGGTGAACGGGTTGATTAAATCGGTGGTGTTCGGCGTGGCTATTTCGCTGATTGCCGTGTATCAAGGCTTCCACTGCCGCAGCACGCCGGAAGGCATCCTGCGTGCCAGCACCCGCACCGTGGTGAGCAGCGCGCTCACTGTTTTGGCCTTGGATTTTGTTTTAACCGCCATCATGTTTATCGGATAACCAGATTATGAAAAGAAGCACTTTAGAACTTTGGGTCGGCGTTTTTGTGGCCTTAAGCATTGCTGCTGTGGTATTTTTATCACTGCGCGTGGCCGGTGGGCAAACGGTTTCCCGCCAGTCGTCCTACACCGTTTCCGCCAGCTTTACCGACATCGGCGGCTTGAAAGTAAAAGCCCCGGTGAAGGCTTCCGGCGTGGTGGTGGGTAGGGTATCCTCCATCCAGCTCGACCCGAAAACCTACCGAGCCAATGTGAGCCTGAACATCGACAGCCAATACCGTTTCAGCACCGACGTTTCCGCCGAAATTCTCACTTCCGGCCTGTTGGGCGAGCAATATATCGGCCTGCAGCAGGGCGCGGAGGAAACCGAGTTGAAAAACGGCGACACCATCGAAATCACCAGCTCTGCTTTGGTGCTGGAGCAGCTAATCGGAAAATTTATGACCAATACCGTAGAAAAAAACGGCGTAACACAATAAACACACTACAACATTTTCATTTTTCACTGGGAAAGGAAACATCAATGAAAAAATCCGCACTCACCGCCGCCCTGAGCATTGGCATCATGAGCATCGGCCTGGCCTTCGCTACGCCGCAGCAGGCCGTGGCACAGCTCAAGCAAAACAGCACCCAAGTGCTGAACATCTTGCAAAACGCCAAAAACAACAACGATGTGCAAGTTCGCCGTCAGGCCGAAAACTATGCCATCCCCTATTTTGACTTTACCCGCATGACCGAACTGGCTGTGGGCGCCAACTGGCGCAACGCCACCCCGGCGCAGAAAACCGCGCTTACCGAACAGTTTAAAACCCTGCTCATCCGCACCTACTCCGGCACCATGCTGCAATACCGCAACGCCAACGTGGTTATCCGCGAGAACGCGGTTCAGCGCGGCAACAGCATTATCGTTACCGCCGACATCACTCCCGCCGGCGGCAAACCGGTAACTATGGATTACACCATGTACCAAAGCGGCGGCAAATACCGCGTTTATAACGTGGCCGTAGAGGGCGCCAGCCTGGTAACCGTGTACCGCAGCCAGTTCAACAACACCATCGCGCAAAAAGGCATCGACGGCCTGATTCAAGAGCTGCGCAACAAAAACGGCAGCTGAATCCATGCACAGCGAATGCCGCGATGAAACCGTGTACCTCAGTGGGGAAGTGACCGTTGCCACGGTAACCTCCCCGCTGTTTCACGCCTATTGCCAACAGCTGGGCTACCTGAAAAACAGCCCAGCCCCCGCAATCGATTTCTCCGGCGTAAGCCAAGCCGATTCCGTCTGCATTTCCCTTATGGCCGCCGCCAAACGCAGCCGCCCCGAAGCCGCTTGGGTGTTCCGCGGCCTGCCCACTGGCGTGGCCGCTTTGGCCGAACTGTATGAAGTAGGCGGCTGGATAACATCATGAAAAAACTGCTCACCCTCACCCTGCTCACCATCGGCCTGTCCGGCAATGCCTTGGCCGAAGGCGTCGCCTACGACCCCTATGAAGGCTACAACCGCTTCATGTTCGGCGTAAACGACCGCATCGACCGCCACTTCCTTTCTCCCGTGGCACGCGGCTACCGCGCCGTTACCCCCCGCCCAGTGCGCAGCGGCATCGGCAACTTTTTCAATAACCTGCGCGACATCGTGAGCGTGGGCAGCAACCTATTGCGGCTCAACATTTCCAAAGCCGGTAGCGACCTGGTTCGCGTGGGCATCAACACCACCTTCGGCTTCGGCGGCCTTATCGACATCGCCAGCGAAGCCCAAATGCCCAACAACAAAAACACCCTCGGCGACACCTTCGCCAGCTGGGGCTGGAAAAACAGCAACTACTTCGTCTATCCCCTGCTCGGCCCCAGCACCGTGCGCGATGCACTGGGCAACACCATCACCAGCGTTTATTCCCCCGAAAAACTCGCCTTCGGTAACGGCGCCGGCTACTGGGCCGCCACCGGCGTGAAAACCCTCGACACCCGCGCCAACCTGCTCGACCTCACCGACGGCGTAAACCAAGTTGCGCTCGACCGCTATACCTTCATCCGCGACGCCTACATGGCCGCCCGCGCCAAACAAACCGGCACCATCCTGCCCGGCAGCGAAGACGACTACGTGCCCAGCTTTGAAGAAGATAGCGGCAACACTGGCAGCGAAGCCACAGCTACTGCCGAGCAACCCGCCGCTGGACCAGCCACCGCCGCGCAACCGTCTGCCGAACCCGCAGCAAACTCAGCCACCCCAGCTGCCAATACTCCGGCAGACAACACAAACAGCGGCCGCCCGGCTCCCAATACCATCCACGAAGAAATCATCAGCCGCTAAATTGCCACCCTTCAGATTTTCAGGTAGCCTTTCCACAAGTAGCAAAGGCTACCTGAAAAATAAAGGCTACCTGAAACCCTTCCCCCACCGCCTCATCAAAGGAGCGCATCATGTACGAAATCAACCGCAGCGTATTCCGGCTGGTGCCGCTACAGCCGTTTTGGAACTGGCTCACCGCCCTGCCCGGCGCCGAGCTTGACGACCTTACCCTCGAAGACCTGCAAAACAACGCCAACGCCTACCTCACCAACCCCTGCGATGACGGCGAAGAAGTGTGGGCGGAAGTCAAACCCCAAATCGACACCATCTTCGCCGCCGAGCTGGCCGACTGGTGCGAAGACGAAAGCCAATGGCCAGATTTGCATCCCGACATCTTTGCCGAATGGTTCAACATCCAGATCTCCCCCATCCTCTGCGATTTGTCCGCCCGCGAAGTAGAGCGCGAACCCTTCCAACCCCTGTAAAACCAAAGGCCGGCAGCCCGCACGCCGGCCATTTCCATCCCTGCCATGCCATGCCACACCACACCCACCTCACCGTACGCGGCTACCACCTCGACGTATACCGCCACGTAAACAACGCCCGCTATCTCGAATTTCTCGAAGAAGCCCGCTGGGACTATTTCGACCACAACGGGCTAGCCGAATTCTTCCGCAACAGCCGCTACGGCATGGCTATCGTCCACATCGACATCCACTACCGCCGTGCTGCTCTTCTCGGCGACCGGCTCGAGATTGAAACCACCTTTGCCCAAACCGACGCGCGCCAAGCCGTGATCAGCCAAACCATCCGCAAAACCGGCAGCCCGCGCATCCTTGCCGAAGCCCGCGTCAGCTTCATGCTCATCGACCAAACCACCGGCCGCGCCATCCGCTTCCCTGCCGAACTGCAGCAAGCCATTGCCGCCCACATCCCGTCCAACCCCGCAGAATCCGCCCCATGAAAAAATACCTCGGCGCCCTCCTCCTGCTGGCCGTGCTTGCCGCCGCCGGCTACATCCTGTTCGCCCCCAAACGCCTTCGCCCTGCAAAACCTGCAAGGCCAAAACGTGGATCAACCCGCCCCGCAAGGCAAAGTTACCCTCATCAACTTCTGGTTTCCCTACTGCCCCGGCTGCATAACCAAAATGCCCAAACCCACCGTCTGCTCTTCACCGTGCTCTACGACACACAAGGCCATACCCAGCAGGCCTACCAAGTCATCGCCGCCCCCACCTCTTTTCTGGTGGATAAAAATGGCCACATCGCCAAAACCTATGTAGGCGAGCCCGACTTTGCCGAAGTGTACCGCCTGGCCGACCAACTGCTCGCCGAATAACCCGCCCCAATATTTTCAGGTAGCCTTCTTCCGAAGAAAGGCTACCTGAAAAATAAACTACCGATCAATCAATAATCCACGCCATGAAACCTCAAAAACGCCCCCTCGACGGCGTCCTCCTGCTCGACAAAGCCACCGGCCTATCCAGCAACAGCGCCCTCCAGCAAGCCCGCCGCCTCTACCATGCCGAAAAAGCCGGCCACACTGGCGTGCTCGATCCGCTGGCCACCGGCCTGCTCCCCGTTTGCTTCGGCCAAGCCACCAAATTCGCCCAATACCTGCTCGATGCCGACAAAGCCTACATCGCCACCCTCCGTCTCGGCCAGGCCACCGATACCGGTGATGCCGAAGGCAGCATCACCGCCACCAGCCACACCGAAATCAGCCAAACCGATTTTCAGGTAGCCTGCCAGCAGCACCTCGGCGCACAGCAGCAGCTGCCTCCCATGTATTCCGCCCTCAAGCACCAAGGCAAACCCCTCTACCAATACGCCCGCCAAGGCATCGATATCCAACGCCAGCCCCGCAGCATACATATTCACGACATCCAAATCCTCCACTTCCAATTCCCCGAAACCCAAATCAGCGTGCAATGCAGCAAAGGCACCTACATCCGTACCCTCGCCGAAGACATTGCCAAAAGCGCCCACACCCTAGCCCACCTCACCGCCCTGCGCCGCACCGCCACCGCCGGCTTCCAAATCGAACACAGCCACAGCATCGAAAGCCTTACCGCGCTCACGGAGGAGCAGCGCGATGCCTTACTGTTGCCCTGCGATACATTGGTGCAACATCTGCCGCAGCACACCGCCAGCGAACAAACCATTCGCGCCCTGCGCTTCGGCCAAACCCCTGTTGCCCCGCCAGAGCTGCCAGAAAACACCCCCCTGCGCATCTACTCCGCCAACCGCGAATTCATCGGCCTCGTCACCAGCCGGCAAGGCTACCTGAAAGCCCTGCGCCTGATGAGCACACAAGCCAACTGAATTGGGTAACCCCAACAATCCGATCAATCCCGACGATCCCAATCCGGGCGGTGGCAATCCTCCTCCCCCTCCCGCTAATCAGCGTACCGGCAAGGCCATCACCCTATCATCTAACGGCTATCTGCGCATCAGCGAGCAGGCTCTGTCCTTTACCCAGCAAAACTTTGGCGTGCTGAAGGTAGATGGTCAAGAGCTGAACATTATCCCTCTCAACATAGTTGCCGGCGGTCTGCTCAATATGCAAGCACGAAACACCGCACGCGTAGGGCAAGTGATGACTCAGTCCAGCTATGGCTATGTCCGCGAAGGAACCGATGCCCAGGGCTATATGTTTTCACAAGGCATCGTAACCTCAGCCAACGACATGCCTACCAGCGGTACATTTAACTATTCCGGTTATGCCGTTCACGCCCCAGTGTCCAACCAAACCAATGCCCAGATTGAAAGCGACCCTGCCAACTTCAGTGTTGATTTCGGCAATCACACCATCAGCGGCACACTTACTCCCGCCAACAACGCAGCCGTTGTGTTGGATAACGGTATCATTTCCGGCAACAGCTTTAGCGGCACGGCCAACTCTGGCGCGAAATTCAGCGGCCACTTCTATGGCGGCCATGCCGACGAGATGGGCGGCACCTACCAAAAACAAGGTGAGTACACCGGCGCTTTCGGCACACGGAAAATCGCTCCTTAATCGATCTGGCTGAAACGCTTTTGCTGTGTAGTTAATCAAAGCAGCAACACAACAGGCTACCTGAAACTTTAGCTTCACAGAAACTGTGTAGCATTTTCAGGTAGCCTGTTTCTTAATTGCACTTCAGCCAGGCAGGCGGCTATCTCATCCCGCCGCTTCCGTCTCAAACAACAACTTTAGCGTTTGCAAAGCCTGCCCGCCGGCCTGCAAGTCCTTGCCTGCCGCGCCGTGTTTGATAACCGCCAGCAACACAAAAGCCCCGTCGTGTGCCGCACTGTTAATAACAATGCCCACTTCCTCACCATCGGCTTCCACCTTGCTGCCCACGGCTACAGGCTGGGCGCTGCGGCACACCGCCATACCACGCCGCACCTGGCCGCGATATTGCGCACGGGCGATGATTTCCTGCCCCGGATAGCAGCCTTTTTTGAAATGCACGCCGCCGAGCAGGTGCTGATTCAACATTTGCGCCACACAGCTTTCCACAGTGGGCCGTGAAATCCACGGCCGCCCCTGCAAAATTTCGGCGGCCTGCCAGGCTTCGGCAGCGGCAGGGCAGTCGGCATCGGGCAGCGGCACCGGGCTGAGCACCATGCGATTGCCGCCGGCCAAAGCCAGCGTAATCAGCCCGTTATCGGCTTCGTCGGCGGCAAATTTGAGTGCGGCGGCATCCGCGCCCGTATCCGCACCGCTTTGGCCGTACACCTGCCAAGCACTGTCGGTGTGGAACACTGTTTTGCTGCGCAGCACAAACATCCGCAGCCGCTTTATCGTGGCTTCCAGCAAATCCGCCGCCATCACCAGCAGGAAACGGTCGGCACGGCGCAACACCAGCATATTGGCCAGCACCCGCCCGCGCGGCGAATTGTAGGTGGCGAAACAAGTCTCGCCCGGCTGCAAATCCAAAATGTGGTTAGAAAGCTGGCTGTGCAGAAATTCGGCAGCATCCGCGCCACTTACCTCCGCCACGCCGAAAAAGGGCAATTTGCAAAGTGTGTGCATGGTTTTCTCCTGTGTTTTAGCAAATGAAATTTAAACCGATACTGCATTGGCCCGACTGTACTATCTGCGGTCAACCGCCTTATCTCGATTTAAATCTAATTCACGACACCTGATTTAGTCAGTAATTCTTCTCACCAAAAAAGGCATAAGTTGCATCATGGAACAGCTCGCTTTGTGCGCTGTCGGAATATTCCAGCCGCGCCAATTCATCGTCAAACCCCGCACGCACTGCCTCCAGCACATCTTGCGCCATATCTGGCGGCAGGCTGCGCAGCAGGCTTTTCAGCGCACTGCCCAACACCAGATTTTGCATATGCAAAGCCTCGCATATTTCTTCCAAATAGCTGATTCTCTGATTGATTTCTTCCATAACATTCTTCCTTTCCGCCTTAGGCCACGCTGCCGGGCAACGGGGCGGATTATAAGCTCAAGCCCGGCGATTGGACAGCCGCCACCCACAGAAGCATATTTTATGAAATAATATCGTCTGTTACGTTTTCAGGTAGCCTCATGGCAAGCAATCAAAGGCTACCTAAAACGGTTAATACATAAACTAACCACTCCTCGAAAAAACCACCATGACCCAAGCGCAAGACAATTTGGTTTTCACCCTCAATGACAACACCTCCACCCCGCAATCCACCACATCAGACACCGAAGATTGGGAAAAAGGCCTGGAACGCCTGCAACAAAAACGCCGCCATCTGGCCAAACAGGCACAACAACCGCCCGCTGCCCAATCCAACCGCCTCCCTTCTGCCGCCCTCCTATACGACACTTTGGTGGCCGAGGCCAACCCAACACCTGCGCCGTCTGCCACGCCTACTGCCGAACCCCGCACCGTACCGCTTCACACCCCCGCACCCGTGACCGAAACTGCCGCACAAACCGCCAGCACCAACACGCGCCCCAGCGCGCTCAGTGGCAGCCGCCACCGCCGCCTGAATCTGGATGAACAAAAACAGGCCTATCAAGCCTATTTCCAACATTGGCAGCAACAGCACAACCTGCAAACCGCCAGCTCCGAAGCCGAGCTAAACAACCCGCAAATCCTGTTTCAAGAAGACTGGCTGGCCGCCCAACATTCCCTGCGCGTCGGCCGTGACGAGCCCGTAATCGAGCAGGCCACCGTGTGGCTGGGCGGCGCACAGCCCACGGTAACGCCCGATCAAGACGTGGCTGAACAAATCGAAGCTGCCACCGAGGCCGCCGCACAGCCCGAATACGATGTCCAAGCCGAGCCCGGTACCGCCGCGCTGGCCGCCGCCGCCGAAAAAGTGGTGCTGCTCAATGCCTATGCCCTGCCCAGCAATTTGCAACACAAAATCCTCTGCCTGAGCGAGCAAGTCCTGCTCGAACGCCTAGCCGAAAAACTGCGTCCGCATCTGGCCGATGCCGTATCTGGCATGGTGAAAACCGCGCTTCAACGGCAAACCGCGCTGATGGTGCAGAATATGCAGCAGGCCTTCTTAGATGAAGTGCCCCGCCTGGTGGACGACGTACTGGCCTACAACCTCGCCCGTGCCCTGGCTGCTGTGAAAAAAGAACAGCTATAACAGCTACCCCCGAATCAAGGCTACCTGAAAATCCCCGCCGGTTTTCAGGTAGCCTTTGCCATTTTGCGCCGCCTCGATGTCTCCGCATTCATATCATTTCAACAATTCATTGTATTCACGATAAATTTTAGCAAAGTAAATTCCTTCTATTTACGTAAAAAACTGCTAAAATGCGCTAGACAATTCATTGGTTGCAGTACTTTCATCAACTTGAATTAAGGAGTAGGAAATGGACAACAAACTCGGGTTTAAACCCATGCCAATGGCGGTGGCCGTTGCGCTCACGCTGTTGATTTGGTTTGTCATTCCCGTGCCGCAGGGCGTTACCCCCAATGCCTGGCATCTGTTGGCGCTGTTTGTGGGCGTGATTGCCGCCATCATCGGTAAAGCCATGCCTATCGGCGCGCTGTCGATTCTCGCCATTATGCTGGTGGCCATTACCAAGGTAACCGTGCCCGAGCTTGATCCCGAAGGCAACCCGATCAAAAGCCCGGCCACCGTGGCCATTAAAGATGCTTTGAGCTCCTTCGGCGACCCGCTGATTTGGCTCATTGGTATTTCCATTATGATTTCGCGCGGCATCCTAAAAACCGGGCTGGGCGCGCGTATCGGCTACTACTTTATCTCCTTGTTCGGCAAGAAAACGCTGGGCATCGGCTACAGCCTGGCCATTTCCGAGCTGATTCTCGCCCCGGTAACGCCCAGTAATACTGCGCGCGGCGGCGGCATCATCCACCCGATTATGAAATCCATTGCGGGCAGCTTCGATTCCGACCCGGAAAAAGGTACGCAAAACCGCATCGGCAAATACCTGGCCTTGGTAAACTACCACAGCAACCCTATTACCTCTGCTATGTTCATCACTGCCACCGCGCCCAACCCGCTGATCGTGGATCTGATCGCCAAAGCCACCAACTCCGATATCCATCTGAGCTGGGGCACTTGGGCTGTTGCTATGCTTGTGCCCGGTTTGGCAGCTATGTTCCTGATGCCGCTGGTGCTGTATCTCTTCTTCCCGCCCGAAATCAAAGAAACCCCGAACGCTTCTCAGTTTGCCAAAGACAAGCTGCAAGAACTGGGCCCGATGAACCGCGGCGAGAAAATTATGTTGGGCATTTTTGCCATCCTGCTGCTGCTGTGGGCAGGCATTCCAGCCATGATTTTCGGCAAAGCCTACGCCGTCAACCCGACTACCACCGCCTTCCTCGGCCTCTCCCTGCTGCTGCTCAGCGGCGTGCTTACCTGGCAGGATGTCCTGACTGAAAAAGGCGCGTGGGACACCGTTACCTGGTTCTCTGCCCTGGTGATGATGGCCACCTTCCTCAACAAGCTCGGCCTGATTGCCTGGCTCTCCAAACTCTTGGAAAGCGGCATCGGCGGCATAGGCATGGGCTGGGTTGGCGCGGTAACCCTGCTGCTTCTGGCCTATATGTATGCCCACTACATCTTCGCCAGCACCACCGCCCACATCACCGCCATGCTCAGCGCCTTCTATGCCGCCGGCCTGGCCTTGGGCGCGCCTCCCATGCTCTACGCCCTGCTGCTGGCTTCCTCTTCCAGCATCATGATGACCCTTACCCACTACGCCACCGGTACTTCGCCCGTGATTTTCGGCTCCGGCTACACCACCTTGGGCGAATGGTGGAAAGCAGGCTTCATCATGAGCGTGGTCAACCTCGCCGTCTTCGTGATTATCGGCGGCGTTTGGTGGAAAGTGATGAATTACTGGTAAACCCAAAGCTTTACACCAGTAACGTTGAAGCATAACGGAAGGCTACCTGAAAACTCAGCGCAGCGAAGTTTCTGCGAAGCTAAAGTTTCAGGTAGCCTTTATAGTATAGTGGATTAAATTTAAATCAGGACAAGGCGACGAAGCCGCAGACAGTACAGATAGTACGGCAAGGCGAGGCAACGCTGTACTGGTTTAAATTTAATCCACTATAGATTAACAACGCACAATGTAGGCCGATACGACCGAGCTTGAGCAATCGGCATTCCAGCTAGCCCATGCTGTTTCAGGCTACCTGAAAACGAAAAAAGGCCACACCGATTTTTCAGGTAGCCTTTCTCTTTTTCGGCCGGTAACCCCTTAGTTTCGCCGTTCGGTAACGAAGGCGGCCAGTTGGCGCAGACGGTCGGCACGGGCATCGAAGCCGGACAAGGCCTGCTGCGCTTCGGCCACGAGCCGTTCGGCATACTCGCGGGCGGTGTTCAGCCCCATGAGTTTGACATAAGTGGGCTTGTCAGCTTCTTGGTCTTTACCGGCGGTTTTGCCCAAGGTGGCGGTATCGGCCTCGCAGTCGAGCACGTCGTCGATCACTTGGAAGGCGAGGCCGAGTTTGGCGGCGTAGTCGTCGAGCCGTGCCAGGGCAGCAGCGTCCAAATCGGGGCAGCTTAGCGCGCCCAGGGCCACGGCGGCGCGGATGAGGGCGCCGGTTTTCAGGCGGTGCATGGTTTCCAATTCTGGCTGGCCAATATGCTGCCCCACGAATTGCAAATCGATGGCCTGCCCGCCGGCCATGCCAAGGCTGCCGGAAGCGCGGGCGAGGGTGTGCACCATTTGCAACTGCCGCTGCGCGGGCAGGTCGTTGGGGCGGCTGAGCACGTCGAAAGCGAGGGTTTGCAGCGCGTCGCCCACCAGAAGGGCGGTGGCTTCGTCGTATTGGACGTGGCAGGTGGGTTTGCCGCGGCGCAGGCTGTCGTTGTCCATGGCGGGCATGTCGTCGTGTACCAAGGAATAAACGTGCACCAGCTCCACGGCGGCCAGGGCGGCCTCGGCAGCGGCGGCTTCGGATTGGCCTAGTTCGGCGGCAGCCAGCACCAGCAGCGGGCGCAGCCGTTTGCCGCCGCCGAGCACGGCATAGCGCATGGCTTGGTGCAGCCGCTGCGGCAGGCTGTTTTCTGGGGGCAGCACGCGCTCCAGCACAAGTTCGGCTTGGGCGCGGGCGCGTTGTTGCCAATTATTGGGTTTATTCATCTTGTTCCAACACCAGCTCGCGTTCCACGCCGGAATCCAGCACTTGCAGCTTCTGCTCCACTTCGGCCAGCCGCGCTTGGCAGAAACGCACCAGTTCGCTGCCTTCCTGATAGGCGGCCAGCGCGTCTTCCAGCGGCATATCGCTGGCCTGCATGGCTTGGTTGATGGCTTCCAGCCGGCTCACGGCTTCTTCAAAGGTTTTCGGTTTTTTCTTGGTCATGGCGGGTTTGCGGCAGTTCGATTCAAGGGCGGGATTGTAGCACAGCGGGCGGGTGGGTTTTAGGTAGCCTCCTCTGCCGCCTAAGTGACTGGGATAGGAAATAAAGCCTACTTATTTTCAGGTAGCCTGCCGCCGTCATCGTATAACATATACTGACACACCGCCCGCTTTCATTTACAATCAGCACAGTAAAGCAGCCGGAATAACCCGTCCGGCTGAAATATTTTGTTTGTGACCACCTGCCAATAAGGAAACCCGATGCGTATCCGAACCGCCCTCTTCCTGCCGCTGCTCGCCCTGCCGCTTCCCGCGCTGGCCGGCGAGCTCAACGGCGCCGAGCTGAGCCTGCCCTGGGGCATTCCCTTCGTGCTGATTCTGCTCTCCATCGCCACCGGCCCGCTGTTTTTCGCCCACATTTGGCACCACCACTTCGGCAAAATCACCGCAGCGTGGACCCTGGCCTTCCTCATCCCCTTTACCCTCGTGTACGGCTTCTCCACCAGCCTGCACGTGCTGGTGCACGCCTTGGTGGCCGAATACATCCCCTTCATTTTACTGCTGTGGGCGCTCTACACCATCTCCGGCGGTATCCTCGTGTGGGGCAATCTGCACGGCAGCCCACGCATGAACACCGCGCTGCTCGCCATCGGCACGCTCCTAGCCTCCGTGATGGGCACCACCGGCGCCGCCATGCTGATGATCCGCCCCATCCTCAAAGCCAACGACAATCGCAAGCACCGCGTGCACGTGGTGGTCTTCTTCATTTTCCTCGTGGCCAATATCGGCGGCGGCCTCACCCCGCTGGGCGATCCACCCCTCTTCCTCGGCTTCCTCAAAGGCGTGGATTTCATGTGGACAGTGCAACACATGCTGCCGCCCGTGTTGATTAGTGCTGCTGTGCTGCTCATCGTGTTCTACGTCCTCGACAGCAAATACTTCGCCCAAGCCGACGAAATCCTTGCCAAAGACCCGAGCCCAGACAGCCCGACCGAAAAAATCAAGCTCATGGGCAAATGGAACTTCCTGCTCCTGGGCGGCGTAGTGGCAGCCGTGATAATGTCCGGCATTTGGAAGCCCGCACACCCTGGCCTGGAAATTTTTGGCACCCACTACGCCCTGCAAAACCTCACCCGCGACCTGATGTTGGTGGCACTGGCCATTACTTCCCTCGCCATCACCCCCAAACAGGTGCGTGCCGGCAATGAATTCAACTGGGGGCCCATCGCCGAAGTGGGCAAACTCTTCCTCGGCATCTTCATCACCATCGCCCCCGTATTGGCCATACTGCAAGCCGGCGAACACGGTGCGTTTGCCCCGCTGATTTCCCTCGTGCACGATGCTTCCGGCAATCCGATCAATACCATGTATTTCTGGATGACCGGCATGCTCTCCGCCTTTTTGGATAACGCCCCCACCTACCTCGTGTTCTTCAACATGGCCGGCGGCGACACACACACCCTGATGAACGGCCACCTGTTCCACACACTGCTCGCCGTGTCCATGGGTTCCGTGTTCATGGGCGCACTCAGCTACATCGGCAACGCCCCCAACTTCATGGTGAAAGCCATCGCCGAACAGCGCAAAGTGCCCATGCCCGGCTTCTTCGGCTACATGGCCTGGTCGTTCGGCATCCTCGTGCCGCTGTTTATCCTGCACACCTTGATTTTCTTCGTGTGGCAGATTTTATGATTCCATAGTAGGTAAAAGGCTACCTGAAAGTGTAAGCTTCAACGAAGTTAAAACGGCTACACAAGTTTCTGCGCAGCTGGAATTTCAGGTAGCCTTTATTATTCAAGGAAGCCACCATCCAGTACAGGCTGCCTGAAAACAAGAGCTCCAACAAAGTGAAAACATAACTATCCTTTCTCGCGAAGAAACACCATCTTGCCGCAATACGCTACTACCCATCGCCACAAAACCCTTATACTGCCAAACATTACAGCTAAAGCACTTATTGCTTCATACCGCGTTGGCTCGCCCGGTATGAAAAACAATTACTGCAGCCGTATCCACCACGCCCGAAAGGGAAAAATCATGACTCAACAAATCCTGCAAGAAGCCACCGGCACACTCTGCAGACAAACAGCTCGCTCCAATTGAAGGACTGTTTTTCAAAGTACACAGCCTGTAGAACGGCACATTATTTGATACAGGAGGGGCTACCTGAAGATTTCAGGTAGCCCCTTCCTCATGTCCCCCCCCTCAACTTTACTTGCTCGGCAACTGCCACATCCACACTGTTACCGCCAAACACACTATCACCATCCCCGCACCTGCCCACCAGCGCTCTGGGAAACGATACAGCATCCACGCACACGAACAGGACATCATCAACGCCGATATTATCTTGCCCTTAAGCGGAATCACCCGTTTGCGCTCCCAGTCACGCACCATCGGGCCGAAATGGCGGTGTTCGCTCAGCCAACGGTGGAAACGCGGCGATGTGCGCGACCAACAGCCTGCCGCCAGCAACACAAACGGTACAGTCGGCAAACCCGGCAAAAAAATGCCGATAATACCCAAGAGTATAGCCAGCCAACCCGCCAGCCACACCAAAGGCCGCCACAACGGTAAGTAAGAATCTTGACCAGTTTGCCGGCGATGCCGTATCCACGCCACCCCAGCCGCCAGCCCTGCCGCCAAAACCGCAATCATCCATTCCATTTTGCCCATTATTCTTAATTCTCCCGCAAGGTTTGGTACGATTGTATCATTTGGTGAAGGAAATGCGACTTATTCACATATGCCCAAATGGCGTGAATATTTTGAAATAGAGCCGCAACTGCAGCCGCATATTTTGCATAATCGTTCTTTACTTTGAAGGTTAAGGTCGAACCCGAGATAAATTTCAGGTAGCCTCAAACCATCTATTTAAAGGCTACCTGAAACCGGAATAATTAAAGGGGCAAAGGCGGCAAACGCTACTCTTCCCGCTCTGCATTCGCAGCATCGTAAGCATCCACAATTTTCTGCACCAAGGGATGGCGTACCACATCTTCGCTGGTAAAGGTGTGGAAATAAATGCCCTCGATGCCTTGCAGTTTTTCCCGCGCGTCTTTCAGACCGGACTTAATATTGCGTGGCAAGTCGATTTGGCTGATGTCGCCGGTGATTGCTGCCTTAGCGCCGAAGCCGATACGCGTGAGGAACATTTTCATCTGTTCCGGAGTGGTATTTTGCGCTTCGTCTAGAATCACATACGAGCCGTTCAGCGTACGCCCGCGCATATAGGCCAGCGGTGCAATTTCAATCAGCCCGCGTTCCAGCAGCTTGGTAACGCGGTCGAAGCCCATCAAATCATACAGCGCGTCATACAGCGGGCGCAGATAAGGGTCTACCTTTTGCACCAAATCGCCCGGCAGAAAGCCGAGTTTCTCCCCCGCTTCCACCGCAGGGCGAACTAATACAATGCGTTCCACCTCATGTTTGCTCATTGCGTCCACTGCTGCCGCTACTGCCAAATAAGTTTTGCCCGTGCCCGCCGGGCCCAGGCCAAACACAATATCGTGGTTGAGCAGTGCGCGGATATAACCGTTTTGGCGCGGCGTGCGTCCGCCCAGCTTGCCGCGCCGCGTTTGCAGGAAATACTGATATCCAGCTTCGCTCTTTGGCACAAAAGTCTCGTCGGCTGTTTTGGCCTCTACTGCTGAGAGCTGGATGTCGTTATCGTCCAAATCCCGCCGCTCAGCCAATTCGGCCAGCTTTAAGAGGGCGGCCCGCGCTGCATGAGCATGATTGCCAATAAAGGCAAATTCGGCAAACTGTCGCCCAATTTCCACTTCCAACACTTTACCAAGTTTTTCCAAATTCTCTTCCAGCGGCCCGCACAGCCGCTGCAAAACAGAGTTGTCTATCTCTTCAAATTTCAGGTGTACAGTGTGGCTCATAAACTCTCAAACATTTATTTCAAACTCCCGGCTGCACCACCTTCTGGCAGCCGGAACATAATTTATACGATAATAGGCCGTATCGCGTACCAAGGCAATCCTCGCCGCGCAACCAGATTCTGCCAGAAAGCACAGCCCTGAAACAACACAAAACCCGCCCCTCAACACAGCGCTACATTGTTGCATAAAGCATACAACTTCGCCCGCATCTGCTGTTTTGCCCGCGATTGGATTTGTTTTTTTGCCGCCGAACAATTATATTGCAGTTATGAAATCGCTAATGCGGCGATTGCGTAAGAGCTTAAATAAAGGAAGACGAAGTTTCTTTTTTAAGTGTGTATTTTTAGTTTAGACATAGATAAAGGAATGCAGCATGAAAAAAACCCTGATTGCATTAGCATTGGTTTCCTTGCCGGTTGCCGCTTCTGCAGAAGTGATTCTGTACGGTAACATCCGTGCCGGTGTTGAATTTGTTCGTGAAGGCACCTCTGCCCAGCCGAAGAGCGTAAGAAACGCTTGGGGTGTGGTTGACTACGGTAGCTACATCGGCTTCAAAGGTTCTGAAGACCTGGGTGGCAACCTGAAAGCTATTTGGCAAGTTGAAGCTAACACCAGCTTGGCCGGTGGTAGCTTTGTAAACAACCGAGACAGCTTCATTGGTTTGGAAGGTGGTTTCGGTACTGTTAAAGTTGGTCGTGTAAGCACTCCGCTGAGAAATGCTGTAGTTGCCCAAGACAACTGGGAATATGGCAGCTACCTCTTAGGCTTGGATCGCTATACCCGTTTCGGTACTCGCCGTACCAGCTTGAACTATCAGTCTCCTGACTTTGGTGGTTTTGACTTCTCATTCCAGATGGCTCCTGGTGCTAACGTACACGGCGGCCGCACTAATGACGGCAAGCCGGTATTTGGTTTGGGCTTAGGTTACAAAAACAGCGGCTTCTTCGCACGTTACGCAACTGAATACGCTCGCAAATCTACCAGTGCTGCTGCCGGTCGGAAAGACAGCCACGCTCACAACCTGTCTGTAGGTTATGATGCTAACAACCTGTATGTTGCTGGTGGTTTCCAATACGCTAAAAACGTAAACACTGACTTCTTTGCAGATGCTGACGTTGCTGCTACCACCGAAAACAACGGCAAAACCACAGAGGCTCAACTCTCTGCTGCTTACACTTTCGGTGCTATTACTCCGAAAGCAACTGTAGCTTACGGCCGTGCTAAGAGTGATAATGTTCGGACCGATGGTGGTCGCTACCTGCAAGCCATTGTTGGTGCTGACTACGCGTTCTCTCGCCGCACCACTGGCTTGGTATCTGTAGGTTGGTTGCGTGAAAAAGCCAACACTAACGATAAAAACGTAAACAACTGGGGCGTAGGCACTGGCGTGGTACATAAATTCTAATTTGTGGCTAGCCTAGCCTAGTAACCCAACAAAAGGCTTGCTTCGGCAAGCCTTTTCTTTGCCTATACTCTTCTTGATTGTTTGGAACAAAGGAAAATAGGGTTACCTGAAAGTAACGCTTCAACGAAGCTAAACCAGGCAATCTGTATTCTCAGGTAGCCTTCGATTTAGTATAGCAAACTATGTGCATGGAGTGTGCCGCACGTATACTGGAGCTTTCCCTTGCAATATTTCTCTCGTAATATGGCTCACAAAGTTGCTCTGCACTCACCTTGTACATGGAGGAGGCTACCTGAACCCCTTCAGGTAGCCTTTTCTCATCCAGCCCAGTGGTTTAATTGGTAAACGGATGCTGCAGCACGATGGTCTCCACGCGATCTGGGCCAGTGGAGACAATGGCGATGGGCGCGCCGCATACTTCTGCGATGCGTTTCAGATAGCCTTTGGCATTTTCTGGCAGCTGATCAAAGCTTTGCACGCCGAAGGTGGATTCTGTCCAGCCGGGTAAGGTTTCGTAGATTGGGGTGCAACCGGCCACGGCATCGCTGCCAAAGGGCAGGATATCGGTGGTGCTGCCGTCGGGCAGAGTGTAGCCGGTGCAGATTTTGATTTCGGGGATGCCGTCCATCACGTCGAGCTTGGTGATGCACAGGCCGCTGATGCCGTTGATTTGGATGGAGCGCTTGAGGGCGGCGGCATCAAACCAGCCGCAACGGCGGGCACGGCCGGTTACCGAGCCGAATTCGTTGCCGCGTTCGGCCAGGCCTTTGCCGGTGTCGTCGAACAGTTCGGTGGGGAAGGGGCCGGAACCGACGCGGGTGGTGTAGGCCTTCACGATGCCGAGCACATAATCCAAGGCCTGCGGCGGCACGCCAGCACCGGCAGAGGCAGCGCCTGCCAAGCAGTTGGACGAGGTAACAAAGGGATAAGTGCCGTAGTCGATATCCAACAGCGTGCCTTGCGCACCTTCAAACAGCAGGCGTTCGCCGCACTGAATGGTGTCATGCAGGCTGCGCGACACGTCGGCGAGCATCGGCAGAATACGCTCTTTGAAGGCGTTGATTTTGGCCATCACGTCATCAAACTGCACGGGTTCTGCGCCATGCAGGTGTTGCAGCTGCACGTTATACACTTCAAGGTTGGCGCGCAGTTTGTCGGACAAGAGCTCGGTATTGGCCAAATCGCCCAAGCGGATGGCGCGGCGGGCTACTTTGTCTTCGTAAGCCGGGCCGATGCCGCGGCCGGTGGTGCCGATTTTGCCGGCGCCTTTGGAGGCTTCGCGGGCATGATCGAGCGCAATGTGGTAGGGCAGAATCATCGGGCAGGTGGGGGCGATGTGCAGCCGACCGGCCACGTTTTTCACGCCGGCCGCGGTGAGCTCGTCAATTTCGCCGAGCAGGGCTTCGGGGGAAACCACCACGCCCGAGCCGATATAACAATGCAGGTTTTCATGCAGGATGCCGCTGGGAATCAGGCGCAGCACGGTTTTTTTGCCGTTCACCACCAGCGTGTGCCCGGCATTGTGGCCGCCTTGGAAACGCACCACACCGGCGCATTCTTCGGCCAGCCAGTCTACGATTTTGCCTTTGCCTTCGTCGCCCCATTGTGCGCCGATTACTACGATATTTTTTGCCATAATGTTGTTGCCTTTATTGGTTAATTGGTAGAAATGGTTTTTTATAACTTCTGCCTACATTAGAACCTTGATGTGTTCAGGTAGCATGGGCAGGGTAAGGAAGCTAATTCATACATACTGCTGAAAGCTTTGGCCTGTGCTTCGTCTATATCGGTAACCAGTAAGATAAAGTTTTCGGCGGGAATATTCAGCCGTTTGCGTAGGGTAAGGTATTTATCCAAATCGCGACGGTACTCACCGGTTTTGCATTCGATTACCAAAGGCTGTTTGCCAGTAGGCAGAAAGACAACATCCAGTTCATGCAGGTCTTCATTGGCGAAACGGATTTCCAAGCTTCTGGCACAAGAGAAAGAGAAAGTTTTCCCTCGTTGCTTGGCTTCTTTCAATATCTGCCCGAGTGCATACCACTCCAGCCATTCACCACTAAAAATTGGCGGACAGGTGCGGCACTTTGTAGTTTCAAGTGGATGAGTTTATCTTGTTTTTGATAAGAATAACGGGAAAATAGGGTGTTGCTATAAAACTCGCGGCAGAGGGTGTTAATTTGTTGGGCGTCTTTTTGCGAGTATTTTTTCAAACCCAAATTCAGCCCGCTGTGGCTATTGCGGTATGACCAAGCAATTCTACTGATAATGTCTTTAAATACGTTGTAATACTGCCCAATACGTTCGGCAGCTTCATCGTAATAGCCGCTCATGTCCACGGCGGAATAGTCGAAGTTTGGGGTAATTTGTTTGTCAGCAAACCATTGCGCCAATCCGAAATGCTGCTGTGTAGTACTTAGAACTTCAGTATTCGACAATTTAATGCCGTATAGTGGATTGGTATCACTTGATTGTGTGGCCTCATTTGCTGAATTAGAAACCTGTTCGCTTTCCTGCTCTTTCAACGCATTTAGTTCACGCATAACAGCAGCGTAGCGGTTAATCAGCTGGTTGATGAAATACACGGTATCGTAAACGATAACGGGCTGCCCACATTTTTGGCATACGGCACCTTCTTGTACAGAATGTTCCCCTAGTTGTTTACAATGGTTGCAGCGATAGACGCCCATTACCTCCCCTTTTTAATCTTATTAATCTTAATAAATAAGAAGCACTTAGATTTTTCAGGTAGCCTCACCATACCAATAATTAGGCTACCTGAAACTATTTATGCCACCTGTGTTTGATGCTCGCTTCCCGCGCGTTCGCAGATTGTGCCCAGGCGGTACACGGTTTCGCCTTGTTCGGTGAGGAAGGCCTGCACTGCCTCAGCCTGCTCGGCAGGCACGACAACAGCCATGCCAATGCCGCAGTTGAAGGTGCGGTACATTTCCTGCTGCTCCACGTTGCCGGCCTGTTGCAGCCATTGGAACAGTTTGGGCAGCGGCCAAGATTGGGCATCGATTTGCGCCACGCAGTTTTCAGGCAGCACGCGCGGGATATTTTCGGTAATGCCGCCACCGGTAATGTGCGCCATGCCTTTGATTTCAAATCTTTCCAGCGCCGCCAAAATCGGTTTCACATACAGGCGGGTAGGCGCGATAACGGCTTGGCGCAGGGTTTTACCTCCGTCGAATTCGGCATCTAAATCGGGATTGCTGCGCTCGATGATTTTGCGGATGAGGGAGTAGCCGTTGGAGTGTGCGCCGTTGGAGGCGAGGCCGAGCACCACGTCGCCCGGCCGGATGCTGCGGCCGTTGATGACTTTGCTTTTTTCCACCACGCCCACGGCGAAGCCGGCCAAATCGTATTCGCCTTCGGGATACATGCCGGGCATTTCGGCCGTTTCGCCGCCAATCAGGGCGCAGCCGGATTGTTCGCAGCCCTCGGCGATGCCTTTAATCACATCGGTGGCGCGCGCCACATCGAGCTTACCGCAGGCGAAATAGTCGAGGAAAAACAGCGGCTCTGCGCCTTGTACGAGGATGTCGTTCACGCTCATGGCCACCAGGTCGATGCCCACGGTGTCGTGAATATCCCATTCAAACGCTAGTTTCAGCTTGGTGCCTACGCCGTCGGTGCCGCTTACCAGCACGGGGTTTTGATACTTTTTGCTGATTTCCACCAGCGCGCCGAAGCCGCCCAAGCCTCCCAACACTTCGGGGCGCATGGTGCGCTTGGCAAAGGATTTGATGTTTTCGACCAGTTGGTCGCCCGCATCGATATCGACACCGGCATCGCGGTAGCTGAGGGATTGAGTCATGGCACTCTTTCGGGGAAAAATTTAAAACAGGAAAACGCTATTTTACCTGATTTTAAGCAGCAGCTAAGGATTGAATTGGGTGGCCTAATTCAGCAGGTTGTCGAGCGCACGCTCAATGGTGGGGAAGGCAAACTCAAATCCTTGCTGCAACAGGGCTTTCGGCGGGGTAAATTGGCCGTCTAACACCAAATCGGCCTGCTCGCCCAGCATCAGGCGCAACATCTGCTCGGGAACGGAAAACAACAGCGGGCGGCGCAGCCGTTGGGCGGCAGCGCGAGCAAAGTCGAGCTGGGTGGTGCGCTTGGGGGCAGTAATGTTGTAGGCCTGAAAGCTGTTGTGCGGTTGCGTGGCCAGAAAACGGATGGCGGCTACGATATCATCCATATGCACCCACGGCAGGGGCTGCTCGCCGCTGCCGAGCCGGCCCGCGCAGTAGCGCACCGGTTTGAGCAGCTGCGGCAAAATGCCGCCATCCCTGCCCAGCACCACACCAAGGCGGCACACGGCCACCGGCACGCCGCTCTCCTGCTGTACGCGCTGTATCGCCGCTTCCCATTGCTGGCACAGCTGCGAAGGGAAAACATTTTGCGGTGGTGCGTTTTCCGCACACGGCGGCCAGCCCTCCGCGCTGCCATTGCCATAATAGCCCACGGCGGAAGCCTGAATGATGAGGCACGGCGGCTGCGGGTGGCGGCGCAGCCAGTCGGCCACAGCCTGCACCAGCTGTAAGCGGCTTTGCAACAGCTCCTGCTTGCGCTGCGCCGTCCAGCGGCCTTCGCCCACCGACACCCCCGCCAGGTTAATCAGCAAATCGGGGCGGGTGCTGTCGTAGAGGTGGTGCAGCGCGGCGATGTATTCAAAACGCTTATCCGCCTCCAGCGCGCTGGCCGGATGGCGGCTAACGATGATCACCCGATGGCCGTCGGCCTGATACGCCGCAGCCAGATGGCGGCCGATAAAGCCGCTGCCGCCGATAATCACGATGGTTTGCCGGCTCATGCACACCTCCGGCCGGCAAAAGAAAAGGCTACCTGAAACATGGTTTCTCTTTCATGAAGAATTTTCAGGTAGCCTGCCATGTTCCGGGCAGGTGTGTAAGTTTATTGATGCGAGGATATTCGGGCTTGTTTCAGGTAGCCTCAGCGGCGCAGACCACCTGAAATACCATCCTATTCCTTGCAAAAGAACAAATCTGCAAGCACTCAAAATATCAAAAGGCTACCTGAAACCTTTCAGGTAGCCTTTAATCATGCTTACAACAGTAGCCTACTGATGCCGGCGCAGCTCTTGGCGCAGCGACTGCAAGCCGGAGCGGCGGTCGGCAATTTGCAGTTGCAGGTTGCCGGCACGATCAGACTGGTTGTTGCGGCGGGCAGTGGCCAGCTCGCGTTCTACCCGCGCCAAGGCACGTTCTTCACGACGGATGTCGCGGGCGATGATTTCCTTGGGTGTAAGCGGTTTGGCGGCAGCAATCACCGGCGCAGGGTGCACGGGGGCGCGACGCTCGGGCTGGTGGCGCAGGGTAACGCGCATGGACACGGGTTTGCTGATTTCCACATCGCTGGCGGCAGCCACGGCTTCCTGCCACACATCGGGCAATTCGCTGCCGGTATCGGCGTTGTTGGCAGTCTGTTTAACTGGCTCAGAGGCGGCAGCCACGGGAGCGGCAGCGGCCTGCTTAGGCAAATCAACCTCTTCCTCAGCCAAAGATTTGGCCACGGGTCGGCAACAGCCTTGCGGCAAGGAGGTGCGCACACTGCGCCCGTCGGCCAGCTGACAGAGATAGGAAATTTCGGCTGGAGCGGTTTCGCTGCGGGCGGTGGGGGTTTCGGTGGCGGCACTGATGCTGAAAGCCAGCAGCAAAAAGCCGGGCAGGGCGATGTGGGCTAGTTCTTCGAGCATGATTTGGTGTGTATAGCTAAGCACTTAGTTCTCCAATATAGCGTTGGCACGCCTATATAGAGAATTAATCTGCTGTGTTATGAATGAATACGGCATTATATCAAACAGCAGGCACACAGGCTGCTGGCTTAGGTTTAAACAGGTAAACAGGCTACCTGAAAAACACAACGGGATTTAAGCAGCGTGAATTCAATTTAATTCAGGACAAGGCGCAGCATAAAGGCTTAAAATACTCGTTTTTCCAGCAGGAGAGAGCCATGGCACAATTCTTCGCCATCCACCCCGAAAATCCCCAAGAGCGGCTGGTGAAACAAGCCGCCGAAATCGTGCGCCAGGGCGGCGTGATCGTGTATCCCACCGACTCCTGCTACGCGCTCGGCTGCCAGATGGGTAATAAGGAAGCCATGGAACGCATCCTAGCCATCCGCCAAATCGATTTGAAACACCACCTCACCCTCATGTGCGCCGATTTGAGCGAGCTGGGCACTTACGCCAAGGTGGACAACAGCCAATTCCGCCAGCTCAAAGCCGCCACCCCGGGCGCATACACCTTTATCCTGCCCGCCACCAAAGAAGTGCCCAACCGCACGCTGCACCCCAAACGCAAAACCATCGGCCTTCGCGTGCCCGACAACCAAATCGCTCTCGCCCTTTTGGCCGAGCTGGGCGAGCCCATGCTCTCCTGCACCCTGATGCTGCCCGAAGAAACCGAGCCGCAAACCGACCCCTACGAAATCCGCAACCTGCTCGAACACGCTGTGGATTTAATCATCGACGGCGGCTGGTGCGGCACCGAGCCGACCACGGTAATCGATATGACCAATGGCACCGAGCTTATCCGCCAAGGCGCGGGCGATACATCGGTATTTGGGTTGTAACCGTCAGACTGTTTGTAAGCTGATTGCCCTTAAAGGCTACCTGAAACTTTCAGGTAGCCTTTAATCATATTTTATGATTGAAACGAGTATTTTTCAGGTAGCCTGAACCTTATTCCCGCCATTTTTCACCTTCCGCCGCCAGCAAGCTGGCCAGCAGTTGTTCCGATTGGTGCAGACTCTTGATTTGGCTGCCGATGTGTGCGAGTGTGTTGGCCAGTTTGCCGCGCAACGCTGGGCAAAAGTTTTGCGGCTCGTCATTTAAGCAGTCGCGCATCAGGGCGATGTCTTTCAGGGCGAGGCCGGCGCGGTTGAGCAGCACCACCTTGCGGACAAAGGCGATGTCTTGCTCGCGGTATTCCCGATAACCGCCCGGCGTGCGCGCAGGCACAAGGATGCCGGCACTTTCATAAAACCGCAGCATCCGCACACTGATGCCGCTTTGCTTGGCAAATTCGCCAATTCTCATCTTGACCCTCACACTGTGTCATTCTGTAAGCTCCAGTCCATTGTAAACAAATAGGAGCACTCATCCCCATGAACCGCAGACAATTTTGCGCCGCTGCAGGCGCGGGCGTATTGCTGGCTGGCTGCAAAAACTTGACCAAACCGCAGGTCGAGCCAGTGCGCGTGTTTATCATCCACGGCTACGGCGCCACGGTGGCCGATCATTGGTTCCCATGGCTGGCACGGCAACTGCAGCAACAAGGTATAACCGCCCTGCCCGTTGCACTGCCCGACAGTATGCAGCCCGATTACCGCCGCTGGCAAGATGCGCTCTCGCAGGCAGTAGGCATGCCGTCCGGGCGCACAATTTTAGTGGCGCACAGCCTGGGCACAATTTCGCTGCTGCATTATCTGAGCCGGGTTCGCCCGCACAAAGTAAGCGGGCTGGTGCTGGTGTCTGCCTTCGGCGCACGCATTCCCACGCTGCCGCAGATTAATGGTTTTAATGTAGACAACTATGTAGACCAGTGCCCGGTGGATTTTGCCGCCATACGCCAAATAACAGGCCGGATTACCTTATTTACCGCCGATAACGACAGCATCGTGCCGCCGGAAAACACCCGCCGTTTGGCACGGCAGTTAGGCGGCAAATTAGAAGAAATCCCTGGCGGCGGCCACTTTTTGGGCCGCGACGGCTATACGGAGTTTCCGCAAGTATTGCAAGCGGTAGAACACATAGCAGCGGCCATTCAAGGAGAAAGCCATGTTTAAAATCACCATGCTGGTGAAGAAGAAAGCCGAATTATCGCAACAAGAGTTTTTGGCACACTGGGCGTCGCATTCGGCCAAAGTGTTGCAATACCAAAATGTCCTCCGCATCCGGCGCTATGCCAAAACCCTGCCGCTGGATGCCGCCTCCCAGCAGGCCACACAACGGCACACCTAAGCGTTCCGCTTCGATGCCATGGGCGAACTATGGTATGACAGCCGAGAAGACTTCGCCGCCGCCCACACCACGCCAGAAGGCGCCGCCACGCAGGCAGAACTGCGAGCAGACGAAGTGCGTTTTGTGGATATGGCGCAATCGGTGATGTGGCTGGGCGAGGAAGAATGTGTAGTCGGCTTGGCCGGAGAAACAAACTGAAGGCAACACAACGATTTTGTGTGGCCTATCTTCCAGCTTTCAGGTAACCCTTCCCTGCCCTACTCTGCCACGCCAAAACGAAACCGCCTGCATTCATTGTGTGCAGGCGGTTTCGTTTTGGCGTGGCTACGTCGGATTACAGCACGGCCAAAGCGGCTTCGTAGTTGGGCTCTTGGCCGATTTCGGGCACGAGCTCGGCGTGCAGCACTTTGTTGTTTTCATCCAGCACCACCACGGCACGGGCGGTGAGGCCGCGCAGCGGAGTATCGGCTAGGGTGATACCGTAGTCGGCGCCGAAGCTGCTGCGGAAGCTGGAGAGCGTTACTACATTTTCAATGCCTTCCGCGCCGCAGAAGCGGGAAAGGGCGAAGGGCAGGTCGGCGGAAACGCACAACACCACGGCATTTTGCAGAGCGGCAGCGCGCTGGTTGAAAGTGCGCACGGATTGGGCGCACACGCCGGTGTCGATGCTGGGGAAAATGTTGATCACTTTGCGTTTGCCGGCGAAGTCGGCCAAGGTTTTGTCGGACAAATCGGCGGCGGTGAGAGTGAAGGCGGGAGCGGCGGCGCCAACGGCGGGCAGGTTGCCTACGGTGTTGGCGGGCGTACCGCGGAAGGTGATGTTTGCCATTTTGCTATCCTTTTCTTGATGTTGATGAAGATTGCTGTTACGCGGCGGCAAGGATAGAGGTTTTTCTACGGATTGCCAAGCAATGGCTACCTGAAAGCGTAGCTTCAACGGAGTTAAAACGGCGCGCAGCAGCGTTTTGTGAGGCAATACAAAGCGGCGAGCCGCAGGCAATACAAAAATACAGCCAAGCAACCCAACACCATATCGGCCATTCAGCTGGCTCACTATCCAACTTTTCAGGTAGCCTCACCCATCCAAGGCATCCAATAAAGCAATCCTCGCCCGCAGGCCCCAATAGCTGGACAACCCAGTGGTGCTGTGGCGCACACGGCCGTTTTTCACCAGCACGATGGTAGGCGTTACCTGCACCTGCCATTGCCGCGCCCAGCCGCCGTCTGTATCATTTACCGTATCGAATTGCCAGCCGTGCGTTTTCAGGTAGATCCTCACTTCTTCATCGCCGCCCGACTGCAAGGCCACACCCACCACAGGCACGCCGTTGCGCGCGAGTTTATCCACCGCCGGAGAGGTGTGCCGGCAGATGCCGCACCACGAACCCCAGAAATACAGCACAGTAGTGCGGCCGCCACCCAGTTCGAACAAGGTGGTTTGCCGCCCTTGCAGGGTGTGTAGCGGCAGTACGGCAGTCTGGGGCGGCACGACAGGGGCGCGATACCAGTCAAGCAGCAGGCTGATAACGATAAAGGCGGCAGCCATCGTGGCGGCTTGGCGCAGGAAGGAGAAAAGGCGTTGGCGGATGGGCAGCATGGTTTGGTTTGAATGGTGTGTGGAAGGATTGGTTTTTAACTTCATTGAAGCTGCGCTTTCAGGCAGCCCCAATCCCCCAATAATAAAGGCTACCTGAAAAACGATGCGAAGCAAAGTTTCTGTGAAGCTAAAGCGTAGCTTCAATGAAATTAAAACGAGCAGCACGAGTTTCTATGGAGCTAAAATTTTTTGGCAGCCTATGTTGAGCCTTATTTTTCTTGCAGCTTGCGGATTTCGTTTTTGAGCCGTTCCGCCCAATTGGGACGTTGGCGGCAGAGGGCTCACTTCAGTAGAGGCAGTCCCTGCCATACCGCGCGAAGCTTCGGTATTGCGGGCAAACATTCGGGCAACAAAGAAGGCAAACGTTTCCGCGCTTTGCCACATGCCGCCATGCTCGCCATACACGCGGCAGGCTTCAGGGTGGAGCACATCAAGCAGGGCTTCGATTTCGGGTTGCCGGGCAAGCCATGAGCCATTGTCATCATCATAAGTTGGGCACTTCCTCCAGCCAGCATTTGATGTTTTCCAGCCCCTGAAAGCGCGGGTTGTGCCAGAGCAGGCACAGGGGCGCAGGCAGAGCTTTAGTTTCCGGTATGCCTTGCGGGTTATTGTGGTCAAATCGCCAAACAAGTTCATACAGGACGCGGTTGTGCTTGGTTACGGGCAAGGCGAGCAGGATGTCGCGGACTTGCTCGGGGTATGCCAGAGGCTGAGTTTGGTCATGATGTATTCGGTGTGGGGTTGGCCGGTTTCAGGTAGCTTTTCCGTTTCCGTGCCCAAGCCACGCAAATTTGCGCTCTTTTATCGGCAGCGTTATATTTCTCCATACATAAATCTTTCTCCAAAGGAGTGAAATCATGGAAAAACTCACCCCCAAATCCTTCATGATGCACCTGCTCAATGGCTCGGCCTTAGGCATTGTGGTTGCCCTGGTGCCGGGCGCACTGTTGGGCGAGTTGTTTAAGGCGCTCACGCCGTATTGCGAGCCGCTGGGCATGCTCACGCAGATGATCGGCGCCACCAACGCCATGGTCGGCATCGCCGTGGGCGTGGCCATCGGCTATATGTTTAAATTCACGCCGATTGAATCGATTTCGGTGGGGCTGGCCACCATGGCCGCCGGCGGTGCGGTGCGCTTTGCTGACGGCATTATCCAGCTCAAGGGCACGGGCGATATTTTCACCATGGTGTTCACTGCCGGCATTGCCGCCGGCCTGATTGTGCTGCTGCGCGGCAAGGTGCGCGGCTATGCGATTTTGGTGGTGCCCGTGGTGAGCCTGTTTGTGGCGGGTGCGCTGGGGCGGCTGGCGTTTCCGTATTTCATTGCCTTTTCTCAGCTGCTGGGCTCGTGGATTGCCCACCTGCTCACGCTGGAGCAAACGCTGATGGCGGTGTTGATTGCCATCGCGTTTGCCTGCCTGATTGTGTCGCCGGTGTCTTCCGTGGGCATTGCTACGGCAATTCATTTGGCTGGCGTGGGCTCGGGCGCGGCCAATTTGGGCATTTGCGCCTGTGCGTTTTCGCTGGCCGTGGCCGGACGGCGGGTGAACCCGTTGGGCACTTGCGCGGCGCATTTTGTGGGTTCGCCCAAGCTGTCCATGCCCAATATCGTGGCCAAACCCAAGCTCTTGTTGCCGATTATGCTCAATGCCGCGCTGGCCGGGGTGCTGGCTTCGTTGTTCCAAATCCAAGGCACGGAATTTAGCGCCGGCTTCGGTATCAGCGGCCTCATCGGCCCGGTGAACCATTTGAAACTCGCCGGCTGGGGTGCGGGGCAGCTGGCGGTATCGCTGCTGGTGTTTGTGCTTGTGCCCGTGGCCGGGGCGTTTGCAGTGGATTGGCTGTTTGTGAATAAGCTTAAATGGATTGCGCCGGAAGATTACAAGATTGATGTGTAATGAAAAGAGGCTACCTGAAAAATGGGCAAGCAGTTTTAATTTCATTGAAGTTGCGCTTTAGCTTCGTAGAAACTCGTCTTCCTACGGAACCCTCGTTTTCAGGTAGCCTTTGGTTTGTGTGCCGAAAGGCTACCTGAACAAGCAAAATTACCTTGCCCTGCTATATAATCCGCCGCCATGAACACCATCGAATCCGCCCAAAACCCCGCGCTCAAACATCTGGCCAAACTGCTGCGCAGTGCCCGTGCGCGCCGCGAGAGCGGGCAGGCTGTGCTGGAAGGGGCGCATTTGCTCGCCGCCTATTTGCAGGCCGGCGGGCAGGTGCTGCAAGTTTATGTGCCGGCAAGCAAAATGCAGCAGCCGGAAACTGCGCGGCTGCTCTCGCAGCTGCCACCCGAACGGGTGGTGCAGACGGGGGGCGCGGCCTTGCAGAAAATCACCAGCCTCACCGATGCCGAAGAAATCACCGCGCTGATTGCGCTGCCGCCCACCGCGCCATTTGATGCCGAAGCCGATTGCGTGGTGTTGGAGCGCATTCAAGACCCGGGCAATATCGGCACGATTCTGCGCAGCGCGGCAGCGGCGGGCGTGGGGCAGGTGGTGCTTTCTGCTGATTGTGCCGATGCGTGGTCGCCCAAGGTGCTGCGTGCGGGCATGGGGGCACATTTCGCGCTGCGCTTGTTTGTTGAGCCGGATTTGGCCTCGTGGCGGGAGAGATGCCGCGTGCTGCTGCTGGCCACCGCTCTGCACCGCAACAGTGTGAGCCTGTACGATTGTGATTTGCGCGCCCCCGCCGCCTGGTTGTTTGGCAACGAAGGCGCGGGCGTGAGCGAAACCATGCTGGTCGCGGCTAGCCGCCTCGTGCATATTCCGATGGCGGCGCAAACCGAATCGCTGAACGTGGCGATGGCAGCCACCGTTTGTTTGTTTGAGCAGATGCGGCAGCGGTTGTAGCGGAAGTTCGGTTTTCGGCCAAAAAGCTACCTGAAAACTCAGCTTCCTTTAGAAGCCTCGTTTTCAGGTAGCCTTTTGGTTACATGGCGGCATCATCTTTGGCGCGATTTTGCCTGTGCGGCTGTTTTTGACAGCGGTTTTGTGCCATAATCCGCGCCTGCCTGTTTTAGCAGGCATTAGGAGTTGGCGTGGGTCTTCCCGGCTCAGCCAGCTTGTCCGGCCGCAAGGCTATATTTTTGGAGTTTTATTATGGCATTAACCGTAGAACAAAAAGCGCAAATCATCAAAGATTTCCAGCGCAAAGAAGGCGATACCGGCTCTTCTGAAGTGCAAATCGCTCTCTTGACTTTCCGCATCAACGATTTGGCTCCGCACTTCAAAGCCAATCCGAAAGATTTCCACAGCCGCCGCGGCCTGCTGAAAATGGTGAGCGCTCGCCGCCGCCTGTTGGCCTACCTGCGCAATACTGATGTGGACACCTACCGCGATGTGATTACCCGCCTGAACCTGCGTAAGTAATCTTTGCCCAATAAAAATCGTGCCGCCGGAGCTTTCCGGCGGCACGGTTTTTTTGTTTTAGCTGCTCTTTAACTTGATAGCAACTCAGCTTTGACTTTGCCAAAACCTCGGTCCGCTTCGCAGAAACTCGTCCTCCTGCGGAAACCTCGTTTTCAGGTAGCCCGTTGGGTGTAAGGCTACCTGAAAATAGTATTGTTCAAGCGTTGCTTTTGGGCTGCTGCGTTGGTTCTTCTTGCTGCTCCGTTTGGTATGAAAAACGTGCTGCAGCCATAGGGCAGGCTTTCAGGTAGCCTTTTCCAGCAGGTGGGCTATTTCGGCCACGATGGCATCGGCGGTATCGCGTTTGCCCATTTCCGGCAGCGCGGTTTCGGCTGAATCGCTGATGAGCGTTACTTGGTTGTTGCCGCTGCCCATGGCGATGACGGCGTGGTTAGCCACGATCAGCGGCACGCCTTTGCGCAGCCGTTTGGCGCGGGCGTGTTCGAGTACGTTGTGGCTTTCGGCAGCAAAACCCACGCAGAAGGGCGCGTTGGGCAGCCGAGCCACGGCGGCGAGGATGTCTGGGTTTTCGGCCAATTCGATAACGGGCGGCGTGCCGCTGCCGTCTTTTTTCAGCTTTTCGGCGCTGCGGTTGGCCACGTGGTAGTCGGCTACGGCGGCTACGCTGATGAATACATCGCAGCTGCCTACTTCCCGCATCACAGCTTCGTACATTTCTCGCGCGCTGTGGGCATGATGCACAGTTACACCGGCGGGCGGGGCTACCTGAAGCTGCCCGGCCACCAGCACCACTTCCGCCCCGGCGGCGCGGCAGGCCTGCGCCAGCGCCACGCCCATGCGGCCGCTGGACAGGTTGGTGATGCCGCGCACGGGGTCGATGGCTTCAAAGGTGGCGCCGGCCGTGAGTAGCACGCGTTTGCCGGCGAGCAGTTTGGGTGTCCATAAATCGGGCAGCAGTTCGGCCAATTCGGCGGCTTCGAGCATGCGGCCTTCGCCGGTTTCGCCACAGGCCTGGCTGCCGCTGGCGGGGCCGAACACGGTGATGCCGTCGGCCTGCAGTTGGGCGATGTTACGCAGGTTGGCCGGGTTGCACCACATTTCCACGTTCATGGCGGGGGCAACGGCCAGCGGGCAGGCGCGGGCGGCGGCCAGGGTGGAGAGTAGGTTGTCGGCCATGCCGTGGGCGATTTTAGCCAAGGTGTTGGCGCTGGCGGGAGCGATGAGGAATACGTCGGCCTCACGGCTGAGGTGAATGTGTGCCATGCCGTCGGCGGAGTCGGCAGTATCGTCCGTCCACACAGTGTGCCCGCTCAGGGCTTGGAAGGTTTGCGGAGAAATGAAACCGGCAGCGGCGCGGCTCATGGCCACGCTCACGGTATGCCCCTGTTTTCTGAGCAGGCGCACGAGTTCGCAGGATTTATAGGCAGCAATGCCGCCGCTGATGCCGAGCAGGATGTGTTTGGTGGGCATGGTGTATGGCGTGATGTGAAAAGATGGGCGCTATGGTAACACAGGGATGGGCAGGGTGTTTCAGGTAGCCTTTGGGTAGGGAAGGCTACCTGAAACCAGTTATTGCACACTGATAACAGAGAAACAGTATCTATTTAGAGCAATTATTTCAATGAGATGTGTTGTATTACTGTTTTGTATCTTTTATCCATCAATTGCTGTTGTTGGAGATAAGTTTTCGTTAGTTCTCTTGTTTGCATATGTTAAAATTCTTAGTTTTTATTTTGCGGAACGGTATGCGAGCATTTGGAGCCTGTTCGAATGTATCAGCGTATTTGCACTTTAAGGAGTTAATTTAATGAATAAAATTTATAATATCGTGTACTCTGAAGAGCGTGGCACCTGGGTGGTGTGCTCAGAATTGGAGCGTGCCAGCCGGAAGAAGTCTTCCAGTAATTCTGCCGCCAAACTGCTTGCTTCTGCTGCAGTAGTTGGTCTTGGCGTATCTGCTTTGCCCGCAGCGGCTTCTACCTGTGGTAATGGCAGTGCTGTAGCCAGCGGCGGCAGCTGTGATATGGGTGTTTATACTGCAGCCGCAAACGACAATAAAGTCGGTCAGGCTTTGGTAACCGGTGGTGATACTGTTACCTTAACATCACCCGATATCAACAACATTACCGGTAATGCGAATGATCGTTCTATCCGAAGCGGGAAATTGAGCGAACTCTTTACCGACCCCGCAATTCTTGCTGAGCTGAACCAGCGCCAACGTCTGCTGGCCAATCAAAAAGGCCGCACAGTTAATGTAACTGATCCTGCAACCAACAGTAATCAAACAGTAAACGTTTACAACAACGTTGGCTCTATATCTGCGGCGGACATTCAAAGTACTGTATCAACGGGTAATGACATATACGTTGATATGCGCTTGGGTACCGCCAATGGCAACGGCAGCAAAATTATTGCCAGCTTAGGTGATCCGGCTGCTACTATGGCAGATGAGACTACTACTAAAAACACTGTAAGAACACTGATTGCTTTAAAAAACTCTCGTCTGGTGCAGGCCGAAAACGGCGGATCGGCAGAATGGGTCTCTAAAAACCGCATTTACTTTGAAGAAACCCGTGTAGCTTCCCAAGAGTTGGCGATTAGTCAAGATTTGTTTAAACCAAAAACCGTTACCTTCAAGGGAGTAAGTCACACACTGAATACAGTGCAGGATCTGATTAACTATAATAATAATGTATTAATTCCTGCTGTTGGTACTCCAGGCTTTGCCAACGCCGGTGAAACCCAACAGGCGGCATATGATCGCTATTTCAATGAGGCTGCTGCGACTGAAACGAAGGTTTTCCGACAAAACAACTCCATTAACACCCATCCAGATTCCACCCTTCCGATTGGTGAACGCTGGGTGCTGGCTGCAACCGGTGCAGGTTCTACTGCCACCATCAAGAACGGCGGGCAAATTGATGTAAGCCCCGGTTTGGAATCAGGCAACGGTGGCGGCATGCTGGCCGAAAACGGCGGCAAAGCAGTCATTGAAGAAGGGGCACAATTGTCCGGCCGTTTTAACAGCCTGACCGTGCGCGGTGCGGGCAGTACAGCAGTCAACAATGGTGTGATTTCTGGTGGTTTCTTTGCGTCTGATAATTACGACACAACTCAAGCTAGCCAAGCCAACAAAAACGACTACTATTCTTTGTCTACCACCATTCATGCTACCAATAGCGGTAAATTTGAAAACAATGGCATCATCAATCTTGCCGGTTATACCTATCAAGGTTATTCACATAACAACTATGCACTCCGCGTAAATAACAATGCCACGGCAACCAATAAAGCCGGCGGTGTTATTAATGTAGCCGTAAACATTGCTCCGAATAGCGGTATTACTGGTGTACGTGTAGAAAAAGATGGTACGTTTAACGGTGAGAAAGATAGCCAGATCTTCATCGGCCGTGCTGCACAATACAGCAAAAATGCGCCGACTAAGCTGATTGGTAATGCTACTGACCAAGTTGGCATCTTGGTTAATGGTAGCAATGCTGTTGTTAATCACGATGGTAAGATTACCATTGGTGAACAGACCCAAGGTGCTACTGCGATCCGCGTAGGTAAAGACAGTACGGCTTCGACAGTAGTTAATTTGGGTGCAGACAGTACCATCAATATTGAAGGTAAGGCTCGCGGTGTTGGCGGTGCCCAACCAAAACAAAACGTTGGTATTCAGGCGCAAAACTCTGGTGCAGCTCAAATTACTAATGCCGGTGCAATCAATGTAATTGGTACGAATGCTGTCGGTGAAAATGTTGTGGCTGAAGCAGGGCATACAGCAAAAATCACCAATACTGCCAGCAGCAAAATTACGGTAGAAGAGGCTTCTGCCAACCAGGTTACTCGTAACTACGGTATTTATGCTGACGGTCAGGGTACTGGCAAAGCTGATGTGGTTGCAGACGGTACGTTGACCTTGAAAGGTGACAACGTAATCGGTGCGCACGCACGCGGCAATTCAACAATGACCGTCAATGCGGGCATGAAAGCCGTATTCGATAATTCTACCAATGCGAAAAACCAAATTGCTTACCACATCAATGGTGGCAATGCTGTTGCCAACGTAGCTGCCTTGGCCAACAGTACCGACATCACTACCGAGAACTCCACTATGTTCCGTGCAGATGCTGGCGGTACCGTAAATGCATCCAACCTCACCGTTACTGCATCCGGCAAAGATGCCGTGATTCTGGCTAGTGATGGCGCTGATGCGGCAGGTAAGGCTTCTGCCATCAATGTGAATAATGGCACTTATAACCTGACCGGCAGCGGCTCTAAAGTGGCCTTGGTATCCGGCGGCGCAACGGCAACCCTGAAAGGTACGGCCAATATTGCCAATACTGCCGCCAATGCAACCATTGGTATAGCAGATGGTAAAAACCACGGCTTAAACAACCAAACAGTTGCCGGTAGTTCACCTAATAACAAAACCAAACTGGTTTCCAAGCTGAACACCACCACCAGCACAGCTGGTGTAACCGGATACACTGCGCAAAACAGCAGCACAGTGGACTATTCAGGTAGCCTCAATCTAAATGGTGCCAACAGCGTTGCCGTACAAACGCTGAATAACGGTACAGCCAACCTGAACAACGCAACGGTGAAAGCCAATGGTGATGCTTTGCGAGCCAATGCTGGCAACAACACCATCAACGTTAATGGTGGTACGGTAACCGGCACCACCAACGTATTTAATTCAGTTACCGGCACCAACTCACTCGTTGCCACTAATGGCGCAGTGCTGAATGGTGTTATGTCGCTGGCGGCAGGTACTTCCTCTGTGAATCTGGGTAACGGCACCACCTGGAACAATACTGGAAATTCCACCGTAACCAGCTTGGATAACTCAGGCACCGTAGCCTTTGCCACACCGGTTGCAGCTGCTGTTGGTAATTACAAAACCATCACCGTAAACGGCAACTACACCGGCAATAACGGCAAATTGGTGGTGAACACCCTGTGGAACAGCGATGCCGACAAAGATTCTGATCACCTGATCATCAAAGGCACCGCTAGCGGTACTACCGTGGTTAGCACGCCGAACGGCATCATCGGTAACATCAGCAAAACCAACGCCCAGCAATTCTCGTCTGACGTGGTTACTGTAGAAACCCCGAGTGCCAATGCCCCTGGTCAGCAAGAAGGCCAGCCTGACGGCAATGCCATCTTTACCGGTACGGCCAATACCACCAATGCCGGACAAGCCCAGCTCGTGTTGAAGAGCACTGCCGGCGGTAAAAACGTGTATGCCTGGACGCTGTTTGCTGATCCCAATGCAGGCCCGTCGACTTACATTTACGCCCCTGCCGTAGCCGGCTATGTGTTGATGCCGCAAGTGAACCAAGAAATTGGCCACCACACCATCGGCACCCTGCACGAGCGCCGTGGCGAGAACCAAACCCTTGCTTGGGATGATTGCGCGCGTTGCGGCGAACAAGCCAAAGGCCAAACTTGGACCCGCCTCCTTGGCAGCCGCCTCGATAGCGATGGCAAAGAACGCTTCAATTTTGAAACCAAAATGGGCGGTTTCCAGATCGGTCACGACTTCGCTGTTCACCGCAACGATAAAGGCGGCCACCGTCTCACCGGCGGCTACCTAGCCTATACCCGAACCAGTACCGATTTCTTCGACCGTTATCGTGCTGTAAACGGCAGCATCAGCCCTGACCACTACAGCGGCAAAGGCACTACCGATGCGGTTAGCCTCGGCTTGAGCAACACCTACTATGCCGCCAATGGCAGCTACTTCGACTTGGTTGGCCAGCTGAGCTGGTCGCGTAATAAATACCAAGATCGCGACAGCACCAGCGTGAAACAAAACGGCTGGGGTGCTGCCCTCTCTGCCGAAGTTGGCCGTCCGTTTGCCTTAGGCAGCCATGCCGACAACCAAGGTGGCTGGCTGATTGAGCCGCAGGCACAACTGGTATACCAATACGTTGGTCTCAAAGATTTCAACGACAGTATCCGCCAAGTTAGCCAAGACAAGCAGCACAGCTTGCGCGGCCGCCTCGGTGCCCGCTTGGCCTACAACGGCCCCAGCCGCAATCTGCGTACCAACACCTTCTATGCCGTGGCCAACGTATGGCACGACTTTATCAAGCCGCATGGCGTAAACATCGGTGAAGACAATGTGCGCGAGAAACGCAACGCCACTTGGGGCGAAGTTGGCCTCGGTGCCCAGCTGCCCGTATCCAACAACGCCTATGTGTATGGCGATGCCCGCTACCAACACAACTTTGGCAGCACCAGCCGCCATGGTTACCGTGGCAGCGTAGGCTTCAAATACACTTGGAAGTAAGCGTTTGATGCAGCAAAGGCTACCTGAAAAAGTTTGAACGAACAGTTTTCAGGTAGCCCCAACAAGGATTGAATACAATGAATCAGATTACAAAAACCCTCCTCCTCACAGCCTTGGCCGCCGGTTTGAGCAGCCAAGCCGCCGCCCGCGACGTACGCCACCGCTGGTGTGCCGAAGAAGCGCCTGTTGCGCAACCCGTTGTGGCAACGCCGCAAGTTGAGCGCATCAACCTCTCGGCTGATGCCCTGTTCCGCTTCAACCAATCGGATGCTGCCGATATGTTGCCCGAAGGCAAAGCCACCCTCGACCGCTTGGCCGAAAACCTCGTTAGCCGTCAAGCTCATATCGACAGCATCGCCCTCACCGGCCACACCGACCGCCTCGGCAGCGAGCAATACAACTACAACCTCGGCCTGCGGCGTGCTCAAACAGTAAAAGACTATCTGCAGGGTAAAGGCGTGCAAGCCCCCATCAGCGTAGCCAGCGCCGGCGAAAGCCAGCCAGTTACTACGGCTTGTACCGGCACCCGTGCTACTGCGGCTCTGAAAGCCTGCCTGCAGCCCGACCGCCGCGTTACCGTGGATATTTCCGGCACAGCAGCGCAATAGTAGTTAAGCCGGTTGGAATGGAGGCTACCTGAAAAGCAGCAGAGCGGAATTGCCGCGAAGCTGAAATTTCAGGTAGCCTTTTCTATGGTTAAACCAAGGTATTGGATTGTCTGAAATTTTGGGCATGAGTTGAGGCTACCTGAAAAATGGAATGATGGCTTGCTGACTTGGCCAGGCAACTTTCAGGTAGCCTTTTGCGGCACCGGTATGCCTTCAGTCGGCAACACTTTCCCTACCGAATCGGCTAAAAGCGGGCGCATTCGGTTTTTTCATTGCCCCTGCCGGTGCTCTATCCTACAATTATGCTTTGCAGTCTGTGATTTATCGCTTGAAATAGAAAAAACGATATGGGGGCGAATCGCCTTGCCGCTCCAATGCCACCGTTTTACCTCGTGCCTATTTTAAACAAGCATACACAAACTGCCACCTGCGGCTTCCCGTGCGGAAGCCGGTTTGCAACTGCTGCGGAGCCCTGTGCCCATGTCTGAAAAACATATTCCTCCCCAAAAGCCCTATCTACAAATCAAAGACGTGGTGAAAACCTACGGCGAGAATTATGCGGTGGACCACATCGATTTGGATATCGACCGACACGAAATCTTCGCCCTGTTGGGCAGCTCCGGCTCGGGCAAATCCACGCTGCTGCGTATGCTAGCGGGTATGGAAACGCCGGATCAGGGCAAGATTATCTTGGATGGGCAAGACATCACCCGCCTGCCGCCCTACGACAGGCCGATTAACATGATGTTCCAAAGCTATGCGCTATTCCCGCACATGACGGTGGAGCAGAACATCGCTTTCGGCCTGAAGCAGGACAAAATGCCCAAAGACCAGATTGCCGAACGGGTGGAGGAAATGCTGCGCCTGGTGCAGATGAGCAAATACGCCAAACGCAAGCCGCACCAGCTTTCCGGTGGGCAACAGCAACGTATCGCGCTGGCCCGCGCGCTAGCCAAACAACCCAAACTTTTGCTGCTGGACGAGCCTTTGGGTGCACTGGATAAAAACCTGCGCCAGCAAACCCAGCTGGAATTGGTGGATACGCTGGAGAAGGTGGGCGTAACCTGCATCATGGTAACGCACGACCAAGAAGAAGCCATGACCATGGCCACGCGCATCGCCATCATGTCGGAAGGCCAACTGCAACAAGTGGGCACGCCGCGCGAGGTGTACGACTTCCCCAACAGCCGCTTCACCGCCGAATTCATCGGCGAAACCAATATTTTTGAAGGCCATCTGGTGGTGGATGAGGCCGACCATGCCGAAATCGACTGCCCCGAGTTGGCACAGAATATCCTCATCGACCACAGCGTGGCCGGGCCGGAAGAGCAGACCATGTGGGTCAGCATTCGCCCGGAAGACATCAATATGCACAAGGAAAAGCCGGCCAATGTGGGCGAACACAACTGGACCATCGGCACGGTGAAGGAAATCGCCTATTTGGGCAGCTTCGCCATTTATCATGTGCAGCTGCCCAGCGGGCGCATGGTGAAAAGCCAGGTGTTGTCATCTTATTGGTATTTGGCCAACCTGGAGCCGCCCACTTGGGACGAAACCGTGTATCTGAGCTGGCCGGCCAACCAGCCCGTGCCGCTTACCCGTTAAAGGCTACCTGAAAGCGAAGCTTCAACGCAGTTAAAACGTAGCGAAGCGAAGTTTCTGCGAAGCGGACCGAGGCTTCCGTAGGAAGACGAGTTTCTACGAAGCCAAAACGCGGTTGCAACACAGTTAAAACCAACATACCGGTTCGGCAAGGCTGCCGAACATGAAAAGGCTACCTGAAACCTGAAACCGCACTTTCAGGCCAGGGCAAGCAAGAGAGGCTACTTGAAAAATGAAATGGCAGGCTTTAAAACGCAAACTCAGCCCCGGGCAGGGGCTGGTTATCGGCATACCTTATTTGTGGCTGCTGGTGCTCTTCCTGATCCCCTTCTTCTTCGTGTTGAAAATCAGCCTGGCCGAGCAAGCCACCTCGATTCCGCCCTACACCCCGCTCTACACGGTGGACGAAGCGGCCGGGCGTGTGAACATTTCCCTGAGCTACCTGAACTACACCGGCATTTTCGAGAATTTCTGGTCGTCGCTGTGGCTTGGGCTCAATCCGTTTGCCGATAAATCCGGCAGCAACCTGTATGTGCACATCTACCTGCTTTCCATCAAAACCGCCATCACCACCACGCTGATTTGCCTATTGGCCGGCTACCCCATTGCCTATGCCATCTCGCGCAGCCGCGAAAAATGGCGCAACCCGCTGCTCTTGGCCATTATGCTGCCGTTTTGGACTTCGCTGTTGCTACGCGTGTATGCTTGGATGGGCCTGCTTTCGCAAAACGGCATCATCAACAACCTACTGTTGCGCTGGGGCTGGATTAACCAGCCGCTGGATATGTTCTACAACAGCTTCTCGCTCAATATCGTGATGGTGTACACCTATCTGCCCTTTATGGTGCTGCCGCTGTACACCCAGCTATTAAAGCTGGATAACCGCCTGCTCGAAGCTTCTGCCGATTTGGGCGCCGGGCCGGTGAAATCGTTTTTCTCCATTACCCTGCCGCTCTCCAAAAGCGGCATCATCGCCGGCTCTATGCTGGTGTTTATTCCGGCGGTGGGCGAATTTGTGATTCCCGATTTGGTGGGCGGGCCCGAACACCTGATGATCGGTAAAGCCCTGTGGCAGGCCTTCTTCACCCAAAATGACTGGCCGCTCGCCTCGGCCATGGCCGTGGTGATGGTGCTGCTCTTGGTGGTGCCAATCGGCCTGTTCCACCGTCATGAAGCCAAACAGCTGGAAGGAGCACGCCGTGGCTAGAAAATCTGCATCGTCCACTTGGTTTCTGCGCATCTGCCTGTTTTTAGGGCTGGTCTTCCTCTATATCCCGCTGCTGGTGCTGGTGGTGTATTCCTTCAACCGCTCCGAGCTGGTTACGGTATGGGGCGGCTTCTCCACCAAATGGTATGGCGCGCTGCTGAATAACAGCGAGATTTTGGAAGCCACCTGGCTCTCCATCCGCATCGCGCTCATTTCCGCCGCCGCCGCCGTGGTGCTTGGCACCATGGCCGCCTATGCCTTGGCGCGCATCAAACGCTTCCGCGGCAGCACCTTGTTCACCGGCATGGTGTCCGCCCCCATGGTGATGCCCGACATCATCACCGGTATTTCGCTGGTGATGCTGATTTTGCAGGTGCAGGCCTTGCTGCGTGGCTCCAGCCTGAGCTGGCTGCAATTTGAGCGCGGTTGGTTCACCATTTGGCTTGGCCACACCACCCTATGCATGGCCTACGTTACCGTGGTGATCCGCACCCGCTTGGGCGAGCTCGACCAATCCCTGGAAGAAGCCGCACAGGATTTGGGCGCCAAGCCGTGGAAGATTTTCTGGGTGATCACTCTGCCACTGATCGCCCCCGCCATCGCCTCCGGCTTCCTGCTCGCCATGACCCTTTCCATGGACGACCTAGTGATTACCTCCTTCCTCGGCGGCCCCAACTACACCACCCTGCCGCAGCTGATTTTCGCCAAAGTAAAACGCGGCGTGAACCCGCAGATGAACGTGCTGGCCACCTTCCTGATTACCATCATCGGCACCATCGTCATCACCGGCAACTACCTCATGATGCGCCGCGTAAACAAACGCGACCGCGAAGCCGCCTTGGCCTACAAACAAGCCCAAGAAGCCGCAGCCGCCACCACCACCCCGCCGCCTTCCGCACTGATTGAAGCCGAAGAAGCTGCGCAGGAGGAAGATGCGGCTGCCGAAACGACCGATACCGGCAGCACACCACAGGGATAACAAGCTGGCCGCAGGTTTGACTTACTGCAAATAAATGCCAATATTTACAGTATATTGATTGCCATCCGCCTTCAAGCGGCCTATATTGAAGGCTACCTGAAACCTCTTTTCAGGTAGCCTTCAAACACATCTGCAGAAAGGGAAAGAATATGGCAACCATCCATGCAAATACCCAACTGAAAACCGGCGACGCCATAAACGGCCTGAGCGGCCTGAAGACTGCGAAAGCGGGCGCTGTTTGAATTTGAGATTAGACGGCAAGGCCGTGGCACCACAGGGCTGAAAATCCGTCTGCCAACCGCCGAAATCAGATTATTACTTCACTTTGGAAGGCAGTGTAGCCAAGTTCTGGCCGTCTATCGGACATAAACGGACACTACCAAAAACCAGTTTTCGAACCCGGCAGGAAATGATTGCTGCCGCAGAAGCCTTTTATGGCAAATATTTTGCAAGCAATAGGCACAGCAATCCCCATCATAGCAATGCAGAAGACCCCAACACTTCCATTGCAGAGAAAATGCGAACACAGGATTACGGCGAAATCACTAATAACACCTTCCGAGAGCCCGCAGAAAACCCGGGCTTTAAGTACAGCGTTTTTACCGCCGTTTGCTGGTTTTACAAAATTAGCTGTTCCGCCTCATACGCCGATAAAGAGATATGCCGGAAACCCGCTTTGGAAACCTGGCCGAAAGAAACCTGTTTCGAATTAATCTACGATGCTGCCTCCGGCCGCTTCAAGCCAGCCTGCGCCCAACACGATCCGCACCTGCCCGAGAGTCTGAGAAACGAACGCCGCTGCCTGAGCCTGTGCGATGCCGAAGGCAACTGCGTAATCATCCGCCGCACCGAGCGCGGCATCGAGCTATGGCAGGAAAAATACAAACAGCGCGCGCTGATTGATCCGGCTACGGGGAAGGTGTTGGGTATGGAACAGGATAATGGGACGGCTAAGTTAGAAATTTTCTCATTAACAAAGGCTACTCTGCCCTCTAACTGGAAACGAACTACTATTGGTGTGGGCGAAACAGTTAGCATAACAGCCAATCAAGCTGTTAAATGGGAGGTAAATAGTGATTTAGTAACTAAAGTCAGAGAAACATCAACTTCTTTAGTGATAACTGCTAAAGATACAGTAGGCTCGGTCACTGTGATTGCAAAAACTGAATGTGATGAGAAAAGGATAACTTTTAAAATTCTTTAGCCAATAGGTGTTGAGTACCAATTGGATACAGTTATAGTAAATGGCAAATCTATCCCAAGGATTTATCCTCCGAGAGGAGGTTATGAATTGGGAGTTGGCCTTAAGATTACTCTTCTGCCTAAAGAAGTTAATTTTGAAAATGTGTTCTTTTTTGAAATGGATAGTGCTAGTGTAGATTCTGGAGTTTTTAATGATGGTAAGGTTCATTGCCATATAGAGAGAGGATCTTTTTTACCAGGTTATAGATGTCCAAAAGTCCATGTTGTAAACGTGTATAATGGTAATAATAGTGAGCATAATATTGTTGGAGAGTTTGACCAAGCTGGTGGAGGAGAAAATGATCCAAATAAAATTAAAAATTTACCAGAAATTAGCGCTATGCATACTGATATTGAATTAGGATGGAGCTTAGTTAAAAAATTAGAAGGTATGAAAAAATTGCCACAAGTAAAACAATCTGTGATTTTATATCGTGATGGTAGGATGACAGTATCAAAAGGTACTTTTTCTAAGACTGTACGTAGAAATGATTCTTTCGAAGATCCATCTGTTATTCAATAATGGAGATAGGTATGAAATATGTATTTTTTATTATAGTTTTTATTAGTAGCAGTTTTTCCTATGGAGAGGTGTACCGAATTAGTCCTCTAGATAGGGGTTCAATCGGAATAAAGTGTGGTGCTAGGACTTATATAGGTGAGAAAGGAGGATTATTCATAAATTTTGCCCAAAATGGATTGATACTATTAAGACGAAATCAAGCCCCTAACCCTCAAACTTCTAGTCAGTTTCATAAAATAGACGAAGATCAGATTATTCCTGGCTCTTTAGCCCATGCCGAACAAATAGCCGCCGATTGTGAAACCTATCTCCGGCATCGCTATCATGTAATGGAGCAGGCTACAAAACAGAACCAAAATAGTATCAGGAAGTGGGATGTTGCCACCTATTTTGTAGAAACGATACATGAGTGGGCTCCATCTCCAAAAAGTATGCGGTTTTTTGAGGTTGGTTCAAATGTTATTGGAGGAGAAGGTGGCTATGTACTGAAATCAGTAGATTCAGTAGTTTATGAATCTTTGAAAGATAATCCAGAGATGTGCAGATATGTACATAAATTGTGGTGGGGTGATACGGAGGCAAATCCTCATTGCCAGGAAGGGTTATTTTAAACCAATTGAGGCTGCCTGAAAGGTTCAGGTAGCCTCGGAAAATAGTACGGTAGGTAATCTGATAAGCATTAACTTTTAGGTTAAACTAAAGCTAATAGGCGGAATGTCTATGAAAATATTTCCAATAGTTGTTATGTGCACAATAAGCTCTTTTATACAGGCGGAAATAAAAAAGCCAGAAGCATTGGCTATAACAGTTTTTTCCTGTACAACAGTTAATAGAAAACAATTAGCAATTTATCAAAAAGATGATAACTATATTTATAGTTTTGGCCGTCCCAATTCCCCTGAATTGGTTTTCAGCAATCCGAAACAAGATGTTTTAGAAAGGAGTTTAGATAATACGAAAACCGGTGGCTCCGGATTATGGGGTGAGAAAAATATGATAAATGGTCGCTATAGCTATAGTGTATTTTGGGCTGTGAATAAATGGGATAATGACGTGATTGTAGGAGTTGATGTTTCAATGGAAGGAAATTTAGATCCTATGCGTGGTGATCTAGGTTTTCCTTCTGCTCGAATTCTTTGTGATAAAAATAAGCCAATTTACTCTTATCCTGGATCGTGATTAGGGGATAAGTTGTAGGAAATCGTCGCGTTGTTTACACTTTTTCTACGTCAGACAGCTTTTGTTTTTGTTTGAATGATTCTTAAACAGCTATCCGTCATTATCAAGAACAAGGCGGGTTTCTCGTGTCTATCGACATTCTTGACAACGCCGGATAGCTGCTCAATCAGGTCTTCAAGCAAAATCCGAAAGTGTAAACAACGCTGTTGATTTCCACATCCAGCCTCTATTTGTGCAATGGGTTGTTTGGTTCGAGCAGAAGCAAGAAGGTTGTTACAGTATACTTTCAAGGATTTAAGATGCAACGCATATTTCTTATTGGCTGTTTGATGTTTTCGATAGCTGTTTCAACTACAGCAAATGCATGGTGGATTATTTTTGATGAAGATGGAAATCCAGGAGCCATGGGTGGTGTATTTTTCGATGATCCTAAAATAGGCATTTTATGTGCCCAGGAAACTTATCCCGGCACGGATAAACCGGTGCTGGTATGGCTTTCTGAGCAGCTGGAGCAGATTGCCCAAGAAGATGCGAGTTTCACAACCCGAAAGGGGGCGACTAGGTGGAGAGAGATGGGGGTTCGGCTGAGGACAAAAGAGGATTGCGTGCCTAGGGCAGAGCGGTATATATATATTGCGCCGTGCTTTAGCAGAAAATCGGCGGTATGCAAGTAATCCTGATTATCTGGCATTTAATATTGATGCGGTTATTGATCATGTTAGAAGATATGAGCGGCTTCCTTAGTTGGTTTTTGCTGTGAGAAAAAGGCTACCTGAATTTTTCAGGTAGCCTATTAAGAGTTCTACTGTGAATATGAAAGGATGGATATGTCGAGATTTGTTTTTTCTATACTTTGCGTGCTGATAATGCAGCAAGCATATCCAGAAGTTGTTTTGCACAATCAACATATGCCAATCTCAATTTGCGGCAGCAATGTAGATGGAGCGGAATCAGTTGCCAAACAACAGGCGGCTTTGCAACAATTTTCCAGAAGCAGTTTGTTGCTGTTGAAAAACGAGGCTCCGCCTTCGGTAACAGGCAGGCAAAAATTATTGCCCGTTATGCCTGAAGAACAGTTGAATCAGAGATACCCAAGCTGTTCTGCCTATCTGCAAGCGAGGTATCGGAATCTGGCGGATGCGGCGGCGCAAAATAAGCAGGGAGGAAACGGACGGCTGGATATTTTAACGTACTTTATGCTTTCCGTTTACCATTGGCGGGATTCGCAAACGAAGGCGATGAATCCGGCATTTAAGGCAATCATGGATGATGTGTTAAAGGATAACCGGCCTTTGAGAGATTATATTTTGCAGGAATTGGAAAGTTAGGTTGAGAAAAAGGCTACCTGAAAGCGCAGCTTCAACGGAGTTAAAACGCAGCACAGCGGAGTTTCTACGAAGCTAAATTTCAGGTAGCCTTTATTGCTGCGCTATTCCTGGACTTCAATCGCGCTGCCGTTATCCAGCTCGATGATTTCGCCGGCGAGGATTTTGGCGGTTTTGCGAGTTTCGGTTTCGCCGTTGCGGCGCACGCGGCCTTCGGCGATCCAGGTTTTGGCTTGGCCGCCGCTGTCGGCAAGGCCGGTGAGTTTGAGCAAGTCGCACAGGGGAACGTGCTGATGGCCGTTGAGGGAGAAGGTTTGCATAACAGGCTTTCGTTTCAAATATAATAAATTAAAATAGGAATACTACTACGTTGGCTCGCCTTGCCATACTGCTTGTACTATTTGCGGCTTGTCGCCTTGCTCCATTCTCATTGTTAATCCACTAAAATCGGGCGGGCTAAAGGCTACCTGAAAAATATTTTTCAGGTAGCCGTTTTCCACACATGATGTTTACAGTTTGCCTAGGATATCTTCGCTCAGGGTGAGGTCGGCGTTTTTGTTGATGCCGATTTGGCGGGAGAGGATGTTGCGGGCGATCTGCTGGGCTTCTTCGAGGGAGTGCATGCGGTAGGTGCCGCATTGGTATTCGTTCAGCTCGGGGATTTGGCTTTGGTCTTGCACGTTTAAAATATCCTGCATGGCGGCTTGCCAGGCGGCAGCTACGGCTTCTTCGCTTGGGGTGCCGATGAGGCTCATGTAGAAGCCGGTGCGGCAGCCCATGGGGGAAATGTCGATGATTTCTACGTTAGCGCCGTTAAGATGCTCGCGCATGAAGCCGGCAAACAGGTGTTCCAGCGTGTGGATGCCTTTTTCGGGCAGGATTTCTTGGTTGGGCACGCAGAAGCGCAGGTCGAACACGGTGATGTCGTCACCTTTTGGGGTGCGCATATTTTTGGCCACGCGCACGGCGGGGGCGTGCATACGGGTGTGGTCTACGGTGAAGCTGTCGAGCAGGGGCATGGTGGTTCCTTTTGTGTGTTGGAATTGCGAAGGCGGTATCATACCATTTTCGCTTGTGGCTTGAAAAAATGTATGCTTTGTGTAGAATTTCGCCTCTTTCTTAACCATACAACAAGGGGACAATCATGCAAAACATAGGTAGCACTTTGGCCATTTTGGGCATCCTGGCGATTTTTCTAGATTTCTTCAACCGTGTGCCGAAAGTATTGGCTTGGATTTACAACTGGGGCGACGGCGTGGCCTGGGGCATTAAAATTGCTTTCGTTGTAGTAGGTGGCGTGTTGTGGCTGATCGGCCGCAATCAGGAAGCGGCGCATCCTGCCTTGGCAGAGGAAGACGACGAATAAGCACGTCCCTTTCGCAACGATAAAATCTGCCGGCAAACACGATGGCTTGCCGGTGGATTTGTTTTGTTTGGATTGGGTGTTTGAACTGCGTTGAAGCTTCGCTTTCAGGTAGCCTTTTGATAAGAGGCTACCTGAAATCTCCAGAACTACATTTCCCGCCGCTTAAAGTGGCGCGGCCGAAAGCCCAGCAGCCCCAGTGTGGAAAAATACAGCACCATGCCGAAGCCGATTAGCGCAAACAACTGCCCCGTGCGCCGCAAGCCGCCCACGCGCACCCACTCCAGCGCCACATAATGCTGTACTGCCCAAAGTCCGCCGGCCATCACGGCCAGCGCAATCGCCAACTTCAGCAAAAACGCGCGCCAGCCCGCCTTGGGCTGATACATCTCTTTAATCCGCAACAATAAAAACAGGAACGCCGCATTGATACACGCGCCCAGGCTGATGGATAAGGCCAGTCCGGCATGCTGCAGCTTCCACACAAATATCAGGTTCATCAGCTGCGTGCACACCAGCGTTACAATCGCCACCTTCACCGGCGTTTTGATGTTTTTCTGTGCATAAAACCCCGGCGCCAGCACCTTAATCAGAATCAGCCCCAGCAGGCCCACCGCATAGGCAATCAGCGCCTGTTGCGTCATCTGTGCGTCGTGCACGCCGATTTTGTTATACATAAACAGCGTGGCCACCAGCGGGAAGGCCAGCACCGCCATGCCCACCGCCGCCGGCGCCGTAAGTAGCAGGCACAGACGCAAGCCCCAATCCAACAGTGCGGAAAATTCCCGCTTATCGCCCGTAGCAGCGTGTTTAGACAGCCCCGGCAGCAGAATCGTGCCCAGCGCCACGCCCAACACACCGGTGGGCAGCTCCATCAGCCGGTCGGCAAAATACATCCACGATACGCTGCCGCTTTGCAAGTACGACGCAATATTCGTGTTGATCACCAACGACACCTGCGCCACCGACGTGCCCAAAATTGCCGGTGCCATCTGTTTAATCACCCGGTTTACCGCCGGATCGCCGAAACGCAGCTTCGGCATTTTCAAAAAGCCCAGCTTAAACAGCCAAGGCAGCTGGAAACCCAGTTGCAGCACCCCGCCGCAAAACACGCCCCAACCCAAAGCCATCACCGGCTGCTCGAAATGCTTCGTCCCCAACAGCGCAAAGCCGATGAGCGACACATTCAGCAACACCGGTGTGAAGGCAGGCACGGAAAACTTGCCATAAGTGTTGAGAATGCTGCCTACTAAAGACGATAGTGAAATCAGCAGGATATACGGGAAAATAATCCGCAAAAGCTGCGAAGCCAGCACAAACTTCTCCGGCTTGCCGCCCCAGCCGCTGGCCGTGGCCCAAATCACCGCCGGCGCCGCCAGCACGCCGATGGCGGTAACGATGAGCAGCGCAAACATCAGCATCCCCGCCACATGCTGCACAAATTCCTGCGTTTCTGCCGGCGATTTCTTCTGCCGGTATTCCGCCAAAATCGGCACAAAAGCCTGCGAAAACGCCCCTTCGGCAAAAATACGGCGCAGCAAGTTGGGCAGGCGGAAGGCCACCACGAATGCGTCCATGGCAATGCCCGCACCGAAAATCCTCGCCAGCACCGCATCGCGCACAAAACCGAGCACCCGCGACAGCATGGTCATGCTGCCGATTTTCGCCAACGCGCTAAGAAGGTTCATGCTTTCCTACCTATAGATAAAACGGGCGCAAGTGTACCGCAAGCAGCTGCTTTTGTGGGAGGGAGCGAAGAAAAGGTTACCTGAAAGCATCGGCTTTAACGAAGTTAAAACTGTTTTGCGGTTTTCAGGTAGCCTCAAAATATGGGCAGCAGGATTAGCCGGGCTTGGGCAATGCGGCCGATAAAATCAGGGAGGAGATGGCACCGACTAAGGCAAATACCGGTCCGAATATGGGCAAGGCCTCGCCTGCACCGTTATCACTAGGCAGAATAGCGAAGACAAGAAGAAACAGTGAAATGCCGGCAAAGTAAACACCGCCGTCGATTAACGCCGACAGCAGCTCGCCGGCAAACAGCATTCAGCCGACCATTTCCAGCCCCCAGGTTAATGCGAAACCGGCAACCATCAGCAACAGAACCAGCGGAAAGCCCAAAAATACCTGCATGACAGTATAGCGACTGTAGAGGGATACCATACGCGTAAACTTTCATCTAACTCTGATGGTGTTTTTATCTTGATTCATCGGCAATTCTCTTAATGTGGCAAACGCACGGCTTAGTTTGGGACGAAACTTTTTTAGGTAGCCTCAACAGCAGTTTAAGCAAAACCCTGTTCTTTTAAAAAGGCATACAGCTTTTCGGCAAACAGGCGGTAGCCGGCGGCATTGGCGTGAATTTGGTCGGATTTCAAATCTCGGTCACCGAGGATTTCCGACCACGCGCCGCTCATCAGGGGAAGGCGGTATTGTTCGGCTATTTCACGGTAAAGCGGGTGGTCGCTGAGTTTGCCGAACAGTGCGCCTACGGTGAAATGGGGGATGGCCACCAGCACGGCGGGGATGTTTGCGACCTGCACGGTTTGGATAATTCTGCCGATGTTGGCGCGGGTGGTGCTTTCGGGCAGTTTGCGCAGGAAATCGTTGCCGCCGATGCTGATAATAACGAGTTTGGGCCGCCGTTGCATGAGCCCGGGCAGGCGGGCGAGGGCATCGGCTGTGGTGTCACCGGATACGCCGCCGTTAATGATTTTCCAACCGGTAAGCTCAGCCAACTGCATAGGGTAAGCGGCGGCAGGGGCGGCACCATAGCCGTAAGTGAGGGAATCTCCCAGAGCGAGTACGGCACTGTCTTTGGGAAGGGCCTGGGTGCGGTTGCGGCGCTTGCCGCAGGCGGCCAAGGCGAGGATGGCGCTGCTGATGAGGAATTGTCGTCTGTTCATGGATGTGTGGGTTTCAGGTAGCCTTTTGGCAAACCTGCTGCGGGCGGAAATGGAAAACAGCCTGAAAGCCAACTTTCAGGCTGTTGTTTACCTAGTTAGGCAATTTCGGCAGCGTATTGCTCTGCGTTCATCAGGCTGTCTAAGTCGGCAGGGTTGACAGGCTTGATGCGGAAGAACCAGCCTTCGCCGTAGGGGTCGCTGTTTACGGTTTCGGGCGCATCGGGCAAGGCTTCGTTTACGGCCACGACTTCGCCGGCAATAGGGGCGTACACGTCGGAAGCGGCTTTCACTGATTCCACTACGCCGGCTTGGTCTTCGGCGGCGAGCGATGTGCCCACTTCGGGCAATTCAACGAATACGATGTCGCCCAAAAGCTCCTGTGCGTGGTGGGTTACGCCCACGGTTACGCTACCGTCGGCTTCGGCGCGCAGCCATTCGTGGCTGGAAACGTATTTGAGTTCGGCGGGAATGTTGTTGCTCATGGTTTTTCTCCGGAGTTATGAAGGTGGGCTGATGTAAGGTCATTCACATTATACAGATTTGCCTGTATTGGGTTTGCGCTGACGCAAGGCTACCTGAAAAACAGCATCTTGCACTGAGCAAATTCTTGGTGTGTGTTGAACGGGCTTACGCTTTTGCTTAGCTTCGTTGAAACTGTGCTTTCAGGTAGCCTTATTTATCTTGTAGGGCACGGCGGATTTTCTGGTCGGTTTTATATTGGCTCAGGGCATACACCGACCAGATGGCGGCGGGAATCCAACCGATGAGCGTGAGTTGCAACAGCAGACAGATGACGCCAGAAATGGGTTTGCCGATGGTGAAAAATTGCAACCAGGGCAGAAGCAGGGCGAGGATGAGACGCATAGTGGGTTTCCTTTCTTATGTGGTGTGGTAAAGCGAATATTTTCAGGTAGCCTGCACTACTGCTTGGGTGGGTTTAACGCCCTGTGCAATGCCTGCTGCCTTTCGGACGGCCAGCCGGCGGTATATTTCTCTACCAATGCTTTAATCTGCGGATATTGCTTCATGTTCGAGCCGAGCGACCAGCGGGCGGCACCATAGGTTAGGATTTTTTCAGCATCTTGCTGAGTGGGGTTGGCCGGCTTTTCATCAAGTAGCTCAGCATTATCGGCCACATAATCGACGATGCGGTACACGTATTCAGGCTGTCCAGTAGCGTAGAAGCTTGCCCAGTGGATATCGAGAGTTACCGGCGCGAGATTCAAGCGTAAGAAGCTTTCTGCGGTCAGCGTGGGGGCGGACAATACTTCTTGGTACTCAGGAGGCAGATCAAGCTGACCAAGACACTTTCTGCTATCCGGCGTACCGGAGAGTTGGAATATCAGAATAAGTTGGTTATTCGGATGCTGCTGTCGCAATTCTTGGCACCAAGCCATGGTTTGATCCGGATGTGTTGCCAAGATTTGTGCCGCCCAAACAGATAGGTTATTGAATGGACCGGGCTTAGCTCCTGGCGTGGTCATCATTGGATCGTTCAAACCTTGATGGAGAATGGCCAGCGCGCGCTTTAAACCAGGGTCTGGAGTTTGATAATACACGGGAACGGCATCGCTCCACGATCCCTCAAGCACCACGGGCGCGGAAACGGTTTGCACTTGGGTAGGTGCTTCAGCAACAGAAGCAGCAGGAATAGAGGCGACTGTCGGAGTAGGATGGTTATCTTGCGGCGAACAGGCACTTAAACCGATAGCTGCCAACAGAAGGGGAATCAGCTGGAGTTTGTACATATTGAATTCTTTGATAAAAGGGCAAAATAGTTTTTTAGCTTTGTAGAAACTTCGCCCACACCTTATGCAGACTTCTTTTGAACTACGTCCAAGCATTGTTTTCAGGTAGCCTGCGTGCCCGACTGATGCAACAGGCTACCTGAAAACCTAAACGCGTTTAATCAAACTGTTTCTGGCCGTTGCGCACGAAAGGCAGTTTCAGCACGCGTACATCCACTTCTTTGCCGCGAATCACCACTTTGGCAGTATTTCCTTCAAAGGTTTTGGGCACGCGGGCGATGGCGATGGATTGCTTGAGGCTGGGTGAGAACACACCGCTGGTGGTTACCCCTTTGCCCTGCGGGGTGATCACTTCCATGTGCTCGCGCAGCACGCCTCCCCTGGCCAAGAGCAGGCCGACCTGTTTCACACTCACGCCTTTTTCTTTCAGGGCCACCAGTGGGGCTTTACCGACGAAATCGCGGGCTTCGTCTTTCAAATCCACCGTCCAGGCCATGCCGGCTTCAAGCGGGCTGGTATCGTCGTCCATATCGTTGCCGTAGAGGTTCATGCCGGCTTCCATACGCAGGGTGTCACGCGCGCCGAGGCCGCAAGGCTTCACGCCGGCCTGTTGTAATGCTTTAAAGAAAGGCTCGGCTTCGCTGCCGGGCAGAATCACTTCCACACCGTCTTCGCCGGTGTAGCCGGTGCGGGCTACGAACCAATCATTGCCCAAATCGGCGCTTTGGAAGGGCTTGAGGCTGTTTACGGTGTCAGCCCATTCAGGTTTCACGGTGAGCAGCTTAGCCACGGCTTTGGGGCCTTGTACGGCGAGCATGGCCAAATCGTAACGGGGTGTAAGCTTAATGCTGAATTCGGCGCCGATTTTTTGGAACTGGGCGGAGTCTTTTTCGCGGGTGGCGCCGTTGGATATGATGCGGTATTGCGTTTCGGCTTCGTTGCCGCGATAAACGATGAGGTCGTCGATTACTCCGCCTTGGTCGTTGAGCATGGCGGAGTAGAGGGCTTTGCCAACAAAGGCGAGTTTGGCCACATCGTTGGCCAGCAGTTTCCGGAAAAAAGCCTTGGCTTGCTCGCCGGATACATCGGTTACGAGCATATGGGATACGTCGAACATGCCAGCATCGGTGCGTACAGCTTCGTGCTCGGCGATTTGCGAGCCGTAATGGATGGGTAGCTCCCAGCCAGCAAAATCAACCAGCTTGGCGCCCGCATCTTGATGGGCTTGGTAGAAAGGGGTAGTTTTGATCGCAGGCATGATTTCAGAGTCTCCATTGGGCGGTAATAAAAGTAGCTTCTCTAATCTGTTTCGGGTATCTGAGATTTTCAGCGAATTTGCCGATTCTTCAGTGGGCACTGTGCGCTGCTCTCTGGATGAAGCTGTTTCAGACAGCCTAGCAGACAGGCCGACACATAAGGGACTTGGGAAGCAAGTTTACCCCCAACGGATGATTCCTCTTTAATCATCGCAAAGAAGACCTGTATCAACTCTTGCTTAAAGATGTTGCGGAATCATCCGTGGGGTATAGACCCCATTTAATAACCCCCAGTTATCTAGGATAGCTTCTTTAATGAAAGCAGGTTGCAATGTTAATTGCAGACAATCTTGATTGCCAAGCCTCCTTGTGATGTTTCGCGGTATTTGGCGTCCATATCCTTACCGGTTTCATACATGGCATCAATCACTTTGTCCAAGTCGACATATGGCGTACTGGCGCGGCGCAGAGCCATACGTGCAGCATTGATGGCTTTTACTGAACCGATGGCATTACGTTCGATGCAAGGAACCTGCACTTGGCCGCCTACTGGGTCACAAGTGAGACCAAGACTATGCTCCATGGCGATTTCTGCTGCGCTGCAAACGCGTTCGGGCGTACCGCCTAAAATTTCCGCCAACCCTGCCGCTGCCATTGAACAGGCTACGCCGACTTCGCCTTGGCAGCCTACTTCCGCTCCCGAAATAGAGGCATTCATTTTATAGAGCGATCCAATAATGCCTGCGGTGAGCAAATAGCGGTCGATGATTTCGGGGGTGAGCGGTTCGACAAATTTGTCGTAATACATCAAAACGGCAGGCACGACACCGCACGCACCGTTGGTCGGGGCAGTTACCACGCGGCCACCGGCGGCATTTTCTTCGCTTACCGCTAGAGCATACATATTTACCCAGTCTATAATCTGCATCGGGTCGTTGCTGAGGCTTTTATTAGCAGAAAGCCAGCGGTGAAGCCCTGTGGCGCGACGGACGACTTTTAGTGGGCCTGGCAACACGCCTTCAGTTGCCAAGCCATGCTTCATGCAGTCGGACATGGTTTGCCAGATGTATTGCAGGTATTCTCCAACTGCTTCTTCGCCATGCAATGCCACTTCATTTTGATACATCAGATTGGAAATGGACAAACCGTTGTCGTTGCAGTACTTGATAATGTCTTTGGCGTTTTTATAAGGGAAGGGGACTTCAATTGTTTGTTTTTCTTCAGCGCCGAAATGCGCTTCGTCAACAATAAAACCGCCGCCGATGGAATAATAAGTTTGGCGGTAGCCTTCTTTTTCGTCTTTATCAAAGGCTGTGATGGTCATGCCGTTTTCATGCAGAGGCAAAAAATCGTTATGGAACAACATGTCTTCGGCGTATTGGAAGCGTACTTCGTGTTCGTTTAATGCCACAGCCAGTTTGCCGCTTGCTTTAACGTTTTCAACAAAAATCGGAATCAAATCGATATCGACGTTATGCGGCAAATAACCAGCCAACCCCATAATGATGGCAGTATCCGTCCCATGACCCAAACCGGTCATGGATAATGAACCATATACGTCAATGCGGATATGCTCTATCTGCTTCAATTTGCCTTGAGCGCACAAATCGTCAATGAATTGTTTGCCTGCTTTCATCGGACCGACAGTGTGTGAGCTCGAAGGACCGACCCCAACTTTAAAAATATCGAATACACTAATCATGGCACTGCTCACTTATCTTTAGGATACGGCTTTATAAAGCCGGAATGGTATTTGTCTGAGAGGCCGTCTGAGAAACCTCTTGCTTCACATGACCATAAAACATTTGAACAGATGGTTTTCAGATGGCCTGAATACGGTTACAGCTTATTTAAGCAATTAGGTTATAGATAATATTGGATATTGCAATCAAGCCCATTACCACCACGAAGATATTGCTGAATTTGCCTTGGAACCGTTTCATTGCCGGTACTTTTCTGACGGCGTACATTGGCATAATGAACAGGATCATAGCAATAATGGGGCCGCCCAGCGACTCAATCAAGCCCAAGATGCTCGGATTGATGATGGCAACAACCCACAAAGTAATCAGGAAGAACAGAGCAGAGTAGAGGTTCAGTTTTTTATGATTGATGGCAGTATCCGAGCCGGCATCGCGTTTAAGCTTGATAAACAAGCCTTCCAAACCCTCGCGCGCACCCATATAGTGGCCGAAGAAAGAGCTGGCAATAGCTAGAAATGCAACAAACGGACCTAAATAGGAAATGTAAGGATTGTCGAATTTATTGGCGAGGAACGACAGAATCGAAATATTTTGTTCTTTTGCCAGGGACAGCTCAGACGGCGTTAAAGTCAATACGCAACTGAACACGAACAGCATCACGAAAACCAATAACACGGTGGCAGTGCTGCGCAGGGTGTTGCTGGCATGCTGGTCTGTTAATTCGGCATCTTGGTATTCTCGTTGTTGGGACAAAACGAAAGAAGAAATGGCCGGCGAATGGTTGAAGGAAAAAACCAACACGGGTATCGTAATCCATAAAGTGGTTAAAAACGCGCCCGCGCTCGGAATATTGGTAAGCGAAGAAGTATTCCATTCAGGAATCAGGTATACCGATAAGATAAACAGAATAAATACCAGCGGATATACCAGCCATTCGGTTACTTTCAAAACGATACGCTCACCCAACAACAGCACACCGATTAACGAAGCAATCAAAATGAATGACAACAAGGCCCGCGGAGGAGAAGCCATGCCGAGCTGGTTGACAAGAAAGGAATCTACGGTATTGGTGATGCCGTTACCGTAAATCAGCAAAATGGGGAAAATGGCAAAGAAGTAGAGCAGGGTAATTAATTTGCCGGCAGTTTTGCCGAAGTGCTCTTCTACTACTTCGGTAATATCGCTGCCGGGCTTGGCGGAAGAAAGTACAAAACGCGCCAACCCCCGATGGGCGAAATAAGTCATCGGGCCGACAATAATGGCCATGGCAAAAAGCGGCCAAAATCCGCTCATGCCTGCATTGATCGGAAGGAACAGCACACCAGCGCCCACGGCGGTGCCGAATAGGTTTAGTATCCAAACCAAGTCAAATTTATTCAATTTCGAAGAGACCGTTTGCTGGTGGCCTGAATGCTGTAATTTCATCTTAAAACCCTCCAAATAAATGTTTTTTTAAAATTTTACTGAACTCAGGAATCTGTACTATCAAAAATATCAAAAGTCTATCATTATTTAGGACCGATCCTCCCAAGTCATTAATAAAAATAACTGTTGAAATGGGCTTGCAGCATTTTACCTAGGCAATTGTGCCTTTGGTGCCATTGTTAATTTTTGTTAACAATTCTCCTGCAAACTCATCAAATTATTACCTGAAATCGGGTTTTGAGGCAAGATTTGTTTACTGAGCGTGAGGTATTTTAGTGATTTGTAGAGCTTAGGGCCTATTGCTTCATATCGAATTCAACTAAAAATGCTCAGATATTGAATAGCTAGGTAAGATATTTCTCTATAATTGGAAATTATAGCGGATTATTCCAACATATTTACAATATAATAATCGACCAGATATTTGCTGTGTATAGCCAGTAAACCAGCTACAAGTCGGAGTGGTTGCTTTCCTAGTTGACAGCTTGGACTGGCACACATACAGTCTCTGCCTCAGTAGTATGATTGGATACCGAAATCATGACCATATCTGTTTCGCTTGACAAAATCGACCTGAAAATAATTCAGGCCTTGCAACACAACGGCCGACTGAGCAACGTTGAACTGTCCGAACGTGTTGCTCTTTCCCCTTCCCCCTGCCTGCGCCGACTCAAGCAATTGGAGTCCACAGGCATTATCCAGGGTTATGCTGCCTTGGTTCATCCTTCCACCGTGGCTCTCGGCCTGCAGGTGTTTATCCGCGTATCGGTGGATAAAAGCAACCATCTGCGCGATGGCTTTGCCGATTCTGTGAGCAATTGGCCGCAGGTGCTGCGCTGTTTCGCACTCACTGGCGAAACCGACTATATGCTGCACGCTTTTTTCGCCGACATGGCAAGCTTCTCCCAATTCATCCTAGACACCCTACTGGCGCATCCGGGCGTGGTGGATGCACGTTCCAGCTTTGTACTGCAGGAAGTGAAAAATTCCACCGTGCTGCCATTGGACCATTTGCAAATGGATTAGGATAGTTGTTACCAGATATTGAGTGCTTAGTAGAGAGTAAGATTTCAGGTAGCCTTTAGTATATGGGCTGCCTGATTTTTTTGTGCGGGCAGTTTGGATTTCAGGGAGGCTCCTTTATTGTAGCTACCTGAAAAGTTAATCTTAATTGCAGATAGTTTCATATAGCCTCACGCGGCAGCAGGGCAGCACTATCCTACGCCACTATTCCATTTTTCCTACCCATAAAAAGGCACACCGCAAAAGCGGTGTGCTTAAAATTTTCAGATAGCCCGGAGGTGGAGGAGAAGCTACCTGAAAATGCTGTCTAGCGGATTAAATCGCTATCGGCGTAATCACAGCATCCTCTAGGCCACTTGCCGCCATTTCTGCTGCTGTTCGCGGTGGTAGTGCCTGAGCGTGTGTTCTTTGCGCCGCCCGCTTGAGAAGGCGGAAACGCGTTTCAGGTAGCCGATGACGCGGGTACCGTAGTCGATATCATGCGAACCACAGGTGGAACAGGCGTGCAGGGTGCGTTTGTCGATGTGGCCGCATTTGTTGCAGATGGTGATGCGCACATTCACGCAGAAGTAGTTGCAGCCAGTTTGCGCAGCAATGTCCAGCAACGAGCGGTAGCCGGATGCGGGCAGGGCTTCGTCCAGGTTCAGGTGCAGCGCAGAGCCGCCGTCGAGCCAGTCCACCAGTTCTTTGCCGTGCAGCAGGAATTTATCGAGCGCGTTGATTTCTTCGTCTTCAACAACGTAGAAATAGGAGTTGTAGCATTCGCGGTTGACTTTGTAGCCGTCAGCCTTGTCCCATTTGGCGTTTTTCACGCCAAGGTTTTCGGCGGGGACAAACTCGGTGTTGAACTTCACGCCGTAGTGCTTGCTGGCTGCTTGGTTGGCTTCGAATATGGTTTTCAGACGGCTTTGGACGAAGTTGATGTAGTCGTCGTTGTAGCCGACTTTGATGCCTTGCGATTCGGCGGCCTCCGCCATGCCGTTGATGCCGATGGTAAGGAACTGTTTGTCCAGCGTGATGAAGCCTGCATCGTAAACGGGCAACATTCCGGCGGCTTGGTATTCTTCCATCAGTTTGCGGTAGGCGTATTGGTATTTGTGGATTTTGGCCACTTCGGCGGCAAGGTCGCGCCCGTCTTGTTCCAGCCGGTTCATATTGATGGTGATGACGTTGATGGAACCGGTCGCCACGCCGCCCGCGCCGAGTGTGTAGCTGAAGGTGCGGTCTTCGATGGCGTTGCGCAGGCGGCAGCAGGAAGCCAAGGAGTCGGGATTGTCGGAAAGATAGACGAAGAAGGAATTGCCTTCCGCCAATTCTTTTGCCATTTCGTCGGCGAACACGGTGTCTTTGCATTTGCCGCCGTCGGTCAGCATCGCAGCGGTTACGACGGGGAAGGTCAAAACGGCTTTGCTGCGCTCCTGATTGAACCATTTGAGGAAGAAGTTTTGCAGCTTCGCCACGCTCGCCCACACCGGTTTGCTGAAATCGGGGAAGACGAAATCGCCGAACATCGCGTCGAAATAGTATTGGTCGTAAACGGAAATATTCCAGAACACGCTCTGATAACCACGCGCTGCGGCGGGCTGGTTGATGCTGTACACCACCTGCTGCATGTGGTTGGCGATTTCTTTGCCGTGGGTTTCCAAATAATTGTCGCCGTAGTCTTTGCGGGCAAAGTGGTCGAAATAGGTCAAAAATTCCACTGTCGCTACCGCGCCGGCAAACTGCGCACTGATGGCAAACACGAGGTTGATAAATGAACCGCAAAACGATGCCAGATGTTGCGGCGCTTTGGATTCGCCACCGAGTTTGCTTAAACCATCCAGCAGGAAGGGATACAGCGTAGCCGACACGCAATAGGGCTTCAGGCTGGTTTCGTCGTGCACATAGATTTCGTGTGCTTCTATTTGGCGCAGATATTCGTTTGCCACGGATTGGTCGAAAATTTCGGCAATTTTGCGCGACACCTGGGCGCGGTTAATCTGCACGAAAAAGTCTTTCATCAGCTCGGCTTCCATCGTGGCGATGTTCTTCTGCGTTACGTTGGCGTTGGCGTCCATTTTCGAGCCGTCCGCCGCGTTTTGCGCGCTGATGTAGTCGTGCATGAACTGCAGTTTGCCGTTTAGCCGTTCGGAATCTAGCCGGATCATGGGTTTACTCTCCTCATTGACAGTGTTAGTGGGGGCGAAAGGGGCGAATATTCAGCCGTTAGGCCGATTGAAAATGCAGACTACCGGCCGCCGCCAGCGGCGGTTGTTGCACCAAGGGGATGACGGGGCGGCGGGGCGCGGCCTGCTCGTCGATAAACAGATGGTTGAGCACCTCGCCGGTGCGCAAATCGATGAAACGCTGATTGGTGTGCGGGCTTTCCAGGCCGCCGAGTTCCATTTTCCAGCGGCCGGTTTTGAGATAGGTGAGCTGCGGGATGATGGCGATGGAGGTGCGTTCCAGCTCGTCTTGCTCCAGGCCGGTGTAGAGGCAGGTGTGCAGGCCGGCTGCACGCACGGTTTCCAAGAGCGGCAGCAGTTTTTCAGGTAGCCACTCGCCGCCCATAAACAATACGCAGGTAATCAGCCCGCGATAGCGTGCCAGGCGGCTTTGCAGGTATTCGGCAGTCAGTTCGGCGCCCAAACTGCCCTTCCAACTGTCGGCGCTGTGGCAGCCTTTGCAGCGCAGCGGGCAGCCGGAAAACAGAAATGCCAGCGACACTTCGCCCGGCACTTCCTGCCAAACGATTTGCTCACGGGTAAAATTCAGCGTTTCCATAGCCCTATCCTTAAAAATACAACATATAGTGCAATAAATTTTTTAAAACACTATATGTTGTGGTGAATTGTCCTGCTTCCGCAGGAAAAACGCAAGCGGCTGCGCCGTTAAATCGGGTTAATTACGAATGCTTTTAAATGAGAACAGCCTCTGAAGGGCAGGAAGATTTTTGTGCAGACAAGAGTTTGTACCCATCCATCATGCAGGGAAAACTGAATCCCTATCTCTCTTCGACAGACACAGAATTTGACTTAGCTCAAAAGTGCACGAAGCTTGTGGCAGACAGGGGAATGGTTACATGGAGGCGAAGCTTCAACACAATTAAAACGCAACGCAGTTTCTGCAGGGAAAACTTCAGGCAGCCTTCAACGTATCAGCCAAAACATACATACCCGAGCAAATTAGTTGGAAAATTTAACGCAATCATGCATAATGCTGCAAAATTTTGCATATAGCGGATGAACACGCTTCCACTGCGACGTTAGCATGCCTTGTATCGAAAACGCATTCCTTTGCTATAACCCTCTTGGCAAAATTTATTTCTCCTCCAACAAAAGGAAACAACCCATGAAAAAACTCGCCCTGCTGCCAATTTTGGCCGCCCTCTCCCTACCCGCCTTTGCTGCCGACAATTACCTCACCAGCCAAGCATCCAACCACACCGAAACCATCAAAGGCGAAGACCCTGCCGCACAGCAGCTGTTCCAGCGCAGCTTCCGCCTGGAAGAAGGCCAAAGCAACACCACCACACTGGATGTAAAAGCCGGCCAGGTATATACCGTGTTTGCCGACTGCTCCGTGAACTGCTCCAACATCAAATTCAGCGTTACCCAAGGCCGCACCACCCTATTCCGTAAAAACCGTGGCGACGGCTCCCGCTTCACCTGGCAAGCCGAACGCGACGGCCGCGTGGAACTCAACACCGAAATGGTCGCTTGCTCCCGTAGCCGTTGCCGTTCCATGCTGCACGTGTTTAGCGGCGGCAAAGTAAGCAACAGTGACAGCGCAGGTGCCTCCTTGGAAGCCGCCCAAAAAACCACCCGCGAAGCACAGCAAGCTCTCGACAAAAACGTCCACGAACTGCCCCTGATTAGCGGCCAGCTCACCGACAGCCAAAACCGCAGTGTGGAAATCGAGCTCACCGCCGGCAAGTATTACAGCGTGTTCGGCCGCTGCGACCAATCCTGCGAAGACCTCGACCTCTCCCTCGGCGCCAATGGCAAAACAATCGCCTCCGACACCGAAGGCAACGATGCACCCCAATTGAGCTTCAAAGCCGAACAAGGCGGCCGCCATCAGCTCAACATCAGCATGGAAGACTGCGACAACGACTCCTGCGCCTACTCCGTGCAAGTGTTTGAAAGCAGCACCGACACCGACCCCTCCCTGCTGCATGCCCAGCAAAGCAACGTGAACATCGTGAAAAACCACGACCCGGCCGCCCGTGTGTTCCTACTACGCCAGCAACGCCTTGCTGCCGGCCAGAGCCACACCGAGCAAGTTAACCTCACCGCCGGCAAAGCCTACACCTTCTACGGCGACTGCGACGACAACTGCTCCGACATCGACCTCACCGTACGCCTCAATGGCCGCGTGGTGAAACAAGACGTATTGGGCGACAGCGTGCCCCTGTTCAGCTACCGCCCCGCCCGCAGCGGCCGCTACAGCGTAACCCTGCCGATGAAAACATGCTCCGCCGCCACCTGCGCCGCCAGCATCCACATCTTTGAAGGCACCAAAATGGTGTACGACAACAACGGCCGCAACCGCTAACAAACTGAGCCGTCAGTAATCACAAGCAAAGGCTACCTGAAAGCGCAACGCAGCGAAGTTTCTGCGGAGCCAAACTTTCAGGTAGCCTTTAGATTGCACGCAGGCAACAATAGCCAAAGCACTTATGTCTTCATACCGGGCAACAAGCCGCCGCAGTACGGCAAAGCTTGCCGATACAGTAGGCAGAAATAAGTGCTTTAACTATGGCCATACCGATACAAATATCATCGAAAGGCTACCTGAAAATCCAAACAAACACTTTTCAGGTAGCCTTCCTACCGTGCAAACAATAAACGAAATAAAGCGCATACTGCTTCCAATATGCGCTTCTTCCTTCCTAACTGAACTTATTTCAAACTGCCTACCATATCGGCAGGACGTACCCAGTCGTCAAACTGCTCGGCGCTCAAGAGGCCGGATTTAACGGCTTCTTCGCGCAGGGTGGTGCCGTTTTTGTGAGCGGCTTTGGCGATTTTGGCAGCGTTTTCGTAGCCGATTTTGGTGTTCAACGCGGTAACCAGCATCAGGGAGTTATCGAGCTGCTGTTTGATACGAGGCAGGTTGGGCTCAATGCCGGCTGCACAATGTTCGTCAAACGAGATGCAAGCATCAGCCAAAAGCTGTGCCGATTGCAGGAAGTTGGCGGCCATCACGGGTTTGAACACGTTGAGCTGGAACTGCCCCTGAGTGCCGGAGAAAGAAATGGCGGTGTCGTTGCCCAACACTTGGGCGCACACCATGGCGAGGGCTTCGCACTGGGTGGGGTTCACTTTGCCGGGCATGATGGAGGAGCCGGGCTCATTCTCGGGAATCAGGATTTCACCAATACCGGAACGCGGGCCGGAAGCCAACAAACGGATATCGTTGGCAATTTTATACAGCGACACAGCCAGCTGCTTCAATGCACCGTGGGTTTCCACAATAGCGTCGTGCGTGGCCAATGCTTCGAATTTGTTCGGCGCGGTAACAAAGGGCAGGCCGGTGAATTTGGCGATATAGAAAGCTACCTGAACATCATAGCCTTTGGGCGTGTTCAAGCCGGTGCCCACGGCAGTGCCGCCTAAGGCAAGTTCGGCCAAGTGCGGTAGGGTGTTTTCCAAGGCACGGATGCCGTAGGCAAGCTGGGCGGCATAGGCAGAAAATTCTTGACCGAGGGTGAGCGGAGTGGCATCCATCAGATGGGTACGGCCGATTTTCACCACGTCGGCAAATGCCTCGGCTTTGGCAGCCAAGGTTTTTTGCAGGCGCTTAACGGCGGGTAGGGTGTGCTGCACTACCTTTTGGTAGGCGGCAATGTGCATGGCAGTAGGGTAGGTATCGTTGGAAGACTGGGATTTGTTTACGTCATCATTAGGATGGATAACACTTTTATCGCCCAGCTTACCGCCATTCAACACATGGGCGCGGTTGGAAATCACTTCGTTCAAATTCATATTGGACTGTGTACCGGAGCCGGTTTGCCAAATCACCAGCGGAAACTCTTCGTCCAGCTTGTGTGCCAAAATTTCATCGCAGGCGGTGGCAATCAGGTCACGCTTCTCAGCAGGCAATACACCCAAATCGGCATTGGCAAACGCGGCGGCTTTTTTCAAATAGGCAAAGGCTTCAATGATTTCATGCGGCATAGAAGCGGCCGGGTCGATTTTGAAGTTGTTGCGGGAGCGCTCGGTCTGCGCGCCCCAATACCGGTTGGCCGGCACCCTTACTTCTCCCATGGTATCTTTTTCAATGCGAAATTCCATCACACAGCTCCTGAAGTTTGTTAGATTTCTAAATTCAAAAACCAACTGGGTAGATAAAACACTTAATTACCGCGTTGGCTCACCTTGCCATATTGCTCATACTGTCTGCGGATTATCGCCTTGCATGAAAAATATGCTTCAATTATAGCGGCTTCCAATTATGGCACAACTAAGCGGGCACTATCTGCATCATACTGATTCTAAATAACTATATTAAGACATATCCAACTTATTCCTAGCCAAGGGGAATATATCATAAAACCAAGCGGCTTTTCACGGTGGGATATGGAAAATATTAAAACTGGAAATGCCAAAACCCCGCTGCCTTTAAGCAGCGGGGTTTTTATATTGAAATGGCGCGGTGGACGGGACTCGAACCCGCGACCACCGGCGTGACAGGCCGGTACTCTAACCAACTGAGCTACCACCGCGCGCGCAAAATGGTGGGTGATGACGGAGTCGAACCGCCGACATTCTGCTTGTAAGGCAGACGCTCTACCAACTGAGCTAATCACCCGTGTTTCCGTGCACAGCACTAGAAGAGGAGCATTACACCAAACTATCCGCGCCATTGCAAGTATTTCTTACAAAAAACTTGCTATAAAATAGCAACACACTGTTATAAAAGTGAAAAAACTTTTTCAACATTTCACCCGTCAACCTGTCGATAATCTCTCAGCCCACCCGTTTGCGCTATAATGTGCCGTTTAATTAATACCACGCACTATGGCTTTATGAACGCCGTTATCCGTACCCGCCAAGCCGACCCCGAAGCCGAACAAGCCCTGCTGGCCGCCGGCACTCCGCCCTTGTTGGCACGCCTGCTTGCAGCCCGCAATGTCCGCTCCCCCGCCGAACTGCATAACCATTTAACCAGCCTGCTACCCTATCAATCACTGAAAAATATTGATGCTGCCGCCGAACGGTTGGCTCGCGCCATCCGGGAGCAAGAGCGAATTTTAATTGTGGCCGACTACGATGCCGACGGTGCTACCGCCTGCGCGGCAGGCATTTTAGGCTTGCGCCGCATGGGGGCATGGGTGGAGTTTTTAGTGCCGGACCGTTTCAAACATGGCTACGGCCTCACCCCGCAATTAGCCGAGCTGGCTGCCAAACGAGGTACTCAGCTGCTATTAACCGTAGATAACGGTATTTCCAGCACCGCTGGTGTAGCACACGCCCAAGCATTGGGCATGGATGTGATTATCACCGACCACCACTTGCCGGGCGACACGCTACCTGAATGTATCATCGTTAACCCCAATCAACCGGGATGCACGTTTGCCAGCAAGAATCTGGCCGGAGTGGGCGTAATCTTCTATGTATTAACTGCCCTACGCGCCCTGCTGCGTACACAGCAATGGTTCAACCCACAAAGGCTACCTGAACCTAATTTGGCCGAGCTTTTAGACTTGGTTGCTTTGGGCACCGTGGCCGATGTGGTGACATTGGATTACAACAACCGAATCTTGGTTAGCCAAGGGCTCAAACGAATGCAGATTGGCAAAACCCGCCCCGGCATTCAGGCGCTTTTTCAGGTAGCCCAGCGCGATATTCGGCAAGCCAAGCCATTTGACTTGGGCTTTGCCATCGGTCCGCGCATTAATGCTGCCGGCCGTTTGGAAAACATGGAAATCGGCATTGCCTGCTTACTAACCGAAGACCCAGCCACCGCCGCCGAACTAGCCGAACAGCTAAATGAACTTAACCGTACACGGCAAGAAATCGAGCAAAACATGCTACAAGAAGCCCTTGCCCTGGCTGATCAAATCATCGTTGGCAGCAACCTGGGCATTACCGCCTTCCATCCCGATTGGCACCAAGGCGTGGTCGGTATTGTGGCCAGCCGGCTAAAAGACCGCCTCCATCGCCCCTCAATCGTGTTCGCCCCCACAGGCAATGGCGAACTGCGTGGCTCTGGCCGTTCTATCCCCTCATTACATCTGCGTGATGCCATCGATTTGGTGGCCAAACGCCATCCCGAGCTAATTCTAAAATTCGGTGGCCACGCCATGGCTGCCGGCCTCAGCATCCGCGAACAGGATTTTCCCCGATTCCAACAGGCTTTCGAAAACGTGCTGTCCGAACTACTAGATCGAGACTCACTTACCAGCACCTTCCTCACCGACGGCAGCCTGAACCCAGAAGAAATTTCCCTGCACACTGCCGAAACGCTGTCCAACCAAGTATGGGGGCAAGGCTTTCAACCCCCATGTTTCTATAACCAGTTTGAAGTATTGTGGCAGCGGGTAGTTGGCAACGGCCATAAAAAAGCTGGTCTAAACTGCGGCGGACACACTGTAGAAGCCATGTTTTTCCGTTGCACCGAAGAACTCCCGGCCAAAATTCACACCGTATACCGCCCCATCGCCAATCAATGGCGCAATCAATACGAATTACAACTGCATATCGACCACTGGGAGGCAGGCTGATGTGCAATACACAGCCAAAACTCTTATCATTGTCCTCATGGTACACCAACATATCTGGCTGCAGGGAATAATCACTTTTTCCATAAACGGTGCATTCTTACCATGATTTAACTTATAATCGCACCTTAACTATAATACTGTAAAAGCATTCTTACTAAATGTGGACATTGGGGGCGGTATCCTAAAAAGCAAATATCCGCTCGAAATTTCGAAATCCATTCTACTTTACTCAGGCAAATACTATGAGCGTCGGACTATTGCGCATCCTATTTCAAACCAAGCTGATTGAACAGGATCAGGTTGAAAAATACCGAGAAAAGGTTAATCAAAACAAAAATATAATTCCAATTCTGGCCGAAGCCGGCATCATCAAGCAGACAGATTTGGCACAACTTTTGGCCAAGTTGTTCCACTATCCGATTTTAGATTTGTCCCTCTACTCCCGCAGCATGATGGTGCAGGATGTGCTCAACGACAGCCAGATGATGGAGTACCGCTGTGTACCTTTGTTCAAACGCGGGCAAAAACTGTTTTTGGGTGTCTCCGATCCCACTTTGTTGCAAACATACCAAAAGCTCGTTTTCCCTAGCGGCCTAATTGTCGACCTGATTCTGGTAAACGACGAGCAACTAGATCGTCTGCTGGAATTCGCCAGCCAAACATCCACAGCCATTTTGGATGAAATTTCTGCCGATCCCACAGGCGTGGCCGCACCAGCACTCAAGGTGGATGACGAAGAAGAAGACGGCCCGATTGCCAAATTCATCCACAAAGTGCTGTCTGATGCCCTCAACACTGGCGCATCTGATATTCACTTTGAGTTCTACGAAGAAATGGCACGCATCCGCTTCCGTACTGACGGTCAGCTGCGTGAAGTGGTACAACCACCTCTGAATATCCGCGGGCAGATTGCTTCACGTATAAAAGTAATGTCCAAAATGGATATTTCTGAAAAACGCGTTCCACAAGACGGCCGTATTCAGATTCAGTTCAATAAAAACCAAAAGCCCATCGACTTCCGTGTGAATACGCTGCCCACCCTATTCGGCGAAAAAATCGTAATGCGTATTTTGAATTCGGATGCTGCCACGCTGAACATCAACCAACTGGGTTTCGAACCTTTCCAAAAAGAATTGCTGCTGGAAGCCATCCACCGCCCCTATGGAATGGTACTGGTTACTGGCCCGACCGGTTCCGGTAAAACCGTGTCACTGTATACCTGCTTGAACATTTTAAATACCGACAGTGTAAACATTTCCACTGCCGAAGATCCGGCCGAGATTAACCTGCCTGGTATCAATCAAGTAAATGTGAACGATAAACAAGGCTTGACATTTGCCGCAGCACTGAAGGCTTTCCTGCGCCAGGATCCAGACATCATCATGGTGGGTGAGATTCGTGATTTGGAAACCGCCGATATTGCCATTAAAGCGGCACAAACCGGCCACATGGTGTTCTCCACCCTGCACACCAACAACGCCCCGGCCACTCTATCCCGTATGCTGAACATGGGGGTAGCACCGTTCAATATCGCCAGCTCGGTTAATCTGATTATGGCACAGCGTTTGGTGCGCCGACTCTGCACCTGCAAGCAACCAATCGAACGTCCGCCTGCCGAGGCTTTACTGAAAGTCGGCTTCACTGAAGAAGATTTGACCAAGGATGACTGGCAGCTATACCGTCAAGTGGGTTGCGACCGTTGCAAAGGCAAAGGCTTCAAAGGCCGTGCCGGTGTATATGAAATCATGCCGGTTACTGATGCCATGCAGAAAATCATCATCAATAACGGCACCGAGGTGGATATTGCCGAACAAGCCTATGCCGACGGACTGGTGGACTTGCGCCGAGCCGGTATTTTAAAAGCAATGCAAGGTATTACCACCTTAGAAGAAATTCTTGCCAGCACCAATGATTAATTCAAAGTTCGTTTCATTTTAAAGGGAATCATCATGGCTACAAACAAACGAAACAACCACCCCAAAAAAGTGGCGGGAACCAGCTACGAATTTGAAGGCCGACACATGGAGTCCGAACAAATTGTCCGTGGCGAAGTAGTTGCCAAAGACGAACAGGATGCCCGTGCCAAACTCGCTCGCCGCCGCATCAAGGTTATCAGCCTACATAAAAAGAAAAAAGTTCGCGAAAAGAAAATTACCCAGAGCGACATTACCGTTTTTACCCGCCAACTAGCTACTATGATGAAAGCCGGCCTGCCGGTTATGCAAGCATTTGATATTGTGGCAAAAGGTCACTCCAATGCCTCTATGACCAAGCTTTTGATGGAAGTACGCAACGACATCGAGCAAGGGACGTCTATGGCCAATGCATTCCGCAGGCATCCTAAATATTTTGATGATTTCTATTGCAACCTAGTGGATGCCGGTGAGGCAGGCGGTGTACTAGAAACTCTACTGGACAAACTGGCCGTATATAAAGAAAAAACCCAAGCCATCAAAAAGAAAATCAAGAGCGCACTGACTTACCCGATTGCAGTAGTGGTAGTAGCCATCGTTTTAGTTATCATCATGATGATGTTCGTATTGCCCGAGTTTAAGAAAGTATATGACGGTATGAATGCAGAAATGCCGGCACTTACTCAATTTATGATGGGTATTTCCGATTTCATGGTAGCTTACGGCTGGATCGTCATCATTGTAATGATTGGCTCTGTAGTAGCCTTTATTCAATGGCATAAACGCTCATTTGAACTGCAAAAACGTATTGATGCCCTATTGCTCAAAATGCCTATTTTCGGCGACATAGTAGAAAAAGGTACGATTGCCCGCTGGGCTCGTACAACCGCCACCCTATTTACCGCTGGTGTACCGCTGGTGGAGGCACTAGAATCCGTAGGCGGCGCATCAGGTAATATTATTTATGAGGAAGCTACTAGAAGTATCCGTAACCAAGTAAATCAAGGTACTTCTTTAACTACCGCAATGGGATCAACCGACCTGTTCCCCAATATGGTTCTTCAAATGGCCTCTATCGGTGAAGAATCTGGCTCGCTGGACGATATGCTGAACAAAGCTGCGGAATTTTATGAGGAAGAAGTAGATATTGCCGTTTCTACTCTATCGTCCCTGATGGAACCGATTATTATGGTGGTATTAGGCAGCATTATTGGTGTGATTCTAGTTGCCATGTACCTGCCACTGTTCAACCTGGGCAGCGTAGTTGGCTAATCTATTCAGTCAACCCATTCCATCTTAATCATCTTAGCCTTTCAGGTAGCCTCCCACGGGCTACCTGAAAATATACCCGCACCACGCCCATGACCAATCTTGATCCCGAAATCTACATCCCCTTCGCCGTCCTGCTTGGCCTGCTGGTGGGCAGCTTTCTCAACGTGGTTATCTACCGCCTGCCGGTCATGCTAGAGAAACAATGGCGTATCGCTGCCAAACAGCATCTTGAACTGCCGCTGGACGAAGAAGACCAAAAACCGTTCAACATCAGCACCCCGCCCTCGCGCTGCCCCAAATGCGGCAGCCCGGTGAAACCGTGGCAAAATATCCCCATCATCAGCTACCTGCTGCTACGCGGCCGCTGCCATAGCTGCCACACCCCCATCGGCTGGCGTTACCCCGCCGTCGAGCTGCTCACCGGCATCCTATTTGGCATCGTCGTCTGGCGCTACGGCTACACTTGGCTCACCCTTGGCGGCCTCGTGTTCACCGCCATGCTGGTTGCCCTCACCTTTATCGATGCCGATACCCAACTCTTACCAGACCAGCTCACCCTGCCCCTGATTTGGCTCGGCCTGCTGTTCAACTGGCAGGTAGGCTTTGTTAGTCTGCCTTCAGCACTGCTCGGTGCTGTGGTCGGCTATTTGAGCCTCTGGCTGCTGTTCCACCTATTCAAACTCATCACCGGTAAAGAGGGCATGGGCTATGGTGACTTCAAACTGCTCGCCGCACTTGGCGCCTGGCTCGGCGTTAGCACCCTGCCCGTTATTGTTTTCGTGGCCGCTTTGGTTGGTCTCGTTGCTGCCTTAGTGATGCGTGCTGCTAAAGGCCAGCCCATTGCCTTTGGCCCCGCGCTCGCCATTGCCGGCTGGCTGGTTTTTGCTGCCAACAGCTATATCCTGCAAGGCATCCAATGGTGGCTGCACAAATCCGGATTCATCTGATATGACCGCCTGGGTCGGCCTCACCGGCGGCATCGGCAGCGGCAAATCTACCGCTGCCCGCCTGTTTGCCCAACACGGCGTGCCGCTGATTGATGCCGATGCTGTCTCCCGCGCCCTCACCGCAGATGGCGGAGCTGCCCTGCCCGCCATCCGTGCTGCCTTTGGCGAGGCCGTATTCGATTTTTCAGGTAGCCTCAACCGCGCCACCCTGCGCCAACTCGTTTTTCAATCCCCCGAAGCCAAATCCAAGCTCGAAAACATCCTCCACCCACTGATTCTCGCCGAAATCCGGATGCAACAGCAGCAATATCCCCAAGCCACCTACGGCATCATCGAAATCCCCCTGCTTACCGAGCAGCCTGTTTTTCAAAGCATTCTCCAGCGCATTCTCGTTATCGATTGCAGCGAAGAAACACAAATCCGCCGCACCATTGAACGCAGCGGCCTTACCCGTGATATGATTAACGGCATTCTCACCGCCCAGGTCAGCCGTCAACAGCGCCGCCGCATTGCCGACGACCTCATCAGCAATGAAGCCGGCCTGCCCGAGTTTGCTGCCGCCGTGAAGCGGCAACACCTTATTTACCAACAATTATTCGGTAGTTGAACCATGTCCGCCATCATTACCTTCGAACACCCTCTGTCCGAACGCATCCGCAACTTCCTGCGCCTCGAGCATCTCTTTTCCCGCTTCAACGCCACCGTCAGCCATCCAGACCCTTGGGCACACCATGCCGCCCTCGGTACCCTGTTCGAAATCATGGATTGCGCTTCCCGCGCCGAACTCAAGCTCGACATCCTGCAAGAGCTCGAACGCCAACGCCAGCAAATTTCCCAAGCCGAACGCGAGCAATACGACTCCACCCCCGAGCAAGACGACCTCTACCAGGCCACCCAGAATCTGCAAGAAGTCCAACAAAAATTCGGCCAACATCTGCGCGAAAACGAATGGCTCATGGGCGTAAAGCAGCGTATGCTCGTATCCGGCGGCACCAGCCCCTTCGACCTTCCCTCTTATCACTACTGGCTGCAACTGCCCTTTGAGCAGCGCGTGGCCGACCTCGGCTGCTGGATTCGCTCCCTCACCCCCACCGGTGATGCCATCTCCCTGCTGCTGCGCATCCTGCGCCGCAACAGCATCCGCCTCGAATGCCTCGCCCGTCAAGGCAACTATCAAAACACCAAGCTCGGCAGCAACATCCACATGCTCACCGTAGATGTGGCCCAATCCCACCACACCCTGCCCGAGATTTCTGCCAACAAATACTTCACCCATATCCGCTTCACCCAAGCCACCCAAGACAGTCCGCGCGGAAAACAGATCGACACCGACATCCCCTTCCAGCTCAAAATGTGCAGCTTCGACCCCATCACCGACAAACCATGACCCAGCGCACCGTATCCTGCCCCACCTGCCAAAAGCCTGTACTCTGGAGCGAGAGCAGTCCCTGCCGCCCCTTCTGCAGCCAACGCTGCAAAATGATCGATCTAGGCACCTGGGCAGACGAAAGCTACCGCATCCCCAACCAGGAAGAGGCCCCTCCCCAGATTGGCGACCACGAATAGTCGACAGAGGCTACCTGAAACCCCAATCCCGCTTTCAGGTAGCCTCAATCTATCCACACCATGAACACCGCCACCATCCACAGCATCGACCACGAAGGCCGCGGCGTAGCCCGCATCCACGGCAAAACCACCTTCATCACCGGCGCCCTGCCCCAAGAAACCGTTGTCTACCAAATCCCCCGCAGCAAGAAACACCACGACGAAGCCCAAACCGCCCGCATCCTCACCCCCTCCCCCTACCGCACCGCCCCCGCCTGCCCCCACTACAACCAATGCGGCGGCTGCACCCTCCAACACGTCCACAGCAACGTTCAGGTAGCCTACAAACAACGCATCCTCGAAGACCAACTCCAACGCCTCGGCAAAATCCGCCCCCAATACCTCCTGCCCCCCGTCTACGGCCAAGCCTGGGGCTACCGCCACCGCGCCCGCCTCAGCGCCCACCACAGCCAAGGCCGCACCATCCTCGGCTTCCAAAGCCACAGCAGCCACCGCATTGTCGATATCCGACAATGCCCCATCCTCGCCCCCCAGCTTGCCAGCCAACTGGGCAACACCCGTGCCCTGCTCCAGCAGCTCAACCGCCTGCACGCCCCTGTCCACACCATCGAACTACACCACAGCCCCACCGCCAACAGCCTCACCCTACACACCGAACACCTCCCCAAAGCCGCCCGCGCCCACCTCATCCAGCACGCCCAAAGCCTGCCCGCCAACTGGCACATCTGGCTGCAAACCCCACACCAGCCCGCCCAACCCCTTCTGCCAGACAGCCCCCAACTCAGCTACAGCCTGCCCGAATACGCCCTCACCCTCCCCTACCGCCCCGGCGACTTCACCCAAGTCAACCCCGCCGCCAACGCCCTGCTCGTTGCCCGCGCCATGCAGCTGTTGCGGCCCCAAAGCGGCGAACGCATCGCCGACCTTTTCTGCGGTCTCGGCAACTTCAGCCTCCCCATCGCCGCCGCCGGCGCACAAGTCATCGGCATCGAAGGCTCGCCCGCGCTCACCGAGCGTGCCAGCCAAAACGCCCGCCTCAACCACCTCGCCGAACGCGCCCAGTTCCACAGCGCCGACCTCTTCCAAACCACCGAACACACCGTCGCCGGCTGGGGCTATTTCGACAAAATCCTGCTCGATCCGCCCCGCAGCGGCGCCTACGCCCTCGTCCAAGCCCTGCACGCCCCCTACCTCCCCCATCGCATCGTGTACGTTTCCTGCAACCCCGCCACCTTCGCCCGCGATGCCGCCGTACTCGTAGGCAAAGGCTACCGCTTCCGCAATGCCGGCATCGTCAACATGTTCCCCCAAACCGCCCACGTTGAAACCGTCGGCTGCTTCGATTTGGAATAGCCTCCATGCCCGCTATAGCAGACTAAAATGCTCATAAAGCAAGGCAGCGAGCCAACGCACCAGCATTCTGATCATTCGCCATAAAAAGGCTACCTGAAACTTTAGCAACGCAGAAACTTTGCTGCGCTACGTTTTCAGGTAGCCTTTCCCTTTCCTCCCCACACCCTCAAACGTGTACAATACCCCCATTTCGACACCCAACCCAATCACACCATGCAACCCTATCTCCACCTCATGCAGCACATCCTCAGCCACGGCACCAACAAATCCGACCGCACCGGCACCGGTACCCGTTCCATATTCGGCCACCAAATGCGCTTCGACCTCGCCCAAGGCTTTCCCCTGCTCACCACCAAAAAGCTCCACCTGCGCTCCATCATCCACGAGCTCCTTTGGTTTCTCAAAGGCGACACCAACATCCGCTACCTGAAAGAAAACAACGTCTCCATCTGGGACGAATGGGCCGACGAAAACGGCGACCTCGGCCCCGTATACGGCTACCAATGGCGCTCCTGGCCCGCCCCCGACGGCCGGCATATCGACCAAATCGCCAACGTTGTCGAACAAATCAAACGCAACCCCGACAGCCGCCGTCTTATCGTATCCGCCTGGAACCCCGCCCTCGTTGACGAAATGGCGCTGCCCCCCTGCCACGCCCTGTTTCAATTTTACGTAGCCGAAGGCCGCCTCTCCTGCCAGCTCTACCAACGCAGCGCCGACGTCTTCCTCGGCGTGCCCTTCAACATCGCCAGCTATTCCCTGCTTACCATGATGATGGCGCAAGTGTGCGGCCTCGCACCCGGCGAGTTCATCCACACCTTCGGCGACGCCCACCTCTACAGCAACCACTTCGAGCAAGCCAAACTCCAGCTGACCCGCGAGCCGCGAGCCCTGCCGCAAATGCAGCTCAACCCCGAAGTGCGAAACCTGTTCGACTTCCGCTTTGAAGACTTCGAGCTGCAAAACTACGACCCGCACCCGCATATCAAAGCGCAAGTGGCGGTGTAGTATCGGCAGCAATCAAACAAGAGGCTACCTGAAAGTTTCAGGTAGCCTTTTCACATCCCTACTCCAACAGTCCTATGGCACGCACTCGTCCCACACCGCTTCGCCGTCTTCGCTAAACAAATGCAGTCGCAGGCGGCTGTCGGGCAGGGTTTCGATGCGCAGGCGGCCGCTGCTGCTGTGGGCGGCTCCGGCGAGGGTGAGGTGTTGGCGGGCGTAGGCAATGCTGCTGCGTTCGGTGTAGCGGCCGAGCAGGAAGCCTTTGCGGATGCCGCCGCCTTGGTATTCCGCCCACACGGTGTCGCCGTCTTGGTGGAAGTGGCAGCGTTCGGGTGTTTCGCCTGCATGGCCTGCTTCGGCGGGTTGGAACACTTTGCCTTCGAGGTTGAACAGGGCTTGGTCGGTTGCGGCGGGAGCGGGGCGTTGGCGGAAATAGAGCAGCAGGTCGCGGAAAACGTCAGGGTCTTTCACGAAGGTCATTTCGCCGCCCTGCGGGAAGTGGTAGTCGAGCAGGCGGGATACCCAGAAACGGATGCAGCCGGCACGGTGGGCAATGGGCAGGTAGGCCTGTTCGGCGGGAGTGAGGGGGCGCACGCTTTGATAGCCACGCATAAAGGCTTTCTGTAACTGCGGGTCGATGCGGTTGTCGGCCAGGCGCGCCCAGTCGTTTACGGCGATGGCGAGGTCGTACATGAAGCTGCCGTTGCAGGCGTAGTAGAAATCGATGAAGCCGGCTACCTGAATGCCGTCGAGCAGCACGTTGTCTTTGAACAGGTCGGCATGGATGATGCCGTGGGGCAGGTGGCTGTCGGGGTGGGCGGCGAGAAAGGCGATTTCGTCTTGCAGCAGCGCGGCATCTTCACTGCTCAGGCAGGGCAGCAGGCGGCTTTCGGCTTCCCACCAGGCGGCGTGGCGCGGGTTGGGCATGCTTTGGCCGAAGCTTCGACCGGCGATATGCATTTTGGCGAGCATGGCGCCGGTGTGGAAGCATTGGGCGGCATCGGGTACGGCGATGTCACGGCCATTGAGAAAAGTGGCGAGGCAGGCGGGTTTGCCGGCGAGCGTGCTGTCGAAGCGCCCGTCGCGCCGAGGAATGGGCGCGGGGCAGGCTACGCCGTTGCGGCTAAGGTGCTGGCTGAGATCCATGAAAAAGGGCAGCTCTTCGCGGGTGAGCACCTCGAAGATGGTGAGCACATAGCGGCCGCAGTCGGTGTCGAGGAAATAGTTGCTGTTGGTCACGCCTTGGGCAATGCCTTGCAACGACACGAAGCCCCCTAAGTCGTAGTCTTCTAAAAACTGGCGGATTTCTTGATCGGAAACGCTGGTGTAAACAGACATGGCGGGCATCGCGGCAAAGTGGTTGAGGAATAGGCATTCTAGCAAATGAAACAGCAGGCAGGCTATCTGAAAGCGCAAGCTTCAGCATCCATCAGAAACCGTATGCCTCGGCAAAAATAATATCGCAATAATTTCCAGCCGCCAGCCGTAAAACGAGCTAAACCCGGCGCCACCAAACTGCGCCAGCCGCCCTGCCCGCGCTGCTTTCAGGTAGCCTCTATTTAAGCGACCCAATTCAAGCGAAAGTTATAATATAACATGATTTAAATCAATAAGTTATTTTGTTAATAAGCCTTGACTGCCAGCTTGGAAAAAGTGCATACTTCCGATCGAGTAGTCCCCCTAATCAACCAATCAGCACAAGGATCATAGCCATGAAAATGAAAGCAGCAGTTGTTACCCCCCAATGCGACGGTAACGTAGAAATCGTTGAGCGCGACATCCCTGCCGTGGGCGCGGGCGAAGCGCTGGTGGAAGTGGAATACTGCGGCGTTTGCCACACCGACTTGCACGTGGCTGCCGGCGACTACGGTAAAAAACCCGGCCGTGTGCTCGGCCACGAAGGCATCGGTATCGTGAAGCAGATTGCGCCCGACGTAACCACCCTGAAAGTAGGCGACCGCGTGAGCATTGCTTGGCTGTTTGCCAGCTGCGGCCACTGCGAATACTGCATCACCGGCCGTGAAACCTTCTGCCGCAGCGTGCTGAACGCCGGCTACACCGCCGACGGCGGCATGGCCACCCACTGCGTGGTGAAAGCCGATTATGCGGTGAAAGTGCCCGAAGGCCTCGATCCTGCCCAGGCCAGCAGTATCACCTGTGCCGGCGTAACCACCTATAAAGCCATCAAAGTGGCCGGCGCGGCGCCAGGTCAGTGGATTACCATCTACGGCGCCGGTGGCTTGGGTAACCTGGCCGTGCAATACGCCAAGAAAGTATTCGGTGCACACGTGATTGCCGTGGACATCAACGACGACAAACTGGCTCTGGCCAAAGAATCCGGCGCTGATTTGATTGTGAACCCGGCCAAACAAGACGCTGCCAAGTTCATTCAAGAGAAAACCGGCGGCGCCCACTCCGCCGTGGTAACTGCCGTGTCCCGCGCTGCATTCAATTCCGCTGTGGATTGCGTGCGCGCTTGCGGCCGCGTGGTGGCCGTTGGGCTACCGCCCGAAACCATGGATTTGTCGATTCCGCGCCTGGTGCTGGACGGCATCGAAGTGGTGGGCTCACTGGTGGGCACGCGCAAAGACTTGGAAGAAGCCTTCCAATTCGGCGCCGAAGGCATCGTGGTGCCCGTGGTGCAGCTGCGCCAGCTGGACGAAGCCAATGCCATTTTCCAAGAAATGCGCGACGGCAAAATCCAAGGCCGTATGGTTATCGACATGAAAGCCTGCGGTTGCCATCACTAAACCTTAGGCTGTAAACAAACAGGCCGCGCCCCAAAACGGGGCGGCCTGCTTGCTTTGCGGGAGGCTACCTGAAAATTGAAATCAACGCGTAGGCCATGTGCAGAACACACCCCCTATCAATGCAAGCTACGATCGCTGCCGCTCCAGCCATTTCGGCATCACCACCGAGCCTACCGTGGCAGAAATCACCAGTACCACGCCCGCCAGCGACATGGCCGAAATACGCTCACCCAAAATCAACACGGCCAGCAGCGTGCCGAAAATCGGCTCCGAGGCCGTCAGCATACCCGACACATTCGACGACACACTGGTCATGCCCTTGTTCCAACAAGTGTACGACAACCAACTGCAACACACCCCTAAATACAGCAGCCCCAACGTGCCCGGCAAATTCCAGCCAATGTGCAAATCATCCGCGAGCAGCAGGCTCACCGGCAAACACAACAAAGGTGCCAACCCCATCGATAACGACGTAAACGCCGGCGCACCGATGGCCGCGATCATCTTCTGCGTCGGACGCAATGTGGCACAGAACACCACCCCGCCGCCCAACACCATCAAGCAGCCCAGCAAACTGATGTCGCCGCCCTCGCCGCCACCCGCAATCAAAAGCGCCACGCCGATAAAGGCCAGCAGTCCGCATAACCAGTGGTACCACTCGGCACGGTCGTGAAAAAAGAAATGGCCGATAAACACCGTTAACAGCGGTTCCAGCCCCGCAATGGTGGACGTGCTCGCTGCTGAAGTAAACTTCAGCCCCCCAGAACTGCAAAGCCAGCACCACCACATAATTTAAAAACGACAGCCATAACAGCCCCGGCCAATAGCGCCGTTCAATAGTCCGCCAATAGCGCAGGCAAGGTGGCAACACCAGCAAAGCCGCAATCCCCAGCCGGAACAGCAGCATCATCAGCGGATCCATCATCGTGTAGGAATATTTGGCCGCAATGAAAGCACTGCTCCATAAAAGCAGTGCAATAACTTGGTAAAACACAGCACCTCCTCAGGCATGCCCTGCCGAAAATCATTGTGCAAGCAGTTTACTGCGCCAGCATGCCTGCCCGCAAGGATAGAAAAGGCTACCTGAAAACGGCAATGCGGCAGGTTCAATTCGTTGCAGTCCGCGTTTTCAGGTAGCCTCTTTCACTGCATCCGGCACACGCCCGCTCAATGCCCGGCCACAGTCATCTGTTCGAGCAGCAGGGAGCCGGTTTTGTGGACGCTGCGTTTGAGGGCGTCGTTGGCGGCACCGGCGATGTTGGGCAGCATGTCTTGCAGGCGGCTGGCGATGGTGATCTCCTGCACGGGGTAGGCGATTTGGCCGTTTTCCACCCAAAAGCCGGCGGCGCCGCGCGAGTAGTCGCCGGTGAGGGTGTTGACGCCTTGGCCCATGAGTTCGGTAACGAGCAGGCCGCTGCCCATTTCGCGCAGGAGCTCGGCCTGGCTTGGGTGGGTGTGGCTGAGGATGAGGTTGTGGGCGCCGCCGGCGTTGGCGGTGGTGGGCAGGCCGAGTTTGCGGGCGCTGTAGCTGCTGAGGAAGTAGCCTTGGATGATGCCGTTTTCAATCACGAAGCGGGGGCGGGTGGCGACGCCTTCGGCATCGAAGGCGGTGCTGGCCAGGGCTTTGGGCAGGTGCGGCTCTTCGCGCAGGCTGAGTGCGGCGGGGAGGATTTGGCGGCCGATGCTGTCTTGCAGGAAGCTGGTTTGGCGGTAGAGTGCGCCGCCGCTGAGTGCGCCGGCGAGGTGGCCGATGAGGCTACCTGAAACGGTGGCATCGAATAGCACAGGGTAGCTGCCGGTGGGCAGGCTTTTGGCACCGAGGCGCCGCACGGCTCGGCGGGTGGCGGTTTGGCCGATGTGTTCGGGCGTGTCCAAATCGGCGCTGCTGCGGGCGAGGTCGTACCAATAATCGCGCTGCATGCCGCTGCCGCTGCCGGCCACCACGCTGCAAGACAGGCTGTGGCGGCTGCTGCGCTGGTGTTGCATAAAGCCGTGGCTGTTGCCGTATACATATTGATAATGGCCGGTTTGGATGTGGGCGCCTTCGGAATTGGTGATGCGGGAATCGGCGGCGCGGGCGGCGGCTTCGCTACGGCGGGCGAGTTCGGCGGCTTCGGCGGTGCTCAGCGGCCATTCGTGGTAGCTTTGCAAATCAGGAAATTCGGTGGCCATCAGGGAGGCTTCGGCCAGGCCGGCGCAGGGGTCTTCGGCGGTGTAGCGAGCAATATCGAGCGCGGCGCGCACGGTATCGGCAATGGCGGCGGGGGAGAAATCGGCGGTGCTGGCGCGGCCTTTGCGCCGGCCTACATATACGGTGAGATCGAGCGATTTGTCTTGCTGGTATTCGATGTGCTCGATTTCCTGCAGCCGCACCTGCACGGATTGGCCGATGGACTCGCTCACGTCGGCTTCGGCCGCGGTGGCACCGCCGGCTTTAGCCAGCTCGAGGACTTGGGTGCAAACATCGCGCAGGGTTTGCTCGCTGTGGTTGAACATGGTGGTGTACCCGTATCAAATGAAAACGCCGTATTGTACCTGAGCCGATGCTAAATTTTCAGGTAGCCTGACGGCGGGGCTATAATGCGCCTGTTTTTTATTCACGGCCTATCCAACTATGCCTACCCCTTTCGATATAGTCTTTTTCGGCGGCACTGGCGACCTCGTGATGCGCAAGCTGCTGCCCGCCCTCTATCAAGCCCACGCCGCAAGCACGCTGCACCCGGGCGGCCGCATCATCGGCCTCGGCCGCCGCGATTTAGGGCGCGCAGGCTATCTGAAAAAAGTAGAAGAATCTGCCCGACCGCATATTCCCAACCTCGAAGCCGAAACGTGGCATACCTTCTGCCAACGCATCAACTATCTGCCCGTAGACGCCGAAAATGCCGAACAATTCCACCGCCTCGCCGCGCTGCTCGGCGCCGAAGCCGGGCAAAACAGCCGCGCCCTGGTGGTTTACCTTTCCACCGCGCCGCACTATTTCATGCCCATCTGCCGCAATCTGGCCGACGCTGGGCTGAACCGCCCCGCAACCCGCATCGTGCTGGAAAAACCGCTCGGCCACGACCTTGCCTCCGCGCAAAGCATCAACACCGCCGTGGCCGCCTTCTTCCGCGAAGAGCAGATCTACCGTATCGACCATTATCTCGGCAAAGAGCCCGTACAAAACCTGCTCGCCCTGCGCTTTGCCAACCGCCTGTTCGAGCCACTGTGGTGTGCCGCCCAAATCCGCGCCGTGGAAATCACCATTGCCGAAGAGCTCGGTGTGGAAAAACGCGGCGAGTTCTACGACCAAACCGGCGCCCTGCGAGATATGTTGCAAAACCACCTGTTGCAGCTTTTGTGCTTCACCGCCATGGAACCGCCACTGTCGCTCGGCGATAACGACGTGCGCAACGCAAAGCTCAACGTCTTGCGTGCACTCAAGCCCTTCAATGCCTACAGCGTGCGTGCTGATGTGGTACACGGCCAATACACCGCCGGCCAAATCCGGGGCGAAAACGTGTGCGGCTACCGCGAAGAAGCCAACGTAGCCCCGCAAAGCCGCACCGAAACCTTCATCGCCCTACGCGCCGAAATCGACAACCCGCGCTGGCGCGGCGTGCCCTTCCTGTTACGCAGCGGCAAGCGCATGGCCGGGCGGCTGGCTGAAATCGTGCTCCACTTCTGGCCGGAAGCCCACCCCGTATTCGGCTGCGGCGGCTCGCCCAACCGCATCAGCGTGCGCCTGCAGCCGCAGGAATCCGTGAAGCTGTTCCTGCAAATGAAAGCCCCCGGCACTAGCCTGTGCGTGCACGAAGCCGCACTGGATTTGGACTTGCTCAAAATCTTCCCCGAACGCCGTGCCGACGCTTATGAGCGCCTGCTGCTCGACGCGATAAACGGCAAACTCGCCCTCTTTATGCGCAGCGACGAACTCGAAGCCGCCTGGCGCTGGCTCCAGCCCGTGCTCGACGACTGGACGGCACGCCAACCCGAACCCCAGCCCTACCCTGCCGGCAGCCACGCCCCCGAAGCCGCCATCGAAATGGCCGCCGCCTGCGGCGTGGATTGGCGCCATCGCTAGATCAAAAGGCTACCTGAAAACGAGATATCAAAAATAGACAGTTTTCAGGTAGCCCCAAGTTTGCGGATGTGGTGTTTATGACACGTTGTGAAACGGGGTTCAGCAGGTAAAAAATTCACGCAAAGCTAGATATCAAGCTACTCTCGGGCAAATCAAAAGTCTTTGTTTCGAGTAATGTTTCTATTAAAAATAGCAGTATATGCCGTTTATTTGATTTAACTGCAGGTTTAAGCGGTTTTACCAAGTAGTGATTGCTCCTATAATGCCCCAAAGTTAAGGTGGGAATCTTTGCCAATTTGCAGTTTTGCAAGGTTTCCGTTTCGGTTTAGTTGCTGCCAGGCAGCCTCGTCGGGAGAAATAGAGCATGAGCACACCGAATCTAACCCCTTCAACCGCGGCCAACCCTGCTACCACGCAGGCCAACAAAAACAAAATCCGCCGCAATTTAAAAACCCGCCATCTTTCGATGATCGCCATTGGCGGCAGCATCGGCACCGGCCTGTTTATGGCCAGCGGCAGCGCCATCCATATGGCAGGCCCGGGCGGCGCATTGGTGGCTTATGCCGCCATCGGCCTGATGGTGTATTTCCTGATGACTTCCTTGG
>NZ_LXSP01000005.1:0-22731 GCF_001648435.1 Eikenella sp. NML120348 | reverse complement strand
GTTTCTGCGAAACACTCTCTTTTCGGGTAGCCTTTAGTTTGAAGTGGATGAGATAGGCGAAAGACGGGAGGGTAAGGCTATTGCAGATGGTCGGGCATCAACACTCACTCTAAAATTTCAAACGGATACTGTTCGCGTGCCGCCATTGTCGCCGGCCGCAAAGCTGGCTGCACTGCATTATCGGTCAAAATCTTCTGCTATTTGTCGGTTACAACCGTAAAAAAAGCAAGTACCGCCTGTACGGTAAAAACGATAGTATTTCATAGTATTCTTGGAATGATCTTGGTAAGTTGGATTCTCGAGTCCGACATTTTTGGCATTGTGGCAATGGATTACAATGGCGGGAGCGTTAAAGATTTTGACGGATACAAGTATTTGACCTGTGCTTGCTTTTTTTGAGGTCTGGGAAGATAGACAAGCCGCCGCGTGCGTACCACAGACCTCTTACGCATTGGTTCAATATTCGTGCAGCTTGTGTAGATAGAGTGTGTAGTACAGCTACGCACATGGGTATAGAATTTCAAACAACGCGTACGTGTCAAGGCACACCTCCTACTCACGCAAGCTATTGCTTGCTACTCGCACCTACGGGCTACAGCTTGTTAATAATAAGTTACAAATGCTAATTCATCAACCACAATGTATTTTTTGTTATTTTGTGACACCCTTAATTCCCCCAAATATAAAATATAAGATCCCACTAGATCTTCCGCATCATTGATCTTAAATCGTTCGAAGAGAGGTTGTTGAATTGTTGTTGGCAAGCACAGACTAACATCATTTTGCCTACCAAAATTAAGCCATTATATGCTTCTCCAATATCGGCGATTTGCCTTCAAGACCCATAGTAATCACTTATATAATAATTGACTAATATTATTAATCAGTGCATCCATCAAAATGAGGGCAAGCTCCAAAACAAGCAGCTTGCCTATTCCTAGCTGCTCTTCTAAAAAAGGCAGGAGCATAACGAGTTGGACATTCAAGAAATCTTCTTAAATTGGAAATAGTTGCCATATCCAATTGAGAAAATTGATATGCACTGTAAATTTTATTATCCTTTGTGCAAAAAGCATTATCCATCAGAACACTTCATAATCGTCACAGTTTGGTTAAAATTTAGCTGATAAATTAAGTTATTTACTATGATTTCAATAGTATTGAACTGTAATACTAGAAACATCAATTCAATCACTCCACCCCCCAAAGCAGATTCTCTTTAATCCCCCGTATCCTATCCCGTAACACCGCCGCCTCTTCAAACTGCAAATCCCTAGCCGCCTGCTGCATGGCTTTTTCGAGTTTGGCGATTTCTTTAATCGCGTCTTCTTCGTTGTGAATTTCACCAACTTTAACCTTGTTTTTGCCTTTCAGACGACCTTTGCCGCTGTCTTCTTCGTGGTACACGCCGTCGATGATGTCTTTGACCTGTTTTTTAATCTGCTGCGGCACGATGCCGTGTTCTTCGTTGAATTTCATCTGTTTTTCGCGGCGGCGTTCGGTTTCGTCGATGGCGGCTTTCATAGAGTCGGTGATTTTGTCGGCGTACAGAATGGCGACGCCGTTCACGTTGCGCGCGGCGCGGCCTATGGTTTGAATCAGGCTGCGGTGGGAGCGCAGAAAGCCTTCTTTGTCTGCATCGAGGATGGCGACGAGGGAGACTTCGGGGATGTCGAGGCCTTCGCGCAAAAGGTTGATGCCGACGAGTACGTCAAACAGGCCGAGCCGTAAATCTCTAATGATTTCAACGCGCTCTACAGTGTCGATGTCGCTGTGCAGGTAGCGCACTTTGATGCCGAGTTCGCTGTAATAGTCGGTGAGTTGCTCCGCCATGCGTTTGGTGAGGGTGGTAACGAGTACGCGTTCGCCTTTTTGGATGCGGTCGTTGATTTCGCTCATTAAGTCGTCGACTTGGGTGGCGACGGGGCGGATGATGATTTGGGGGTCGACCAACCCTGTGGGGCGGACGACTTGTTCGACCACTTGTCCGGCGTGTTCTTCTTCGTATTTGGCAGGGGTGGCGGAGACGAAGATGGTTTGCGGCATGACTTTTTCAAATTCGTGGAATTTGAGCGGGCGGTTGTCGCGGGCAGAAGGCAGGCGGAAGCCGTAGTCCACGAGGTTTTGCTTGCGCGATGCGTCGCCTTTGTACATGCCGCCGATTTGGGTTACGGTAACGTGGCTTTCGTCGATGAACATGATGGCGTTGTCGGGCAGGTAGTCCATCAGTGTGGGCGGCGGTTCGCCTTCTTTTTTGCCGGAGAAGTGACGGGAGTAGTTTTCGATGCCTTTGCAGAAGCCCATTTCGTAGAGCATTTCGAGGTCGAAACGGGTGCGCTGTTCGATGCGTTGTTGTTCGACGGGGCGTTGTTCGCGGGCGAAAAATTCGATGCGTTCGCGCAGTTCTTCTTTGATGGACTCGCAGGCGCGCAATACGGTGTCGCGCGGGGTAACGTAGTGGCTGGACGGGAAGACGGTGTAGCGGCCGACGCGCTGGTGCAGGCTGCCTGAAAGTGGGTCGAACATATCGAGGCGGTCGATTTCGTCGTCAAACAGGCTGATGCGCAAGGCGTTTTCGGAGCTTTCGGCGGGGTACACGTCAATCACATCGCCGCGCACGCGGAAGCTGCCGCGTTTGAAGTCCAAATCGCCGCGTTCGTACTGCATGGAAACGAGCGTGGCGATGATGTCGCGCTGCTCGATGGTGTCGCCTTCTTTGACGGATAGTACCATTTGTTGATACTCGGTCGGGTCGCCGATACCGTAAATGGCGGACACGGTGGCGACGATAATCACGTCGTCGCGCGTCATCAGGTTTTTGGTGGCGGAAAGGCGCATTTGCTCGATGTGTTCGTTGATCGCGCTATCTTTTTCGATAAACAAATCGCGACTGGGCACATAGGCTTCAGGCTGGTAATAGTCGTAGTAGGAGACGAAATATTCCACCGCGTTTTCGGGGAAAAACTCGCGCATCTCGGCGTAGAGTTGGGCGGCGAGGGTTTTGTTGTGCGCCATGATGATGGCAGGGCGACCGCTTTGGGCGATGACGTTCGCCATGGTGTAGGTTTTGCCCGAACCGGTTACGCCGAGCAGAGTTTGGTAGGCAAGGCCGTCTGAAAGCCCTTCGAGCAGGCCGGCAATGGCGGCGGGCTGGTCGCCGGCAGGCGGGAATGGCTGGTGGAGTTTGAAGGGGGAATCGGGGTATTGGATGATGTCCATGAGGCTACCTGAAAAAGCGCGGGCAAAGGTGGAATTATAACGCTAATGCGAGTGCTTGCTGCTGGGGTGGGAAGGGAAGTTGCAGCTAGCCTTTTGTGGCCGGGAACGGGGTAGGGCGGTATGGTTATGCTGCCGGCCCTGTTCTTGCGAAGCTAAAACCACAGTCCGGCTATTCCTCCATCCGATTTTCAGGTAGCCTTTGCGGCTTGACACGAACAAGGAGTTTCCCATGAACAATATCCGCCCGTATTTGGCTGCCGTGCCGCAGGTGCATGGCAGCTGTTATCTCGATCCACTGTGTTTGGTGGCGGGGAATGTGGTGCTGGCCGAGGAGGTGTCGGTGTGGCCGTTTGCCGTGTTGCGGGGGGATGTGAACAGCATCCGAGTGGGGCGGGGCAGCAATATTCAAGATCATGTGATGCTGCATGTGAGCCACAAAACGGACGACAAGCCGGAAGGTTCGCCGCTGATCATCGGCGAGGATTGCACCATCGGCCATCATGTTACGCTGCACGGCTGCACCGTTGGCAACCGCGTGTTGGTGGGGATGGGCAGCATTGTGTTGGATGATGCGGTGATTGAAGACGATGTGATGATTGGGGCGGGCAGCTTGGTGCCGCCGCGCAAACGGCTGGAAAGCGGCTATTTGTATGTGGGTTCGCCGGTAAAGCAAGTGCGGCGGCTCACGGCGGAGGAGCTGGCGTTTCTGCCTTATTCGGCGGCGCATTATGTGCGGGTGGCAGAGGGGCATAAGGCGGGCGGCTGATTTGAGTTCCACAGAAACTCAGTATTCCTTCGGAAACTTCGTTGAAGTTGGGCTTTCGGGTAGCCGGCTGTGCCGTAGAGGCTACCTGAAAATTATTGTGCTATTATTCGCTATTACTTGTATTGTATTCAATCAGATGAAAGGAAAAGCAATGAAAGCAGCATATCGTTTGGCCGCTGTGGCGGTGTTGGTTGTTATGTTGTCGGCCTGCGGTGCCGGCGTGGGTGTGGGTGTGAGCGGCGGCAACGGTCACGTAGGTGCGAGTGGTTCGGTGGATTTGGGTAGCGGGAATAGCAGCGTTACGCCCTATGGCAAAGTGGGTGTTGGTGTGGAGGTAACGCGCTAGACTGCTGTTTTGCCGATGATGTTTTTGCATCTGTTTATTAGAAAGGCTATCTGAAAACCGGTTGGATGGTTTCAGGTAGCCTTTTTGCTGTTCGGCCTTGTTGTTCAGCCACGGCACATCAGGCGTTGTGTTTCATGCCATATGCCGTCGGGGCGTGGTTCGACCACGGCGATGAGGCCGGGGGCTTGGCGGGCGAGTTCGGCTGCGGTAATGGTTTGTTCAAACGGGACGCGGGCAGGGGCGAGGTAGGCGAGGCGGGGCAGGGGGTGGAAGCGTTGTGCGGCCTGGGCGGGATAGTTTGCCCATTGCCGGAGGAGAAGGCCGCTCCAGCCTAGGGGATTGAGAGGGCTGCCGTTGAGGTTGCCGTTTGGGGTAAAGCCGGTGCCGCGGATGATGGTGGCGGTGGTGAGGGCTTGGCTAATGTTGGGAGTTTGGCGGCAATTTGTTTTGTCCGTATTGGTTTCGCGGGTGCTTGCTTCGCTTGTTTTAGCTTCGCAGAAACTCACTTCGTTCGTTTTAGCTCCGCAGAAACTCACTTCGTTCGTTTTCAGGTAGCCTTGGAGTGGTGCGGGCAGTTGGGCATGGGCTTGGGGGGTGTGGAAGAGGCGGCATTGTTGCTGTAGTTTAGCGGCCTTGCCAAGCAGGGTGTCGGCGGGGTTGAGGCCTTGGAAATCGTTGGGTGCTGTGCCGCCGTAGTATTTGCAGGTGAGTTCGAGGTGGTAGGGGGTAGAGTCGAGCAGGTAGAGGAAGTCGGCGGCGCCGAGGGTTTGGCCGCTTTCGCTGCGGATGGGGTGGTTGCGGGCGATGAGTTGGCAATGGGGGGCGTGTGCCAGCCAGAAGGCGAGTAGGCTTTCGGCGTAGTGGCCTAGGCGGTGGCCGAAAGGGGCTTCTTGTTCGAGCCATTGTTGCAGCGGTGCGGGCTGGCTGTCGAGGCTGAGCAGGAAGCGGAAGCCTTGGCTGCCGAGCAAGCGGGGGATGGGGAGCTCGCAGCCGCTGTGCCATAGGGGCGGGGCGGTGAGTAGGGAGGCGAGGTCGCGCACGGCGGGGTGGCGCAGCCGCCACCAGATGGCATCGAGGGCGTAGTTCATGCTTGGGCGGGGATAAAATGGGATGGAGGGAATGTAGTCGCGGCGGGATAAGCAGTCAAGTTGTTTGGAAAGGCTACCTGAAAATAGGGAGTGGTTTCAGGTAACCTTTGGTTGTGGATTGTGTGTGAAATCATTTGTTTTTTATAGGTTGACACCGGATAATGCGCGCGACGCGGCGTGTGCCGGATGAATTTAAGAGGCTGTAGTATGTATCAAGCGAAGAAGCGTGGCTGGCTGCCTTGGGTGGTGGGCTTGGCGTTGTTGGTGGCGGTGGTGTTTTTAATCGTGCAGATGCGCGATGTGCTTTCGCCGTTTGTGGTGGCTGCGGTGTTGGCCTATATTTTGAACCCGCTGGTGGAAAAGCTTTGCCGGCACGGGGTGCGGCGCGGGGCGGCGGCGATGTTGGTGATGGTGTTTACGTTGCTGTTGCTGGTGTTGCTGCTGCTGATTGTGGTGCCGATGTTGGTGCAGCAGTTCGGCAGCCTGCTGGGAAAAATGTCGGAGTTGGCGAATTTTGTGCAAAATAAGGCGCTGCCTTTGGCCAACCGGCTGCTGGGTACGCATTGGGCTTTGGACGAGCAATCGCTGTCGAATTGGTTGAGCAGCCATTTGGGCAGCGTTAAAACTGGGCTTTCCAAGGCACTGCCGGCCTTGTTGGAGCAGGGCGGCAGTTTGGTATCCAGTTTGGGCAATTTGGCGGTGCTGCCGTTTTTGCTGTATTACTTCCTGCTGGATTGGTCGCGCTGGACGGAAGGGATTAAAACCATGATTCCGCGCCGCTATCTGGCGGCCTATACCCGCATCGGCGGCAATATGGACACGGTGTTGGGCGAGTTTTTGCGCGGGCAGCTGACGGTGATGCTGATTATGGGGCTGCTCTACGGTTTGGGCCTGATGCTGGCCGGGTTGGAATCTGGCTTTGCTATTGGTATGGTAGCCGGGCTCTTGGTGTTCGTGCCTTATTTGGGCGCGTTTACCGGCCTGCTGCTGGCCACAATGGCTGCGTTGTTGCAGTTTGGCACTTGGCAGGGGCTGATTACGGTGTGGGCGGTGTTTGCCGTGGGGCAGTTTCTGGAAAGTTTCTTCATCACGCCGAAAATTGTGGGCGACCGCATTGGGCTTTCGCCATTTTGGGTGATTTTCGCCTTGATGGCTTTCGGCAGCCTGCTGGGCTTCGTGGGCATGCTGCTGGCGCTGCCTTTGGCCGCGGTAACGCTGGTGTTGCTGCGCGAGGGCGTGGCGGCATATATGGATAGCGGGTTCTACCGGCGCGAGAAATAGTCGGGCAGGGCAGGCGTTGTTTGCACAGGCTACCTGAAACGCAGCCCAGCGGAATTTCGGTGCAGCCAAAGTTTCAGGTAGCCTTTGATTTGGCTTTGGAGGCTGGCTGGAAAATGCGCTAGGCCGTATCGGTTTTGTTGTATCAGGCAAACGTTCTTTCCCTACTTACCCGCCGTTTGCCGAAAATAGCTCGTGGCTGCTTGCATTTAGGCAACATCGCCAGTAAAATGCCGCGCTTACGGATTTTATTTTACTTATCAGGAGATTTTTCATATGGCCAATAGCGCCCAGGCACGCAAACGCGCCCGCCAGTCGCAGAAAAACCGTGCACACAATGCCAGCCTGCGTACTGCTTTCCGTACCGCAGTGAAGAAAGTTTTGAAGGTTGTGGAAAGTGGCGATAAAGCCGCCGCCCAAGCCGAATTCGTGGCAGCCACCAAAGTGATGGACCGCATCGCCGACAAAGGCGTGTTCCACAAAAACAAAGCCGCCCGCCACAAAAGCCGCTTGGCTGCCAAAATCAAAGCCATGGCCTAAGCCGCTTGCTGCATAAACGTTGCCGCATCTTGCAAATAGATGCGGCTTTGTTTTGCGCGGAAGATTTGCAGAACGGCTGTGAGGCTACCTGAAAAATATGCCAATCCCGGCAAGCCTCTGCCGCCCCACCTGTAAGGCTGCAGCCAAAATGCGCTACAATGCGCCCACTATCTTGCACAACAGGAATACTCAATGATCTACGGCATCGGCACCGACATCCTGCGTATCGAGCGCATCGAGCAGCTATACGACAAATACGGCCAGGCATTGGCCGAACGCCTGCTCAGCCGCATCGAACTTTTGGAGTGGCGCTCCGTCGGCAACAAGGTAAACTTCCTGGCCAAGCGGTTTGCCGCCAAAGAAGCCTTTGCTAAAGCCGTGCACACCGGCTTGCGCTCGCCGGTAACACTGCACCACATTTCCATCGCCCACGACAAACTCGGCCGCCCGGAATTCGTGGTGGAGCCGCCCTTGCAGGAATGGCTGCGCCAACAAGGTATCGGGCGGGTGCATTTGAGCCTGAGCGACGACAACGGCGCGGTGGTAGCCTTCGTCGTGGCCGAAAAAGAGTAGGGCAAAGCAGTTTAGAAAAATAATAAAAACAATCGCATCAAGTTTTAGTTTCGCAGAAGCCAGCAGGGCTTGTTTTAGCTTCGTTAAAGCTGCGCTTTCAGGTAGCCTGCTGCATGGGCTGCCCGCTAAAACCATTTAATCCAAAGCAAATAGAGAAAGGAAACACCATGTTCTATAGCCGAAACGTCGTCAGCAACACATTGCTATACGAACGCCCCGCCGACAGCATGGACACCTTCAGCCAAAGCCTGGCCGAAATGCGCACCGCCCAGCGCCGCTTTGCCGCTGCCGGCATGCAGGCACGTGTGGCCATGCTTGCTGCCTTTGCCGACCGCCTCGAAGCCGAAAAAACCAAGCTCGCCCGCATGATTTGCGAAGAAGTCGGCCGCTGCCTGCGCGAATGTGAAGCCGAGATGGATAAATCCGTCTCCCTCATCCGCTATTATGTGAAGCTCGCCCCCCAGCTTCTGCAACACCAAACCATCGCCACCCAGGCCAGCCTCAGCCAAGTGCGCTTCGAGCCCTTGGGCGTGGTGCTGGCCGTGATGCCGTGGAACTATCCCGTATGGCAGATTATCCGCTTTGCCGTTCCTGCCTTGTGTTCTGGTAATGCCTGTTTGGTGAAACCCGCGCCCAGCGTGGCCCGCGTAACCGCCGCCCTGTTTGATATTGTTGGCAGCGAATTGCCCTGGCGAGCCACTTGGTTGGCACACGAAGATGTGGAATACGCCATTGCCAAAACCGATGCACTGGCCTTCACCGGCTCTGCCGACGTCGGCCGTCGCCTTGCCGGCTACGCCGGAAGCCATCTGAAAAAATCCGTGATGGAACTCGGCGGCAGCAACGCCTTCATCGTGCTCGACGATGCCGACATCGCCCAAGCTGCCGCTGATGCCTGCTATGCCCGTTTCCGCGATGCCGGCCAATCCTGCAACGCCGGTAAACGCATCATTCTCACCAAAGGCATCGCCGCCGAATTCACCCGCCTCTTCCTTGAACACTGCCGCCGCCTCACTCCCGGCTGCCCGCTCGACCCCGACACCACCCTCGCCCCACTGCACCGCAAAGACCTACAGCTGCAAGTGCACGAACAAGTGCAAGACGCGCTCGAACACGGCGCCAAACTGCTGCTCGGCGGCGAGCTGCCTAACGAAGCCGACACCACTTTCTACCCCGCTACCGTGCTCGACAACATCACCCCCGCCTGCCGCATGTACCGCGAAGAAGTGTTCGGCCCTGCTGTGGGTATTTTCCACGCCCGCGATGCCGCCAACGCCGTGCGCCTGGCCAACGACAACCCCTTCGGGCTCGGTGCCAGCATCTACTCCGCCAACCTCGACAAAGCCTGGGAGCTCGGCCAGCAAATCGAAGCCGGCAGCGTATTCATCAACCGCCACACCAGCAGCGACCTGCGCCTGCCCTTCGGCGGCGTGAAAGATTCCGGCTTCGGGCGCGAACTTTCCGAATTTGGCTTGTATGAATTTGTGAACGTGAAGGCATATTGGCAGAAATAGCGCAGCAGAAGGCTACCTGAAAGCGCAGCTTCAACACAGTTAAAACGATGTTTGGGCGCAGCTCAAACTGAGTTTCTGCGAAGCTAAAACGGCAGCCCCGTAGGCCGGTTCGCAGCCGGGCGGCATTGCTGCACCGATGCCGGATTATTTTCAGGTAGCCTCTATGCCACAGCAAAGGCTGCCTGAAAGAGTAAGTACCAACAAAGTTTCAATCGGTCTCTCATGTTTCAATCTCTAGCCGGAACACATTTTTCACAGGACAGCGAGCTACAGACAATATGGCAGTAGTAGGATGAGCTAATGCCTCATGAAGAGCAGTGCCTTGGCTATTTCCGAACACTGTGGTGCAAGCGCAATATAAAAGGCTACCTGAAATATTTTCAGATAGCCTTTTTGCTTGCTTAATCCGCTTAGTGCTCAATCGGTTTGGCCGGGCGGGTGGCGGCCTGGCCCAGGGAGGCGCGCCATTGTTGTGGAGCTTTCACCAGTTCCAAAGCGCGGCGCAATTGGTCGTCTTTGGCCGGATCGGGTTTGTAGCGGGTGGCGGGGTTGTTGTCGGCCTCGTCTTTGGCAGCGGGCTCAGAGGCGGCTTTGTTTTCGGCGCTGTGGTTGTTCAGTGCACGGCCGCGCACTTCGTGGCCGCCGTTGGGGTTGCTCAGGTGGCCGGAGAGGTCGGCTTCGCGGCTTTCATAACGGCGGGTTTTATCAGCCACTTCCACGTCGGGCATGATACCTTGGGCTTGTATGGAGCGGCCGCTGGGGGTGTAGTAGAGCTGGGTGGTGATCTTCAGCGCGCCGCCATTGGAAAGGGGCATCACGGATTGTACGGAGCCTTTGCCGAAGCTTTGGGTGCCCACAATCACGGCGCGTTTGTGGTCTTGCAGGGCGCCGGCCACGATCTCGGAGGCGGAGGCGGAGCCGGAGTTAATCAACACGGTGATGGGGATGGTTTTAAATTCGGCAGGCAGGCCAGCAAGAGGGTCTTTGCTGCTGCCGATTTGGTAGTCGGCGGGCTGGGCTTTGAGATTCATGTTTTCTTTGCCGTTGCGGCCTTTGGTACTCACCACGAGCTGGCCATTTTGCAGGAAGGCGGCAGATACGCCCACTGCGCCATTGAGCAGGCCGCCAGGGTCGTCGCGCAGGTCGATGACGAGGCCTTTGAGAGGGCCGCCGTTGGTGCGGCGCATAGTTTGCAGAGCCTCAACCATAGCAGGCACGGTACGTTCTTGGAACTGACTGATACGTAGGTAGCCGTAGCTGGGCTCGATGAGGTCGTGGCGCACGCTGCGCACTTTGATGATGGCGCGGGTAAGGGTAACCACGATGGGCTGGGGCGCGTCTTTTCGGGTGAGGGTAAGGGTGATTTTGGTACCGGGCTCGCCGCGCATGCGCTTCACAGCATCGTTTACACTCATGTTGCGGGTGGAGGCATCATCGATTTTGATGATGTAGTCGCCACTTTGGATACCGGCACGTTCGGCCGGCGTATCTTCAATCGGGGCAACGATTTTGATGAAGTTATTTTCAGAACTGACCTCCATGCCTAAGCCGCCGAATTCACCTTTAGTATTTTCCTGCAGGTCGGCATAGTCTTTGGTGTTCATGTATTCGGAGTGCGGATCGAGGTGGGCAACCATGCCTTTGAGCGCGCCTTCGAGGATTTCGTCGTCGGTTTTGTCTTGATAGTAGTTGGCTTTCACCTGGCTGTACACTTCGGCCATGGTGCGCAGGGAATCCACGGGCAGGGGCTGCTGGCTGCGGGTTTCGGCAAAGCTCTGCATACTCAGGCTCACGGCGATGCCGGTGAAGGTGCCCAGGGTGTAGAGGGCAATTTTTTTGAAGGTGTTGTTGGACATAATGGATTTTTGTCTTTCAGTTTGCTGATTAGGTGGCCGGGATGGTTTGCAGTTGCGGGGCTATTTGGTTTTCAGGTAGCCTGCTGCTCAGCCAGATTGAACTTTAGGCAAATTTTCCTGTTCCAGCAAGGGGGTGGGGGTAAATAAATGCTAAATGGGGGATTTTAGCAGGTTCTGTGTGAGTGGAGGCTGCCTGAAAATGTAGCGCAGCGAGGTTTCTGCAAAGCTAAAGGTCGACTGTTTGGTTTGATTAATTTACCCATGAAGTGGGATTCATGGCTTGGTTGCGGTAGCGGATTTCGAAGTAGAGGCCGTTTTCGCCGTCGGGGAGGCTGCCGCTGCGGCCGATGGTTTGGCGGGCGGATACGCGGCTGCCTGCGCCGGCGCTGATTTGGGAGAGGCCGGTGTAGATGCTGAGGTAGCCGCTGCCGTGGTCGATGATAACGGTGTTGCCGTAGCCTTGCAGGGGGGCGGCGTAGGCGACTTCGCCTTCGGCGATGCTGCGCACGGCGGTGGGCGGGGTACTGATGAAGAGGCCTTTCCAGGTGCCGCCGCCGGGGCGGGCTTGGCCGAAGCGGCCGCTGATGCTGCCGCTGGCGGGACGTTGCAGGCGGCCTTGCATGCGGCTGAAGCCATGGCTTTGCGGCTCTTGGGCTTCGGGGGCTTCGAGGGCTTCGAGGGCGAGGTCTTCGGCGGTGAGGGTGTTGCGGTTGGGGTTTTCTGGTGTTGGAGTGTCGTGTTGACGGGCTTCGTTGCGTTCGCTTTCAGGTAGCCTTTGGGGGCGTGGGGCGGGTTTGTTGCCGTTTTGGGCTTGCTGGACTTGCTGCTGGCGGCGTTGGCGCAGGGCTTGGGCTCGGCGCTGGCGTTCGGCTTCCTGCCTTTGGGCGGAGCGGCGGCTGAGGCTGGCGATGAGGCCGTTGAGGCGGCTTTCGTTTTGGCGCAGGGTTTGCAGCTTGGCGGTTTCGCGGCTGATGTCTTGCTCGAGGCTTTGCTGTTGGCGTTGCTGCTGTTGCTGTTGGCGGCCGAGGCGGGCGGCAGTGGTTTGCTGTTGGCGTTTGAGGGCGTCGAGCCGCTTCAGCTGCTCATTGATGCTGTCTTGCTGCTGTTTGAGCTCTTGGCGGTTGTGTTGCAGCTGGGTAAGAGCCTGGGCGTTGGCTTGGTTGAGGTGGCGCAGGTATTCGAGGTGGCGGCCTTTCTGCTTGGGGTCGGCGTTTTGCAGAAACAGGGTTACGGCGTTGGGCTGCTGGTTGCGATAACGGCTGTTGAGCAGGCGGGCGGCTTGGGCTTGGGTGTTTTGGATGCGGGTTTGCAGGCTGTCGAGCTTGGCCTGCATGGCTTGCAGCTCGCGCCAGGCGGTTTGGCGGCTGCGGGTGAGGCGGTCGAGCTCGCGGCGCACGGTGTCGAGTTCGCTTTGGGTTTGGCGGATGTTGCTTTGCAGCTGGCGTTGTTCGCTTTGCTGTTGTTGGAGCTTGCGGTTGCTCTCGCCGATGGCGCGCTGCACTTGGCGCAGGTCGTCTTTGGGCGCAGCGGCGGCGGGCAGGACGCTGCAGAGGAGGGCGAGGAGAATGAGGATTTTGCTGTGCTTCATGAGGCTACCTGAAAAAAGGAGAGGCTACCTGAAAAGGATTTAGAGGAAATGGAGGTGTTCGGCAAGGATGAGCGTGCCAATGCCGATGAGGACGAGGCCGCCGAGGATTTCGGCGCGTTTGCCGATGGCGCTGCCCAGTAAGCTGCCCAAGCGCAGGCCGATGGCGGCCATGATGGTGGTGGCCAGGCCGATGGTGAGGGCGGTGAGCAGGATGTTGACTTCGAGAAAGGCCAGGCCGACGCCGACGATCATGGAGTCGATGCTGGTGGCGAAGGCGATGGCGACAAGCATCAGCGACGAGGGCGGGCGGCGGCGGGATTGGCCGCTTTCGGGCTGCGCCTGTCCAAATTGCTCCCCGGCGGGCTGCTCCGGCTGCAGCGCGCCGTAAATCATGCGTAGGCCGAGCAGGAGCAGCAGGGTGAAGGCGATCCAGTGGTCCCAATCGGCGATGTAGTGTTGTGCTACGGAGCCGACTGCCCAGCCGATGAGCGGGGTGAGGGTTTCCACACTGCCAAACACGGCGGCGGTGCGCAGTGTGCCCCGGCGGGTGGGTGTGCCGATGGCGGCGCCTTGGGCGATGGCGGCGGCGAAGGCGTCCATAGACATGCCGAAGGCGAGGGCGAGGATGGTGAGGAAGCTCATGACGGGTGGAGGCTACCTGAAGCTTTCAGGTAGCCTGCTGCTGGGCGGTCAAACAAACTCAATCAGGCTCTCGCCGCTCATTTCCTGCGGCTTGGGCAGGCCGAGCATGGCGAGGAGGGTGGGGGCGATATCTTTCAGCGCGCCGCCGGCCTTGATGCGGGCGGGACGGCCCACATACAGGAAGGGCACGGGGTTGGTGGTGTGCTGGGTGTGCGGCTGGCCGTTGGCGGGGTCGAACATCTGCTCGCAGTTGCCGTGGTCGGCGGTAATCAGCACTTCGCCGCCGGCTGCTTGGGCGGCGGCCACGATTTTGCCCACGCAGTCGTCGAGCGTTTCCACCGCTTTGATGGTGGCGGCCAGCACGCCGCTGTGGCCGACCATATCGCCGTTGGCGAAGTTGCATAGAATCACATCGAAACGCTTGGCGGCGAGGCTGTCGAGGATGTGTTGGCACACTTGCGGCGCGCTCATTTCGGGCTGTAAATCGTAAGTGGCAACTTTGGGCGAGGGCACGAGGATGCGCTCTTCGCCGGGATAGGGCTCTTCGCGGCCGCCGTTGAGGAAGTAGGTAACGTGCGGATATTTCTCGGTTTCGGCAATGCGCAGTTGGCTTATGCCTTGGGCAGACAGGTATTCGCCCAAGCCGTTGCGGATACTTTCTTGGGCAAACAGCACCGGGAAGTGGTATTGGCTGCCGTAGCTGGTGAGCGAGGTGAAATAGCTGGGGCGGAAGCGCTGTTGGCGAGGGAAGCCTTGGAAATCGTCGAACAGCAGGGCTTGGGTGAGCTCGCGGGCGCGGTCGGCGCGGAAGTTCATGAAGACAACCGCATTGCCATCGTGCAGGGCGGCTGTGGGATCAATAACGGTGGGCTGCACGAATTCGTCGTGTTCGCCACGTTCATAGGCGGCAGCCAGGGCTTGCAGCGGCGTGTCGGCACGGAACGGGGCTTGGCCGAACAGGGCGTTGTAGGCCTGCTCAACGCGCTCCCAGCGGTTGTCGCGGTCCATGGCGAAGAAGCGGCCGACCACGCAGCCCACTTTCACTTGCGGGTGTTGCTCGCAATAGCTTTGCAGGGTTTTCAGGTAGCCTTCCGCACTTTGCGGCGGAGTGTCGCGGCCGTCTAGGAAGGGGTGGAACACGATTTTCTGCATACCGGCGGCCAGAGCGGCATCGGCCACAGCGAAGAAGTGGTTGATGTAGCTGTGCACGCCGCCATCGGAGAAGCAGCCGAGCAGGTGCACAGTTTTTGTGGGGCTTTGCCAGGCGGCGGTGAGGGCGGGGTTTTGCGCGAGCGAGCCGTTTTCGATGGCCATATCGATGCGGGTGATGTCTTGCTCTACCACACGGCCGGCACCGATATTCAAATGCCCCACTTCGGAGTTGCCGAACTGGCCGGAGGGCAGACCCACCATGCGCTCGGAGGCGTCGATCGTGCCGTAGGCGTATTGGGCTTTGAGGCGGTCGAGATTGGGGGTGTTGGCGAGGAGGACGGAATTGTCGCCGCCTTCGAGGCGGTGGCCGAAGCCGTCGAGAATAAGGAGGACGATGGGTTTGGTGAGCTTGCTCATGATGTGTGTTTCGGATGGAAATTGGGATGACGGCATTATATAGCGGATTGGGTGAGAATTGAATGCGGGGGGAGGGCAGGGTGTTGTTTGGGAAGAGGGTTGGGCAAAGGGGGTGGCACAAAAGGCTACCTGAAATTTCAGGTAGCCTTCGTAATTGCGGCGGGGAGATGATTACCAAGTTTTTTCTTGCTGAAAAACAGGCTACCTGAAGAAGCTAAATCGGTTTTCAGGTAGCCTTTATTCAACCAAACGGCCTTACACCACGATATTCACCAGCCGTTTCGGCACGACGATGATTTTCTTCGGTTCTTTGCCTTCCATAAACTTCTGCGCGCCGGCGGTGGCGAGGGCGGCGGCTTTAACGGCGGCTTCGTCCGCATCGGCGGCGATTTGGATTTTGTCGCGCAGTTTGCCGTTCACCTGCACCATCATCTCCATCTCGGTTTGCACCAGCGCGGCGGGATCGGTTTTCGGCCAGGGCTGTTGCCACACATTACCGCCCTCGCGCAGCTGCTCCCACAGGTTTTCGCAAATATGCGGCACGATGGGCCACAGCAGAAGCAGTACGGTTTCGAGGGTTTCCTGCGCCACTTCGCGGCCATGGGCTTCGGCGAATGCACCGTTTTTGGCAGTGGCATCATACTGGTTCAGTAGTTCCATCACGGCGGCGATGGCGGTGTTGAACTGCTGGCGGCGGTCGTAATCGTCCGTTACTTTGGCGATGGTGCTATGCAGCTTGAAGCGCAACTCTTTCAGGCTACCTGAAAGTGAGTTGTGGCTACCTGCAAACACTGCAGCCGTGCCACCCTGTTTGAACTCATACACGGTGCGCCACAGGCGGCGCAGGAAGCGGTGTGCGCCTTCCACGCCTGCATCCGACCATTCCAGTGACTGCTCGGGCGGGCTGGCGAACATCATAAACAAGCGGGCGGTGTCCGCGCCGTAGGCTTCGATGAGTTCTTGCGGATCCTTGCCGTTGTTTTTAGATTTGGACATTTTTTCCATACCGCCAATAATGACTGGCTGGCCATCCGAACGCAAAGTGGCGGAAACAGGACGTGCTTTCTCGTCCAATTCCACAATCACATCATCTGGATTGAACCAAATTTTTTTGGTTTGCGTTTCATCTGCCCAACGGAAATACGTCGCTGCCAGCACCATGCCCTGCGTGAGCAGCTGTTTGAACGGCTCGCGCACGGACACGATGCCTTCGTCGTTCATCAGTTTGGTGAAGAAACGGGCATACAGCAGGTGCAGGATGGCGTGTTCTATGCCGCCGATATACTGGTCGGCCTGCCCCCAATACGCGGCGGCTTCGGGTGCGACCATATGCGCGTCGTCGCGCGGCGACATATAGCGGAACTGGTACCAGCTCGATTCCATAAACGTGTCCATGGTGTCGGTTTCGCGCTTGGCCGCGCCGCCACATTTCGGACATTTTGTCTCATAAAACTCGGGCATTTTGGCCAGCGGCGAACCTGCGCCGTCGGGCACGACGTTTTCAGGCAGCACCACGGGCAAATCTTGCTCCGGCACGGGCACGTCGCCGCATTGGTCACAGTGGATAATCGGCACGGGGCAGCCCCAATAGCGTTGGCGCGAAATGCCCCAGTCGCGCAGGCGGTATTGCGTTTTCGGCTCGCCCGCAGAAGCAGCCTGCAACTTGGCGGCAATGGCATCAAAGGCTGCTTGGAAATTCAAACCGTCCAAATCGCCGCTGTTTACCAGCACGCCGTTTTCCTTGTCGGCATACCAATCCTGCCATTGCGCCGCGTCAAACGGCTGTCCGTCCACGCTAATTACTTGTTTCATCGGCAGATGGTATTGTTTGGCAAAGGCGAAATCGCGCTCGTCATGCGCGGGCACGGCCATCACCGCGCCGTCGCCGTAACCCCACAGCACATAGTTCGCCACCCACACTTCCAGCCGCTCGCCGTTGAGCGGGTTGATGACGAAGCGGCCGGTGGGCATGCCTTTTTTCTCCATGGTCGCCATGTCGGCTTCCGCCACGCTGCCGGCTTTGCATTCGGCAATGAACGCTTGCAGTGCAGGCTGCTTTTCGGCAGCGGCGGCGGCCAGCGGATGCTCGGCGGCCACGGCCACATACGTTGCGCCCATCAACGTGTCGGGGCGGGTGGTGTACACCTGCACAAATTCGCGGTGGCTTTCAGGTAGCCTTTCGCGGCTGTCGGCGGCTACCTGAAAACGCACCGTCATGCCGCGCGATTTGCCAATCCAGTTGCGCTGCATGGTTTTCACCTGCTCCGGCCAGTCCAAACCGTCCAAATCCGCCAGTAGCTGCTCGGCATAATCGGTGATTTTGAAGTAGTACATCGGGATTTCGCGCTTTTCCACCAGCGCGCCGGAACGCCAGCCGCGGCCGTCAATCACTTGCTCGTTGGCCAGCACGGTCTGGTCAATCGGGTCCCAGTTCACCGTGCCCAACTTCTTGTACACAATGCCTTTTTCAAACAGCTTGGTAAACAGGAGCTGCTCCCAGCGGTAGTATTCCGGGCGGCAGGTGGCGATTTCGCGCTCCCAATCCAGCGCAAAGCCCAGGCTCTGCAACTGCTTGCGCATATAGGCAATGTTTTCATACGTCCATTTGGACGGCGCAACTTGGTGGTTAATCGCCGCATTTTCGGCGGGCATGCCGAACGCGTCCCAACCCATTGGCTGCAACACGTTGAACCCCTGCATTTTTTTGAAGCGGCTGCGCACATCGCCGATGGTGTAGTTGCGCACATGCCCCATGTGCAGCTTGCCGCTGGGATAGGGGAACATGGAGAGGCAGTAGAATTTGGGTTTGGAAGCGTCTTCGGACACATTGAACACGCGTTCGGCGGCCCATTTTTTCTGCGCAGCGGGTTCGGTGAGTGAGGGTTGGTAGTGTTCTTGCATGATGAGGTTTTGCCGATGGTTTCGGATAGATTGAAAAGCTATGGATTATAAGCCAGCAGCGGGCGCTACGCCAAACGGGATGACGGCGGGAAAATCAATTAGGAGTGATACAGCGTTAGCTTGCCTTACTAATCTGTACTGTCTATGGCTAGCCACCTGATCTCATTCCTACTTGGAACAAGTATAAATTGGGAGGCTGTTGTTTGAAACAGCCTCCCAAGGCGATGTAATGATTCTGAAAAAACGAGCTCATAGATTGCAATAGTCGGTTCCACATTTCTCTGTGGCCAGAGACTACCTGAAAGCACAAAACTCAAATGAGCTTAGCTTCCTTCCCTTCGTTTTGGCTGGCTAAATATAGAAACCCCCTCCATCTAGCCTACACAAAAAAAACCATCAATACCAAGGGAGGAAGTATCGATGGCCAATTTGCGGGAAAACGTCTACTTACTATCCATGCTTGCCTACCAAGAAGCAGCACAGATGTTGTACATTATATAGAACACTTTCCACGATGTCGCTACCTAATTGTCTTTATTTACCTAACTGCCGCAATTTACTGCAATTAAATTGCATAAAAATACACTTTGCCAACAACTCGAGCGTTTACTTTACTTAATATTGATATCAGTATTTAAACAATATTGTTTAACATTTATTCACTTTTTGCCTGATAATGCCGTGCGATGTTATGTTATTTCAAATGTTGTATTTTTGTCATCATCCATTGTATTCATCTTTTTAACGGCTTGCCGCACCTTCTCCGGATCGCTCAGGCGCAGCAGTTTTTGCACCTGTGCTGCCAGCTCGCCAGCGTGGCTTTGAATGATTACATTCTTCACGGCCAAAAGATTGCTGGCGTTCATGGAGAAGCGGCGCAAGCCCAAGCCGAGCAGCAGGCGGATGAAATGTAAATCACCAGCCATTTCGCCGCATACCGACACTGGCTTGCCCATGCGTTTGGCAGTGCGGAAAATATGGTGCAGTAGTTTCAACACTGCTGGATGGGCGGGCTGGTAGAGGTAGCTCACGCTATCGTCGCCACGGTCTACTGATAAGGTGTATTGAATCAAATCGTTGGTGCCCACTGAGATAAAATCCAAGTGTTGCAGGATATGGCCCACTGTGAGCGCGGCGGAGGGAATTTCAATCATCGCGCCCACCTGCACTTCGCCATATTCTGTGTCACGTTCATCCAGCTGCTTACGGGCAACGGCCAAATGATTGATACATTGTCGCACTTCATCCACCGAAGTAATCATCGGCCACATAATCTTTACCGACCCGTGCGCCGCTGCGCGCAAAATCGCACGCATTTGGGTACGGAACATCAGTGGCTCGGCCAGGCATAGGCGGATACCGGTCATGCCCAGCGCGGGATTGAGCGCATGGTCCTCGCCGAACCAGCGCGGGTTTTTGTCCACGCCCAAATCCACGGTACGCACGGTGAGCGGCTTGCCTTTGAGCTTTTTCACAATGCCGGCATACACGCGGTATTGCTCGTCTTCATCAGGCAGATTGTCGCGGTTGAGAAACAGAAATTCACTGCGAAACAGTCCCACGCCGTCGGCAGAGAGGCGGTGCATCAGGCGCACATCTTGGGCGGATTCAATATTAGCCAACAGCTCTATATCTACGCCGTCTTTGGTGGTGGCGGTGATGTCTTTGAGTTTGTTGAGCAGGCGGCGCTGGCTGCGGTATACGCGGTCGCGCTTGCGGTATTCGCTGAGGATTAAATCGTCGGGGTTGATAATCAGCACGCCACTGATGCCGTCCACGATAATCCAGTCGTCTTGGCTGATGAGTTCGCGTGCGTTGTAGAGCCCGATTACCGAGGGCATATCCAGGCTGCGCCCCAAAATGGCGGTATGGCTGGTGGGGCCGCCGGCATCGGTGGCGAATCCGGCAATATGGTGTTCTTTGAAGTACACTGCATCGGCAGGCGACAAATCGTGGGCAATCAGGATGATGTCGTCGTCTAACTCGCTTTCTTCGGGCAAGAAATCGGTATGCTGCCCCATCAGGTTTTGGTGAATCCGCTCGGCTACCTGAAGCATATCCTGCTTGCGTTCGCGCAGGTATTCATCTTCAATCGCATCAAACTGCTCGGCCAGCTTGTCGGTTTGCAGCTTCAGCGCCCATTCGGCATTGATGGCCTGCGCGCGCAGAATATCAATCGGCTCGCGCGAAAGTGTAACGTCGGTCAGGAGCATCAGGTGCAGCGAAATAAACGCGCCCAATTCGGTTGGCGCATTTTCCGGAATGGCGCTGCGCAGCTGCTCCAGCTGACGGCGCGTGGCCTTGATGGCGACATCGAAACGTTCGGCTTCCGCATCAATTTCTTCTGGCGCCAAATCCAGTTGCGGCACTTCCTCCATGCCGCGCACCACCAAATGTGCCCGCCCGATGGCAATCCCACCGCCTGCTGCAAATCCGTGCAACACCACGCTCATGTTTATTCGCCTTCGTCAAAATAATTGTTGATTAAAGCCGTCAGCGCCTGCATGGCTGCTTGTTCGTCTGCACCCTCGGTTTCAATTTCAATCACCGAGCCCTTGGCTGCCGCCAGCATCATCAAACCCATAATGCTTTTGCCGTTTACGCATCTGCCGTTGCGGCACACCCGCACTTCCGCCGCAAACGCGCCTGCCGTTTGCGTGAACTTGCTGCACGCGCGCGCGTGCAGCCCCAGTTTGTTTATAATCTCCACCTCCTGTTTCAGCATACACCCTGCTCCTCTTCCGGCAACACCAACATAATCCCCGCCAAGGCCGACTGGCGGACCGACTCGGCCATTGCCAGTAAATCATCAGCCTTTTCCGCATCCTGCACCGCTTTCACCATCATCGGCGCATTCAGCCCGGTGAGCATCACCATGCGGTGGTGTGGTAGCAGCCGGCGGCCGATATTGCATGGTGTGGCACCGAACACGTCGGCTAAAAGCAAAATACCGTCGGCAAATGCCAAACGCTCCGCTTCCGATTGGGCTCGAGCGGCGGCCACGTCCACATCTTCATCCGGGTTCACTCCCACAATCGCCAAATGCGCTGGCATCTGCCCGAAAAAATGCCGGGCCAGCTTGGTGTACGACTTGCCCAGCGTTTCATGTGTGATAATCATCAAACCAATCATTGTGTTTCTCATTCCATTGCAAAATTTTTTTCAGGTAGCCTTGAACCAGTTAGGAGGGCAATGATAAGCAGGCCGGAGGCTATCTGAAAACATGTAATCGGTCATTTTCCTTTTTCGGGTAGAGGGTGGATTTTGGCAACAGGCTACCTGAAACTTTAACTCAACCAATAATACACATACAGCCCGAAAATACTGAACAGCACCACCAGCGCACAGCCCAACTTCGCCACCACGCCCGCCACAAAGCCCAAGAGCGTGCCCAGCCCCACTTTGCCAGCTGCCCACAAGTTGCGTTGCGCCGCAAATTCTCCCATTGCCGCGCCAACCAGCGGGCCCAGCACCATGCCCGGCAGCGCAAAAAACAGCCCCACAACACCGCCCGCCAACGAGCCCCACAGCGCCTGTTTGCTCGCCCCGGTAAACTTCGCCCCCAGCAGCCCCGCCACATAATCCAGCGTCCAGGCCAGCGCCATAATCAGCCCCAACACCGTCAGCGCCGTGGTGCCGATAACTTCGTAATTCTGGCTGTAGGCCAAGAGCCAAGTGCCCGCAAACATCAGCGGCATCCCCGGCAGCAGCGGGTGTATTGCGCCCGCCAAACCTGCCAGCAGCAACACCAGTGCCAGAATAATCAGCAAAGCCGTCATCATTAAATTCCTTTATCAAACAAGGCAGGCAACTTTCCCGCACGTTCAATCAGATAAGGCCGCTGCCGCCAATTTAAAGCCCGGGCGCTTTTGCCCGTCTGCCGCCCAAGGTATAATGCCGCCCCAACATCGGCTGCCGTTTCCGGCGCAGCCTTTCCATTTTCAGGTAGTCTGCCAGCAGCAGCCTGCCCCCACCAGCCAAATCGGAGAAATATGAATCCCGTCCTCAACACCGCTGTCAAAGCCGCCCGCCGCGCCGGCGACATGATGCTACGTGCCGCCAACAACCTGCCCGCAGTTAAAATCGACAGCAAGGCCTTCAACGATTTCGTTTCCGACATAGACCGCACCGCCGAGGAAATCATCCGCGAAATCCTACAAGAAGCCTATCCCCAGCACAAAATCACCGCCGAAGAAGGCGGCAGTAGCGGCCCCGAAAAAGCCGAATACGAATGGATTATCGCCCCGCTCGACGGCACCACCAACTACCTGCACGGCCATCCCCAATACGCCATCAGCATGGCTCTGCTGCACAAAGGCGTATTGCAGGAAGCCCTCGTTTACGCCCCCGAGCGCAACGACCTCTACCTCGCCTCACGCGGCCAAGGCGCCCTACTCAACGACCGCCGCATCCGCGTATCCAGCCGCATCGAGCTCAACCGCTGCCTGATTGGCACCGGCTTCCCCGTGGTGGATCAAAGTATGATGGAACGCTACCTGAACATCCTGTGCGACTTCCTCGCCAAAACCGCCGGCGCCCGCCGCGAAGGCGCCGCCTCACTCGACCTGTGTGCCGTGGCCTGCGGCCGCTTCGACGGCTTCTTCGAGTTTAACCTCAAACCCTGGGACATCGCCGCCGGCGCACTGATCGTGCAGGAAGCGGGCGGTATTGTAACCGATATGCGTGGCAACGAAGGCTGGCTCGAAAGCGGCGACATCGTAGCCGCCCCGCCCAAAGTGCTGGCACAAATGCTGCAAACCATCGCCCCGCATTTGGCTGCCTAATACTCTTACATAGTATAAAGGCTATCTGAAAACACTGCGTCAATGAGATTCAAACCACGCGCTGTGT
>NZ_LXSP01000004.1:0-231242 GCF_001648435.1 Eikenella sp. NML120348 | reverse complement strand
AAACGAACCAGCGCCGATGATAGTGCGGATACCCGTGCGAAAGTAGGACACTGCCAAACACCTATTTACGACACCTGCCTGATGGCGGGTGTTGTGCTTTGTGGGAGTATGATGAAAGGAATGGAAAGAATACTCAGATTAATTAAGAATTTTAACTATATAATCCATCTTTTCTAGTTAGCCCAATACTCCATATCGTGTTCACGCCTATTCCGAAAAACTCCCTACTTTCCGGCTTAAACAATGAGCAACTTTCTGCGGTAACCTGGCCGGCGCAATCTGCTTTGGTGCTGGCTGGTGCCGGCAGTGGTAAAACGAAAGTGCTTACTACCCGCATCGCTTGGCTCTTGCATAGCGCCCAAGCTAGCCTACATTCGGTGATGGCGGTTACTTTCACTAATAAGGCTGCGAAAGAAATGCGTGCCCGGCTCGAAGCCATGTTGCCGCTTAATATTCGCGCTATGTGGCTGGGTACGTTCCATGGCTTGTGCCACCGATTTCTGCGTTTGCATCACAAAGAAGCTGGTTTGCCTGCTGCCTTCCAGATTTTAGATAGCAGTGACCAGCTCGCTCTAGTCAAACGCCTGCTCAAAGCTCTCAACATTTCCGAAGAAATCATCGCCCCGCGTGTCTTACAAGGCTTTATCAACGCGCAAAAAGAAGCAGGTTTGCGTGCTGCTGTGCTACATGCCAACAATCCGTTTGAGCAGCACCTGATTGAATGCTATGCCGAATACGATCGTCTGTGTCGGCAGGAAGGGGTAGCAGATTTTGCTGAACTCATGTTGCGTAGCTATGAAGTGTTGCAAAGTAACGAGATCCTACGTACTCACTACCAAAACCGCTTCAACCACATCTTGGTGGACGAATTCCAAGACACCAACAAACTGCAATACGATTGGCTCAAACTTCTGGCTGGGCAACATGCTGCTGTATTTGCTGTGGGTGACGACGATCAGAGCATCTACCGTTTCCGTGGCGCGCGCGTGGGCAATATGGCCGATTTCATGCGTGAATTTCAGGTAGCCTCTCCTATCAAGCTGGAGCAGAACTACCGTTCGGTGGGCAGTATCCTTGCTGCGGCCAATGCCGTGATTGCCCATAACGACGGCCGCTTGGGCAAGAACCTGCGCACTGAAGCCGAGCATGGCGAAAAAATCCGCTTCCTTTCCGCCTTTACCGACGGTGAAGAAGCCGAGTTCGTGGTAGAAGAAATCAAAGCCCTGCACCGGGACGGCATGGATTTGGCACAAACTGCCGTGCTCTACCGCAGCAATGCCCAGTCGCGAATTCTCGAGCAAGCTCTGTTTCGTGCAGGACTGCCCTATAAAATCTACGGCGGCCTGCGCTTTTATGAGCGGCAGGAGATCAAACATGCACTTGCTTATTTGCGGCTGGCGGTTAATCCTGACGACGATAACGCTTTGTTGCGCGTCATCAACGTGCCCGCACGCGGCATTGGCAGCCGTACGGTGGAAAACATTCAAGCCGCTGCTGCGCAGGAAGGCATGCCGCTGTGGCAGGCAGCCTGCCGCGTGGCCGTGAAAAACGGCAAAGTGGCAGCCTTTGTGCGCCTGATTGAAAGCCTGCGTGGCTGCATTGGCCAAGTGGGGCTACCTGAGATTGTGGCCGAGGCCGTGCGCAGCAGCGGTCTGTATGAGTATTACCAAAACCAAAAAGCCGACTATCAAGACCGCTTAAACAACTTGGACGAACTCATTCGTGCGGCCGAAGAATTCCGCCCTGAAGACAGCACGTTTGAAACCCTGCCTGCTGATACCGCAGAGGGCCACGCCTTCCCCGCGCTCGCTTTCCTGAGCAACGCCGTACTCGAATCCGGCGAAAACCAAGCCGCCGCCAACGAATCTGCCGTGCAGCTGATGACCGTGCACGCCGCCAAAGGGTTGGAATTCGACGCCGTATTCCTCACCGGCATGGAAGAAGGCCGCTTCCCCAGCGAATTGAGCCTGGCCGAGCCGGGCGGGCTGGAAGAAGAGCGGCGGCTGATGTATGTGGCCATCACCCGCGCCCGGCGGCGGCTCTACATCAGCATGGCGCAACAGCGGATGTTGCACGGCCAAACCCATTTCGGCACCGTATCGCGCTTTGTGGAAGAAATTCCGCCTGATTTACTGCATTTACTCACCCCCGTGCTCAAGCCACGCTTTCCCGTGCCCGAAGGCCGGCCTCAACAGAGCAGGGCAGAATGGACTGCACCGGTGGCGAAGCAGGATTATGACGGTTTCAGCATCGGTCAAAACGTGCGCCACCCTAAATTCGGCACCGGCGTAATCATCGAAGGCGAGCACAAAGCCGACAGCGCCCGCCTCACCATAAACTTCGGCAAACAGGGCATCAAAGTGCTGGACACCAAGTTTGCCAAACTGGAAGCCGTGTGAGTTTTCAGGTAGCCTTAGGGCTTGAAGCAGATTGCCCAGCAGGCTACCTGAAAAATATCAGCCGCAGCGTAGCCGAAAAATTTTTATCGAATATCAAGGAGAACACCATGTCCGCATACGACAACGACAACATCTTCGCCAAAATCCTGCGCGGCGAAATCCCCAACCACACCGTGTACGAAGACGAACAAGTCCTCGCCTTCCTCGACGTGATGCCGCAGGCGCGCGGGCACGTGCTGATTGTGCCGAAAACGCAGGCCGTGGAGCTGAGCGATCTGCCATTAGAATATGCACAAGCCGTGTTTGCCGCTGCCAAGAAAATCATTGCTGCCCAGCGCAAAGTTTTGCAGCGGCACGGCATCGTGCAAATGCAGCTCAACGGCGGGGAAGCCGGCCAGAGCGTGTTCCACTACCATATGCACTTGATTCCCGGGCACGTGCACGAGCTGGCGCGGCACGAAGATAAAATGGCCGATCATGCAGAACTGGCCGTGCTGGCCGCCCAACTGCGTGAGGCCGTGGCAAAGTTGTGCTCCTATTCGGCAGCATATCGAAGCGGCGGCAATTAAATCGACTACATGCACAGCAGCATTCACGGCAAACCTGAAAAGTTTCAGGTAACCTTTTGGAAGAATCCAATTGAGTTGCTGAAGTTAGCGGTATAAGACCTTTTAAGAGTTGCCGAATATGGGCGCAGTTCAAGGCGTTTCACCAAACACCTTCTTCTCCTCCCCTTACGGCGTTAGCTCACCTTGTTGTACTACTGTGCTTTCTGCAGCTCGCTGCTTTGCGGGGAGAAAGAATTTGTTTGGCTGTCGCAGCACAGGCATATCATTAGAGGTAGGTAAGCGATTGAGTAGCGCATAATGCCCTAAGTGCCCGTGGGAGGTAGTTTTTCAAAGGTCTTAGCATGTCAGAATGGCAGTAGCTAAATCGTCTAATCACAAAGAATGGGCTACTTGAAAGTTTCAGGTAGCCTTCCAAAGCAAAATGAAACCTAACCAAGCAGACCCTAATCACCACCTGGAACAGGTTTGGCAGCAGGCCGATGTTGCCGAACTGCGGCGCAAACTTCTACGTTTTGCCACCCTGCAACTACACGATGCCCAATGGGCGGAAGACGTGGTGCAAGACACCCTGCTGAAAGCTTTTGCTCGCCGGCAGCAGTTTCAAGCTGCCGCACAATGGCAAACGTGGGTGTTTGCTATTTTGCGTAACACCTTATTAGACAGCCTGCGTAGCCGACAAAACCGACTGCAATGGCAAGTGAGCAGCGAAGACGAGCAGTTTCTCGATGCCGTCCGCCGGCAGCAGTTTGACGAGAGCGGCCATTGGATGGACAGCGCCAACCCACAAACATGGGCTTCTCCGGAAGACATCATCCGGCAGCAGGAATTTATGCATACTATGGAATACTGCCTCGAACAATTACCGGACAATACCGCGCGAGTATTTATGCTACGGGAGTTGATGGGGTTGGAAGTGGCTGAAATTTGTCAGCAAACCGGTATTAGCGCTGATAACTGCTACACCATTCTTTACCGCGCCCGTAATGGCCTACGTCGCTGTCTGCAAAGTAATTGGTTAAACGGATAAGGAGGATGCATATGCTGAAATGCCAACAAGCCGCAGAACTGATTTCGCTACAACACGACCGTCCGCTGAGCCTCCTGGAACACTGGCAACTGCGATTGCATCTCCTCGTTTGTTCACCTTGCAAACACTACCGTAAACAGCTGTACACTATTGAGTTGGCAATGGAACATTTGCGGCAGGATCAGGGTAGAGACAAGAGATGAAAGGTACCTGAAAAATATTTGAGAAAATAATATATTCGCTAATTAACAAAAATATTTTCCCGGAAAAGCTTGACTCAGATTGGAATAACTGGTGTAATAATAAGCTGCGAAAGCGGCCAGATAGCTCAGTTGGTAGAGCAACGGATTGAAAATCCGTGTGTCGGCAGTTCGATCCTGCCTCTGGCCACCACTAACCGCATTTTAGCGGTTATTTTTTTGTCTAACGCCTTCTATCTAAATCTACAAGACCCAAGCCCAGCAAGGTTTCTAGCTATGTTTAGGGCTTGTTTGGTATCTACCGCCGTCTATCCGAATTGCATTGAAGCAACAGAATTTTTACGGTATCTTTTACGGTATTTTGAAAATACCGCCGAAAAAATACCGTAAAAATGCCGCTAACCGACCGCCAAATAAAGAATGCCAAGCCTGCCGACAAAGCTTACAAGCTGACTGACGGTAGCGGGCTGTATCTGCAAGTTACCCCTGCGGGCGGCAAATTATGGCGGCTTGATTACGCGATAGCTAATAAGCGAAAAACACTATCAATCGGGAAATATCCCCTTATCTCCCTGCTCGAAGCGCGGGAAGCCGCCGAAAGCGCGCGCCGGCTGCTGGCTGCCGGGCAAGACCCGGGCGAAGCCAAGAAGCAGGCCAAACAAGAGCGCATTGCCGCCCTACAAAACACCTTCCGCAATTTGGCCGCCGAATGGTACGAACACCAGCGCGCCGGCTGGACGGCAGGCCATGCCGCTAAAGTGTGGCGCAGCTTCGAGGTGGATATTTTGCCTGCGCTTGGCAGCCTGCCGATAGCGGAAATCCGTATTAAAGACGTGAAGGCAACCGTTGATGCGGTGGCCGCACGTGGTGCATTGGATACGGCGGCCAGCATATTACAGCGCATCAAAGCCGTATTTAACTACGCTATCCGAACAGAGCGAGCCGAAAACAACCCCGCCGCCGTGCTAACCGGCACAATCAAACTGCCCAAACAAAAACACCAGCCCGCCTTGCCGCAAGCCGAGCTGGTGGAGTTTTACCGCCGTTTGCTGGCCGAAAAAATCCGGCAGCCAACCCGGATAGCCATGCTGCTGATTATGCTGCTGTTTGTGCGGGCAGGGGAATTGAGGCGGGCGGAATGGGAGGAAATCGACTTTGAGGCGGCAGAGTGGCGCATTCCCGCCGAGAAAATGAAGATGAAAGCCCCGCATATCGTGCCGCTGGCCAATTGGTCGCTGGAACTGCTGGCCGAACTGCGGGCGATAACCGGCTACAGCCGCTATTTATTTCCCTCCGTGAGCCATGCCGATAGGTGCATGAGCGAAAACACCCTATCTTATCTGACAGGTAGGATGGGCTACAGCGGCATAGCCACACCGCACGGCTTCCGCAGCTTGGCTACCGATATTCTGAACGAAAACGGCTGGCCGCCGGACGTTATCGAGCGGCAGTTAGCCCATGTGGAGCAAAACAAAGTGCGCGCCGCTTACCACCGCACGGAATACCTGCCGCAGCGCAAGGAAATGATGCAATGGTATTCGGATTTTTTACGGGAGCGGTACGAGCAAGCCAAACAGGCTACCTGAAAAGTTTACGGCCATACCTAGCCCGCGATTAGCTACCAAGGGCGAAAAGCAGGATGCAGCCCCAAGCCTGCCGGTGTGGCCTCCCTATGCTGTGGGGCAGAAATATGGGGCGTTTTGATGAGCGATACGGTTTCAAATGAACACGGCAGCCAACACCCGCTATTACAGCGTGGCCGCGAGGTAGCATTGCATTTAAGCCCATGCCTGCTGCTGACTAAGCTGGAATGTGAAAGCTGGCTGGAAATGATGACAGTGGCAGAAATCGACAAGATATTAGCCGATATAGATAAAATCATTGCTGCTTTTGATGCAGAGATAGGGAAAGGACGATACAACAAAACGCGGGATGAATACACCGTCCCAGTTTTGCCGGCTGCCCTGTATGGCTGTTACAAAGACAAAAGCCAGCTCCCCAAGGCAGCGGATATTCCGCTGTCAGTCAAAATATGCGGTATGCAGCGCCGGATAATCGGATTAACCCGGCAACATTTGCTGGCTGCCGCCTATCGACGGATAGTGGATGACTACCATCAATGGGAAACGATTACAGATGTGCTGGAAACCGCTTATGAACAAGTGGACGAAAACGGCTACCATGTTTCTGTTTTCTATAATCCGGTAGCCGTATTTGAGCTGATGGCAGACGTATCCGCACTATTGGCCTTGGCTTCCCATGCGGATATAGCAGCAAATGGTGTGATTAATTTCGCTGAATTAGGTGCTAGGGCTTTGGCGAATAAAAGCCGTAAACAGGCGGCTAAGTCCGCTAAGGTGAGGGGAGCAAATAGACAGAAGTTTCAACAGGCTTTTGTGGAGGCTAAACAAGAAAAGCCCAAGTTGTCGGCAAGGCAGTTTGCTATGAGAAATTATGTTGCGTATGGGTATAAAACCCTTGAGGGGGCAATAAAAGCCATAACTGGACAGGAGTTTGAAAAATTCAAGGACAGTATAAATTTGACAAAGTAAGGAAGTAGAGTTAAGGAGTGCAGAAAAATATAGCCGATACCGTACAGGATATATCCTGTACGGTATCGGCTATTCCATAAAAACGGCTGTCTGATTACATTGCCGTGTATTCCATTGTTGCTATCCTAAATGACAATGAATACACGGTTTTTGTTGGAGTTTTTATTTATATGGAGGATTTTATGGCTGATAGTTCTATTTCCATCCGAATGTTGCGCCTGCCCGATGTGATGGCGATTACCGGCTTGAGCCGGGCGGCGATTTATGCCAAGTGCAACCCGAAAGACAAGACGCGGTACGACCCGGATTTCCCGCAGCGGGTGCAGCTGTCCGCCAATGCGGTAGCTTGGCCTTCCGACCGACTGCAAGCGTGGCTGGATAAGCGTATTGCGGCGAGCCATGCCACCCATAACACCAGCGCCGCCGATAAGGGTGGGAAGGGGGCGAGATGAGCAGCCAAGCCGTATTGTTGTGCGACCGGAGCAATCTGACTTTCGCCCTTACGGATAGGGCGGGGCTGCTGGCCGCGTTGGAAGCAGGGCAATGGCCGGCAGATGTGCAAATCCACAGTTACAGCCGCCGCAATGCGCTATATAGCTTGGGTTTGGAAACAGAGAAACGCGCGAAACAGGCGGGAGCGGTGTACCTTGTCCGCTATTTTGACGATGTACCGGCAATGGAAAGCCTGCAAGCAGCCTTGCTGGTGTATGACGTGATAAGCAGCGGGCAGATACCGCCGGATGATGAAATCAGGCGTATTCGAGAGCAATGCGAGCAAGGGCGTATTTTGCCGGTGTGGCTGGAAGGATTGCCGTTTGCAGCGGCCTATCAGGCGATTTCGCCATATACTAACCCGCCGCCGATGGTGGAGCAGGCCGAACGGGCGGCCTTGCGCGGCGAAGATGCCCGGCGCGGCAATCCGCCGCCGCTGTTCGCGGTGGTGCATCTGGGCGAAGCGGAAAAGGCTACCTGAAAACCCCACCGCCCCTTGACAGCACAATTCCACCGGGCAATAATGGCCGCGCCGTTTTCAATCAAACGGCCAGCCGTGAGAAGCTGATACAACCAGGCAAGCAGCCGCCCACCGCGCAAGGTGTTTCCGACACCAGCACGCCAAGCGGTATTTTCATGCTTGCATTCCCCTTGCTTTACCTTTCAGAGGCAGGCGGGGGCAAAGTAAGGCGTAAGCCTTGCCGATACTGGTTGTCGGTTTCTCACCCTTTGCCCTTTGCCCTGCCGCCCCACCGCGTGAGAACGGAAAGGCGGCGTAGAGCCTAACCAGAAAGAGGTAAGCAATCATGACCAAAATCCGACAGGGCTATTCACGCCCGCTTGTTTCTCATCCTATCCGCACGTTTCCCAGCCTGATACAGGCTGCTGCCTTTATCGACCGCCTGACGGCCGCGCGTGCCGACCATTACCGCTTCAATATCCAGCAATCCGCCGCCGACAAATGGACGGTGTGCCGTGTGGTATCGGGAGGTGTGGCATGAATACCGGCAAACCCGACACCAGCCGCATCAATATGGCGCTATATGGCGGCTTGGCCGGCTTGTTGGCCAACCGTGAGTATCTTGCAGCGGAGTATGTGGTTGATTTATCCGATACCGAGCTGGACAACCTGCTCGAGCTGTCGGAAGTGGCCTCCCGGCGCTTGGGCTTTATCTTGGAAACGGTAGGCCGACTGCTGGAACACCATGCCACCCTGCCGGCTTCCCAGCAAGAGCTTGGCGCGGCGGAAAGCGCCCGCCTGTCTAATGCGCTGATGGCGGAATTGGGCGCGGCTTTGCTCTATCTGCACGAGCTGTCCGGTGTGCTGACGGAGCAATACGGCTTCCGCCAAGGATTCCAACAAGCTTTGAACGGCACGCAAAAGCAGGAAGGGGGCAAACGATGAACCCTTTAGCCATTAAGCCGTTGTTTGCCTTTGCCAGCCTTGCCGAAACGGCGGAGGCGATAGCCGCATTGGGAGGCAACCGGCCGGAGGGTGCGCGTATTGGCGTGTTGCGGCAGGGTGAGCGCTGGTGTGTGTATCTGTGGGGCGTATCTGCCGGCACGGTGGCGCTGGACAGGTGCAATCCTGCGGCGCTGGCGGGGCTGCTGGAGTGCGGCAGCTTTACTGAAGCGGCGGAATATGCGGCGGCGCATGAGGCCGGCAATCCCATGATTTTGCAGCTGGCAGGCGGGGCTTGGCTGGTGTCGGGCAATCCGCTGGCCTACCGGCGCAGCCAAACGCCAGACCGGCAGCCTGCCGCCGCAAGCAACCGGCATAAACACCGCAAGCGATAAATGCGCGGTAAACGGCTTAAATTTGCGTTTATAGCGCGTTTAAGCCGTGCGGCAGTATTGCCCTATCTTTCCATTCTATCCCCTTAATTTCGCAAATCAGGCCGCCTAGCGCACGTTTTGGCACTAGGCAGGGCGGTTTGCAGCCTGAAGAAAGCCAAATCATGAGTTATCCAGACGAAAAACGGCCGCGCTTTTCCCTAGCCGAAGTGAAGGCGGTGGCACGCGGGCGCTGGCCGGCCATCTTGGCGGCCTTGGGCGTGGATGCCCGCTATACCGATACGCGCAAACACCAGCCATGCCCTGCCTGCGGCGGCAAAGACCGCTACCGCTTTACCGACCATAAGCAGGGTGGCGGTTTTATCTGCAACCATTGTGCCCCGGATGGCGGTAGCGGCTTTGATTTGCTGATGCTGGTGTCGGGTTATGACTTCAAGGAAGCGGTGCGGGCGGTGGCCGGGGTGTTGGGCATGGGCGGCGGGCAGCCTGCGCCGGTGTTGGCCAAAGCCGCGCCGCCTGTGCAAGAAGCGGTAAGGGATGAGGCCAAGCGGCAGCGGCTGGCGGCTTTATGGGGCGAATGCGAGCCGTGGAACGGCAGCCGGCTGATTGCGGATTATCTGCATGGGCGCGGTATTCCCTACCCGGAACAGTTGCCGATAAGCGGCGATTTGCGCCTGCATCCGCGTTTGGCCTATTGGCACGTGGGGCGTGTTATCGGGCGTTTCCCCGCTATGGTGGCGGTTTACCGCGATACGGCGGGCAAGCCGTGCGGGTTGCATCAAACCTATCTCACGGTGGCCGCCGGCGGCGAAGTGGCCAAGGCGGCGCTATATGAGCCGCGCAGCCGGCAACGGCTGCCGGCCAAGAAAATGCAGGCGGTGGGCGCGGGCAGCCTGACCGGTGCGGCCATGCGCCTATTCCGCCCGCAAAACGGCCTATTGGGTGTGTGCGAGGGTATCGAGACGGCGATAGCGGCGCGGTATATATCGGGCGTGCCGATGTGGGCTTGCGGTTCGGCGCACGGGCTGAAATCGCTGGTGTTGCCCGATAGCGTGCGGGAGCTGGTCATTATTGCCGATAACGACCCGAATAAAACCGGCATTCAGGCCGCGCGGGCATTGCAGCGTCGATATAGCGGCAAATTGGACAGCATTAGGATTTGGCAGCCGGACGGTATCGGCACGGATGCGCTGGACGTGCTGGCGGCCAATACGGCTAAAGGCTACCTGAAACAATAGAGGCTACCTGAAAATGAGCGACAACAGAGACGACAGAAACGAAACAGGCGAAAACAACGCGGCAAACGGCCGCCAAGGCGCAGCCAAGGGCAATCAGGGCGGCGGCAAGGGTAACGGCCGCTTGAAGCTGGTTAAGGGCGAACGCAGCGATTTGGAGGCATTGGCCGCCATTCGGGACAGCGAGCCGCAGCCGATAGCGCCCTATTACGAAGTGATTTGGCACAATGCCACCTTGTCGGCGGGGGTGTGGTATCACGGCGTGAGTACGGATAAGGACGGCGTGGAACACTTCAAGAAACCGCAAAAGCTGGCAGACCCGTTCGAGATTGTCGGGCGCGGGCAGGATTTCGAGGGCAACGAATACAGAGTAATCGAGTTCAAACGCAACGGCCGTACGGAGCGGCGCGCGCTGCCTATGGATATAGTGGGGCGGCCGGACGGGTGGGGTTTCCTGCGCGGTTTGGGTATCGGCGTGAAGCAAGGCAGTATGTTGATGGGGCTGCTGGCCGACTATATCCAATGGGAAGGCAACGCCGAGGTGTGGCAGGTAGTGAGGCGCGGCGGCTGGTGTGATAAGCATTTCAGCGCCTATGTATTGCCCAGCGGCGAGGTGTTGGGCAGCCCGGAAGGCAAAGTTATCTATATCGGCGACACCAGCAAGCAGGAAGCGTTTCAGTCTGCCGGCAGCGTGGCGCAATGGCAGGCGGAAATCGGGCGTTATTTGGCCGGCAACAGCCGCCCATTGCTGGCTTTGGGCATGGTTTTTGCCGCACCCCTGTTGCGGCTGGTTAAGCAGGAAAGCGGCGGTTTCCATTTTTTCGGTAGTTCGTCTATCGGCAAGAGCATATCGGGGCTGATTGCGGTGTCCGCACTTGGCGACCCTTCCCGCCTGAAAGTGCAATGGAAAGGCACTTCGCTAGGTTTTGACAATGAAGCCGCCTCCAATAATGACGGCCTGTTGTTTCTCGATGAAATCAGCGAGGCCGACCCGAAAACCGCCAAAGAGGTAGCTTATTCGGTATTCAATGGGCAATCCAAGCTGCAAGGGGCGGCCAAGGGCGGCAATAGAGGCCGCTTGAGTTGGACGGTGGCGGCCATTTCCACCGGCGAATACGATTTAGAAAATTATTTGCGCGCTGCCGGCTTCGAGCTGAACGCGGGGCAGGCAGTAAGGCTGCCGTCTATCCCGGCGGATGCGGGCAAGGGCTACGGCGCATTTGACGAATTGCACGGCTTCGCTGCCGGCAAGAGCTTGGCGGTACATTTGGAGGAAGCGGCCAAAAGCCTGTATGGAACGGTATTTCGCGCTTATGTAGCGGAGCTGGTGCAACGGTTGCACACCGAACCGGAAGCGCTTAAGGGGCGGCTGAAAGCCTTGCAGGGCGAGTTTGAAGCGCAATTACCGCCGGATTTGGCCAGCCAGCCTGCCCGTGCTGCGCGGCGTTTCGTGTTGGCGGCGGCAGCCTTGGAATTGGCAACGGAGTGGGGCATAACCGGGCTTGAAAGGGGGGCGGGCTTTGCTGGTGTTTTATCCTGTTTCGGTGCTTGGTATGAGCGGGACGGCGGCGGCAACCGTGAAGACAGGATAATCCGCAAGAGAGCGCGCGATTTCCTACAGGCTTACGGGCAGAGCAGCAAGTATTTTGTCAATTTGGTGGATGTGGGTATTGGCGGCAGTTACCAACCCGATTATGCGGAGTTTTGGGGCTTCGTTGTGCCGGCAAACTATGAAGACGGCAGTACGGGCAAACCGCGTTATTTCCTCACGGATAAGGTGTTTGAAGAATATATCTGCAAGGGCTTTGACCCGCGCAAGGTATGCCAAGTTTTAACGGCGGATGGCTGGATGCGCAAAGACGGCAAGCATAACCGTATCAAGCTGCCGCGTAAGGCGGTGGAACTAAACCTGCTTTGTGTGAAGCGGATGTATTGCTTTGTCGGGGACGTGCCGCCGGATGAGGCGGCAGAGCAAATTTGACGGTGCGCGTCGGGCGGATATGAGCTGGCGAGGCAAGCGTGGGGTGTGTGCATTTTTAACACCAGCTATCACACGCGCGAGAAGAATAAGTGGGGAAGGTGGGGGCAGGTTTAATATATGTTAGTTAATCAACATATAAATCAATATGATATATTGAAATGTGCCGCTTAATAAAAAGTGGGGAAGGGGTGGGGACACGGTTGGGAAGGTGGGGAAGCGTTTCAGGTAGCCTGCCCTTTCTACCGGCTGGTGTCCCCACCCCTTCCCCACCCCTTCCCCACCTAAGCGCCTTTGTAATATATTGATTATGTTTGGTTTCCCCACTTTCCCCACTTTCCCCACCATGTTTTGTATATATAGAAAAAATAAAATCAGGGTGTGTTTTATAAATTCAGGAAAAACAATATGATAGACGGTATCGTTAGCGGTAGGCTGCAATTAAAGCCGAAAATGCTGAAAACCAAACGGGGAACGGACTACCTAATCGCGAAGCTGACGGTGTACGGCTACCGCAGCGGCAACCTGCCGGCTATCGAGCTGAACGCCGACCTAATCGCCTTCGATAGGCGGCTGTGTAGCAGACTGATGGAATGCAATGCCGGGCAGAGTGCAGCGGTTTGGCTAGAATGGGCGTTGGCTGATAGCCTTAATGTAGGCAGTTGTGTTGTGTTACTGGTTAGGCAGCGTATTTGGTAGAATGGGCAGGATAGCTGCTGAAAATCAAGCTACCTGAAAACCCATGTCTAAAAATGTCTAAAAGTCCAAAAAAAGCCTAGACATTGCAAATCTACGGTATTTTTTACGGTATTTTCGGATTTTTGAAAATTTGTGTCTTTATATTTCAATAAGTTATCTATCCATTTCGATAGAGCCTCTGGCATTTTAGCGGTTATTTTTTTGTCTAACGCCTTTACGGCAATCTCCCAAATCCAAGACCAGCAAGGCTTTCAGTCATGTTTGGAGTTTGTTCAGTATCTATCGCGGATTATCCGGGTGTCATTGAAACGACAGAATTTTTGGGGGTATATTTGGGATATTCTAGAAATACTTTCGAAAAATGCCCCTTATAATGAACCGACAACTAAGTTGATCGTACCAAGTTTAGTTATAACACGGTGGTGAGTATAGGCATACAAATAGGTAAGCGATAAGTGAGCCGGCAGCAAACAAAGAAAGTAGGCATGTGTCACAAACAACGTTTTTCAAGTATCTAAGGCTACCGAGAATTTTCAGGTAGCATTAGATACTTGCATATAAATAAAGAGCCGGGGAAACCGGCTCTTCTGCAATATAAAACGAATTAACGTTTGGAGAACTGTTTGGCGCGCCGTGCTTTGCGCAGACCGAATTTTTTACGCTCCACTTCACGGGCATCGCGAGTAACGAAGCCAGCTTGAGACAGAGCAGATTTCAAACCTGCATCATAGTCGATCAGAGCACGGGTGATGCCGTGACGGATAGCGCCGGATTGGCCGGTTTCACCGCCACCACACACGTTTACCATAATATCGAATGCTTCAGCATTTTCGGTCAGAACCAAAGGCTGGCGCACCACCATGCGGCTGGTTTCACGGGCGAAAAATTCGTCAACGGGGCGACCGTTTACCACAATCTGACCAGAACCTTTTTGCAGGAACACACGGGCTACAGAACTTTTGCGACGGCCAGTGCCGTAGTAGTATTTACCGTTCATAAAATGGTGTCCTTAAATTTCCAATACTTTGGGTTGTTGGGCGGCATGCTGATGTTCGCTGCCAGCGTACACTTTCAGCTTGCGGATCATGGCGTAGCCCAAGGGGCCTTTAGGCAACATGCCTTTAACAGCTTGTTCTAGAGCGCGGCCGGGGAATTTGTCTTGCATTTCCCGGAAAGTGCGCTGGTAGATACCGCCAGGGAAGCCAGAGTGGCGGTAGTAGATTTTGCCTTCATTTTTATCACCGGTAACACGCAGCTTGTCGGCATTAACTACAATGATGTAGTCGCCAGTATCTACGTGCGGGGTGTATTCGGGCTTGTGTTTGCCACGCAAGCGACGGGCGACTTCGGTAGCCACACGACCCAGAACTTTATCTTGGGCATCAATGACATACCATTCGCGCTTCACCTCGTGCGGTTTGGCTGAGAAGGTTTTCATAGCAGAAAAATCCAAATTAATATAAGAAAACTTTAATTTTAAAGATTAAGCGGTTTACTGTCAATGTTTATCCTGAGCGGAAACGGAATTTATGGCGTAATCCCTATACATTGTTGCAGTAAGGCAAGCTAGGGAGGAAGGTTGTATATATGGATTTGGCCGCTGCTGCTTGGCATTGTTTTGCTGGGTGTGAGTTCGGGTAAAGTCAATTTATCTCAATGGATTAGATTTACCCTGTGTTGATCTGGTTTGGCGCATGGAAAACGTGACAAGGAGTGTAGAGGCTACCTGAAAACCGTATTGCCCGTAGCGCCAAGGATATTAGTCATCCCACAACATTTCCTGCATCAGCCGCATGCCCCATTGCCATCCGCCCAAGCGGCGGTTGAGGTGGCCAGGTTGCGGTGCGCGTAACAGCCTGGCTTGCCAGATGGTGGCAGTATCGCTTGCCCAGTTGGTTGGGCACAGCGGGTTTTCATCTTGCCCGATTACTAAAGCGGCTTTGCAGTTGGTACGGGTACGTTGTAGGGTATGCCATTCATCATCCATGCAGGCAGATTGCAGGGGAGAAACCAAGATCATACCACGGATGCGTTGCTGGCCGCGCATGCTGTTCTGAAACTACCAAGCCATCACGGCCGGTACGCCTGCGCCATGTGCCACAATCATGGCTTGGCCGGGAATAAGCCGCCATGCTGTATTGATTTTACTTTGCCATTGGGCAATGCCTTCATCGGCAGCGCAAGATACTTGTTGCACCAGCGGATAACTGCGTGCCCAAATGTCTATCCACATTTCCGGCTCGGCGGCGTCACGCACGAGGAGCAGGGTAAGATCTTGAGCGGCAGACATAGGCGGTAGGGTGGAGTAGGGGAAAGGCATTATTGTAATGTATGGCTATTCCAAAGAGGAGTGAGGAGAGATAAATCCATGCTGTTATTTCTCTTTGGCACAGATGTGAGTTGAGCTTGGCGAGGCTGTGCTGCCACTTTTCAGGTAGCCTGCGGCACGATAGAAGCCACCGAATGCCGGTGCTATAATTTGCCACTTCATATTACGCTGTTTCCATTAAGATGATTTTGCGGTGGAATCAGCTATCCTATTAAGCTAAAACAACAGGTTATCCATGCTTTCTAATTCCACCATCCTCGTCACCGGCGGTACCGGCTCGTTCGGCAACACCTTCGTGCCCATGACCCTGGCCAAATACAATCCCAAAAAAATCATCATATTCTCCCGCGACGAAATGAAGCAGTGGGAAATGGCGAAAAAATTTCAGGGCGACAAACGCGTGCGCTTCTTCATCGGCGACGTGCGCGACAAAGACCGCCTGTACCGCGCGCTCGACGGCGTGGATTACGTCGTCCATGCCGCCGCCACCAAAATCGTCCCCACCGCCGAATACAACCCGTTTGAGTGCGTGAAAACCAACATCAACGGCGCAATGAACCTGATTGACGCCTGCATCGACAAAGGCGTGAAGCGCGTCGTCGCCCTGTCCACCGACAAAGCCAGCAGCCCCGTCAATTTATACGGCGCGACCAAGCTCGCCAGCGACAAACTCTTCGTGGCCGGCAACGCCTATTCCGGCGAACACGGCTGCCGCTTCGCCGTGGTGCGCTACGGCAACGTGATGGGCTCGCGCGGCTCGGTGATACCGTTTTTCCTCACCCAACGCGCACGCGGCACGCTGCCGATTACCGACCCGCGCATGACCCGATTTATGATTTCGCTGGAACAGGGTGTGGAGCTGGTGTGGCACGCGTTTGACGACATGGTGGGCGGCGAAATTTATGTGAAAAAAATCCCGTCCATGAACATTTGCGACTTGGCTGCCGCCGTTGCACCCGAATGCGCGCAGGAAACCGTCGGCATCCGCCCCGGCGAAAAACTGCACGAGCAGATGATTGGCGCGGAAGACTCGTTCCACACTTACGAATATCCCGAACACTTCAAAATCCTGCCCGCCATCAACGGCTGGGATGAAACGCCCGAGCGCATCAAAAACGGCGTGAAAGTGCCCGAAGGCTTCGTGTATGCCAGCAACAACAACACGGAATGGATGACGCGCGAGGAATTGCAGGCGTGGATTGAGGCTAACAAAGAGAAAATCGGCGCGATTTGATAGAGAAGGCTACCTGAAAGGGAAGCTTCAATGAAGTTAAAACTAGTTGAACAATTTTCAGGTAGCCTGAATTTTATGATGGAGACATTAAAGGAGAAAATTATGTATTCAAATCAAAAGAGACTTTTGGCAGCATTGCTAGGAGTAACCGTCCTTTTTGCATGTACATCAATTACGGTTCAACCTGTTAGTGCGGCTGAGGATATTAGGGAAATCTGTATTGAGAATAACCCGCGTGTGCAGGTTAGAGATTTTGTTAGCGTACTGCAAAATCGGTTGGCATATCATAATATTCAGTCGCAAGTTGTAGAAGATAAATCAGCATAAGGTTGTGTTTATTCTATGACTTATACTGCTTTGCGTTCTTGGGACGTAACTACTTACCTATCTCATCTCATGCCGAATTATATCTTTGGAAAGAAGGAAGACAAATTACGCAAGCAGAATATCATTTGCGTGGCGGTGGCGGTCTGGCATTGACAAAATTTGCTTCTACACAAACCAAAATGGAACCTGTCATTGATCAATTGTTAGGACGAAGTGGTGTAAAACAAGGTGCTCCTACAACAGTTACTCAGCCACGAGTTTCCCCTGTTCCTATGCAGCAGCAACCTCAGCAAATAGAGCAGGAGCAGCCGATGATAAACGAGAATATGGGCAGTAATTAAAACCTAATTTCAGGTAGCCTGCATCTGTAAAGGCTACCTGAAAATAAAATCCCAGCAGCTACGCATCAGAAAAGCCATTTCCACAACAAATCCATCTATCCAACTAAAGGACCCCCTCATGATCCCCTATGGCCGCCAAACCATCTCTGAAGCCGACATAGCCACCGTCGTGCGTGTGCTCCAATCCGACTTTCTCACCCAAGGCCCGCAAGTGCCTGCCTTTGAAGACAGCCTGAAGAATTACTGCGGTGCGCAGCACGCCGTTGCTGTAAACAGCGCCACCTCCGCCCTGCACCTCGCCTGCCTCGCCCTTGGCCTGGGCAAAGGCGACAGCCTGTGGACATCTCCCATCACCTTCACCGCCTCTGCTAACTGCGCCCGCTATTGCGGTGCTGATGTGGATTTTGTAGATATTGATCCGCACACGCTGAATATGTCCCCCGCTGCGCTGGAAGCCAAGCTGAAAGCGGCCAAAGTTTCAGGTAGCCTGCCCAAAATCGTTGTGCCGGTTCACTTTTCGGGTGAACCCTGTGATATGCGGAAAATCCACGCATTATCCAAAGAATACGGCTTCAAAATCATCGAAGATGCCTCCCATGCCGTTGGTGGCAGTTATCAGGGCGGCAAAGTTGGCAACTGCCAATATAGCGACGTCACCGTATTCAGTTTTCACCCCGTCAAAATCATCACCACCGCCGAAGGCGGCGCAGCCCTCACCAACAGCCCAGAGCTTGCCGCTAAACTCGCCCTGCTGCGCAGCCACGGCATCACCCGCAATCCTGAAGAAATGACCCAAGAGCCGGATGGCGCTTGGTATTACCAGCAAATCGACCTCGGCTACAACTACCGCATGACCGAGCTGCAAGCCGCCCTCGGCGTGAGCCAGATGACCCGCATCGACGAATTTGTCGCCCGCCGCCACGAGCTCGCCGCGCGATACGACCGCCTGCTTGCCCATCTGCCGCTCGTCTTGCCGTACCGACATCCAGAAAGCCGCTCCGCCTTGCATCTCTACCCCGTACAAGTCCGCGCCGACAGCGGCAAAACCCGCCGCCAAGTGTTCGACTTTCTGCGGCAAAATGGCATCGGCGCCAACGTGCACTATATTCCCGTCCACACCCAGCCCTACTACCGCCAATACTTCGGCTTCAAACCGGGCGACTTCCCTGCTGCCGAAGCCTACTACGCCGGCACAATCAGCATTCCGCTGTATTTTGATCTGACTGAAGCCGAACAGGATAAAGTGGCAGAAGTGTTGGAACGGGCTTTCAGGTAGCCTTTGGCAGCGAGGGGAGGCAGCCTGAAAACGAGGTTTCCGCAGGAAGATGAGTTTCTGCAAAGCTAAAATTTCTGCTGCCTGAGAGAACAATCATGACAAATAAAGCATTATGGATATTACTGGCCTGCACGGTATTTGCTGCCCGGGCCGAGCCTCTGTCGCCTGAGCAAGAACGTGGTTATGCGCTTATGGTTGCAGCCATGCTCGGGCAGGCACATCAGGCATTGGTGCTGTGCGGCCTGTCGCAGGGAAACGACCCATTTTTTGCCGAGGGCAACCCCATTCAGCAAAACATGGTGATTCATATGAATCGCGTAGCGCCTGACGACAAAGCTTTTCCACAAATGTTTTACCAGACGTATCAAGATGCATTCCGCCGGTCCAATCCCGATTTTTCGCCTGAAAAATGTGGTCATTTGGATGAGGAAGCCGTGAATCGGGAAAAGCAGCGTTTGCTGGATCGGTTTGCTGCACCGTTTGGCAGATAGCAACAGCCGTAAGATATGTGTGTGAGCAAGCTTCCCTCTGCTTGCTGATGAAGAGGTCTTGACGCAGACAAGACTGTTCATGTTCAGGTAGCCTTTATTAAAGTATAAAGGCTACCTGAAAACGAACGTAGTGCACTTCTACACAGCATAACTTCAAGCCGCCCGGTGTTCGTATCCCAAATGTGCCGCACCCGCGAAACCGCCGCGCCCTATTGCCGGCACTACGGCATCGAGCCCGCTGAGTTGCCCTGTTTAAACGAATTTTCCTATCTGCCATTCGATTTGATCGCCAAGCTCAGCCCTAGCGAGCGCCGGCCTATTGCCCAAGCCTATTGGCAGCGCGGCGATGTGAACGAGCGAGTGGGGCAGGGCGCAGACAGCTTTGCCGATTTCGATACACGGCTGGAAGCGTTTTTGCAGCAATGGCACCAGTTGCCCGATGGCAGCTTATTGTTCGGCCACGGGATTTGGATTGCCTTATTGGCCTGGAAACTTTTAGGCTTTCAGGTAGCCTCTCCTGCCGACATGGCTGCCTTCCGTGCTTTTCAAACCGCTCTGCCTATGCCGAATACCGCCGTGTGGACGCTCTCCGGCAGCTGCCGAGAAGATTTGCGGCTGGTGTTTCAAAGCGGCCCGGCGGCAGAGTAAGGCGCCGAATGGTGCAAGGCCACCGCCTGCGCTTGCCAAGGATTAATGCAATCATTTTATGCATTGTTTAAAATAATATTTTCAGGCTACCTGAAGGAGTAATCATGACCCTGCAACAAGCCCTCGAACGCCGCCGCTCCGTGCGTCACTACGGCGACGCCCCTATTGATGCCGACACCGTGCGCCAATGCCTGCGCCTTGCCCAGCTGGCCCCCAGTAGCTCCAATATGCAGCTTTACGAGTTCTACCACATCACCGATGCCGCCGTGCTGAAGCAGCTCGCTGCAGCCTGCCTCGGCCAAAAAGCCGCCGCCACCGCGCCGCAGATGGTGGTGTTCGTTACCCGCCAAGACCTGCACCGTAGCCGCGCCCAAGCCGTGCTCGATTTTGAGCGCAGCAACATCCAACGCAACAGCCCGCCGGAAAAACAGGCCAAACGCATTCAGGCGGAAGAAGGCTACCGCAATAAGCTCATGCCCTTTGTTTATGCCTGCTGCTTCGGCCTGCTCGGCGCGTTCCGCAAAATGCTGGCCTGGGGCATCGGCCTGTTCCGCCCGATGATGCGCGATGTGTCTGAGGCCGATATGCGTATCGTGGTGCACAAAAGCTGCGGCTTGGCGGCGCAAACTTTCATGCTTGCCATGGCCGAAGCGGGCTACGACACCTGCCCGATGGAAGGGCTGGACAGCCGCCGCGTGAAACGCATTCTGAACCTGCCGCACGGCGCGGAAATCAACATGGTTGTTTCCTGCGGTATCCGCAAGGAAGGCCACGGCATTTGGGGCGAACGCTACCGCCTGCCGTTTGACGAGGTGTATCGGCATATTTGAAGCGCTGCACACAAATTTGAGGCTACCTGAAAAGTTTCAGGTAGTCTTTTTGATAAACTGGCGGATTTTATATTTGCCATGCCAAGCCCCGCCCAAACCCTTGTTGTGCCCACCGCAATCCCTGCCTGCGCACATTGAAACCGCTGCGGACGACTGCCCAAATCAGCTATAATCCCCGCCTTAATAAACCGTATTCGCCACGCCTTCCCAAAGGCTGGCAGAAACCGCTACTCCATGACCCTTTGCATCATTCCAGCCCGCGGCGGCAGCAAACGCATTCCGCGCAAAAACATCAAGCCATTCAACGGCAAGCCGATGATTGCCTATTCCGTCGAAGCGGCGCTGGAGAGCGGCTGCTTTGCGCGTGTGGCGGTGTCGACCGATGATGAAGAAATCGCCGCCGTGGCGCGGCAATACGGCGCGGAAACCCCGTTTGTGCGCCCGCCCGAGCTGGCGGATGATTTCGCCACCACCGGCGCCGTGATGCGTCATGCCGTTGCCACGCTGCTGGCGGAGAGGCTACCTGAAAGTGAGCGCAGCGGGTTGCTGCATGGCAAAAGCGGGCAGCCGGATTGTTCAGCTAGCCTCAAGCCGGCCTTGCCCGAAGTTTGCTGCCTGTATGCCACCGCCCCTTTCGTGCGCCCTGCCGACCTGCAACGCGGGCTGGATACGCTGCGCCGAAGCGGCGGCGATTATGCTTTTTCGGTAACCGATTTCCCCTTTCCTATCCAGCGTGCCCTGCGGCTGGACGGGCAGGGCGGCGTGTCGATGTTTCAGCCGGAAAATTTTGCCGTGCGCTCGCAGGATTTGGAGCACGCTTGGCACGACGCGGGGCAGTTTTATTGGGGCAGCGCCGAAGCCTGGCTGGCGGAAAAGCCGATTTTCAACAGCCGCGCCGCCGCCGTGAAGTTGCCGCGCTACCGCGTGCAGGATATCGATACGCCCGAAGATTGGGCGCGGGCGGAAGTGATGTGGCGCGTGTTGCGGGAGCGGGGGGAGTGATGTTGCCGCATAGCAGTTTGCTGTACTAGTTTTCAGGTAGCCTGAATTAAAGAGACGATGATGTTTAGTAGAGAAAAACGGGTGGTGCAATATACGTTTGGCAGAAATCAGATTTGGATTTATCTGCTTGCTTATGCATGGATTATCGTGATGTGGACCACCTTGCTGCGTTGGCTGAGTGATGGCGAGGCGGAGGGCGTTCGCGCTTGGTTGTATCTAATTGTAGCCAGCGGTTTGCTGCTTGGTTTCCCAATTTTTGTTTGGAGGCGCATCAAAAGCGCTTATAAAATTTGTGCACTGCTTGATAGTAAGCAGCTGGTGTTGAATGTTTTTGTATGGCGCAAACTGTCGTGGCGGACGCAGTATGAGTTTGCTTATAGTGAAATTCAAAACATTTGTTTTTCTGGAGGATTTTCTGGAGAAGGGAAAGTGTGGCTGTTGTTGCGAAACGGTGGGAAAATCTTGCTCAAAAGTAGCCACGATCAGAGTCGTGCCAAAATCTTCGCGCGGCAGCTAGCGGAAAGGTCGGGCTTGCCGTTTGAATTGATAAAAGAAAACGGCTAGATATTTTCAGGTAGCCTGAAAGTTGTAGAACATGAAATTCCTCATCCGCGCAGACGCCTCCCTGCAAATCGGCAGCGGCCACATCATGCGCTGCCTCACGCTGGCGCACGAGCTCTCGCGGCGCGGTCACGAAGTGCGCTTTATCTGCTGCGCGCTGCCCGGCCATTTGGGCGAAACGATTGAGCGCGCGGGCTTCGGCCTGATTTTGCTGCCCGTGCCGCCGCTGGCCGGAAGGCTACCTGAAAATCGTGATGCGCCCGAACAGAACGCAGCAACGCACTCCCAGCCCGCCCACGCGCATTGGCTGCCCGTATCGCAGGCGCAGGATGCCGCCGATTGCGTGCCGCCTATCCGCGCTTTTGCGCCGGATTGGATTATCTGCGACCACTACGCTTTATCCGCCGAGTGGGAGCTGGCCGCCAAGGCTGCTGCAGGCAGCCGCCTGATGGCGATCGACGACTTGGCCGACCGCCCCCACGCCGCCGATTTGCTGCTGGATCAAAACCTCGGCCACACCCCGGCCGATTACGCCGGCTTAGTGCCGCCCGCCTGCCGCCTGCTTACCGGCACGCGCTACGCCCTGCTGCGCGAAGAATTTGCAGCCTGGCGCGAGGCAAGTTTGCAACGCCGCACTGCCCAAGCCGAAACAGGCTACCTGAAGCATATTTTGGTGAATTTGGGCGGCGTGGATAAGGACAACCATACGTTGGCGGTGCTGCAGGCGCTTTCAGGTAGCCTGCCTGCCGCCTGCCGCGTCACCGTGGTGATGGGCAAAACCGCGCCGCACACCGCTGCCGTGCAGGTTTTTGCCGATAGCGCGCCGTATCCTTGCCGCGTGCTGGTGGGTGCCAACAATATGGCCGAGCTGATGGCCGAAGCCGATTTGGCCATCGGTGCGGCGGGCAGCACTTCGTGGGAACGCTGCTGCCTGGGATTGCCCACCATGATGCTGGTGTTGGCAGAAAACCAACGCGGCATCGCAGAAACCTTGCAGCAGGCCGGAGTGGCGAGTGTGGCCAATATGGCAGATTTGCCTGCCAGCTTGGCCCGCCTACTGGCCGAAACGCCTGCCCTGCGGGCAGAGCAAAGCTGCCGTGCCGCCGCGCTGTGCGATGGGCGCGGCGTGCTGCGGGCCGCCAATAATTTGGCCGATTTCGCGCCTGCCGTGCTGCGTCCTGCCGCGCCTGCCGACTGCCGCCGCCTGTTTGAGTGGCGCAATCATCCCGAGGTTCGCCGCTTTATGTTAGATAGCGGAGAAATCGCTTGGGATGGGCATCAGGCATGGTTTGCCCGCCAGCTGGCCAATCCTGAGTTCACCATACTGTTGTATGAAACCGGCGGTACGGCGCAGGGCTATGCCAGCTTCAAACACCTGGGCGGCGGCCGCTGCGAATGGGGCTTCTACCTCGCCCCCGATTGCCCGCGCGGCCAAGGCCATGGCGGCACATTGGGGCAGCTGGCGTTACAATACGCTTTCTACCGCCTGAATATGCGCGAGGTACACGGCCAAGTGTTGCCGCACAATGCCGCCAGCCTGGCTCTGCACCGCCGGCTCGGTTTCCGCCCGGCAGATAAGGCAGCCGGGCAGGAGGCGCAGCAGGCCTTATCATTTGTGCTTCGTGCCGAAGATTTTTTGTATTAAACGCTAAAACGGCAGCCTCCCCATAACAGGCTACCTGAAACCGAAACCACCCATGAAACCCACATTCCAAATCAACGGCCGCCCCATCGGCGCTGTCCACCCGCCCTACATCATTGCCGAGATGTCGGCCAACCATAACGGTAGCCTGCAAACCGCCTTCAACATCATAGAACAGGCCAAGGCTGCCGGTGCCGATGCCGTCAAAATCCAAACCTACACCGCCGACACCATCACGCTACGCAGCAACGCGCCCGAGTTTCAAATCAAAGGCGGCCTGTGGGACGGGCAAACGCTGCACGAGCTGTATCAAAAAGCGCATCTGCCTTGGGAATGGCACAAGCCGCTGTTTGATTTTGCCCGCGAGCAGGGTATCACCATTTTCAGCTCGCCGTTTGACTTTACGGCGGTGGATTTGCTGGAAAGCCTCGATGCCCCGGCTTACAAAATCGCCTCGTTTGAAGCGGTAGATTTGCCGCTGATCCGTTATGTGGCGCAAACCGGCAAGCCGATGATTGTGTCCACCGGCATGGCCGATGCCGAAGAAATCGCCGAAGCCGTGGCCGCCGCGCGTGAAGGCGGCTGCAAGGAATTGGTGTTGCTGCACTGCGTGAGCGGCTACCCCGCACCGGCGGCGGATTACAACCTGCGCACGCTGCCTGATATGGCGCAGCGCTTCGGCGTGCCGGTGGGTTTGTCCGATCACACGCTGGACAACACCACCGCCATCGCCGCTGTGGCGCTCGGTGCGTGCGTGATCGAAAAGCACTTCACGCTAGACAGAAACGGCGGCGGCCCGGACGACAGTTTTTCTTTAGAACCGCAGGATTTGGCTGAATTGTGCCGCAGCAGCCATACTGCCTGGCAGGCGCTGGGGCAGGCCGATTACGGTTTGAAATCGAGCGAGCAGGGCAATATCCAGTTCCGCCGTTCGCTGTATTTTGTGAAGGATATGAAAGCGGGCGACACCATCGGCGCCGACTGCATCCGCAGCGTGCGCCCCGGCTACGGGCTGGCGCCCAAGCATTACGACGCGCTCATCGGCAAACGCCTGCGCCGCGATGTGGCGGCCAATACGGCCACCGATTGGGATTGCGTGGAAGAGTAGAAAAAGTTTCAGGTAGCCTTACGGCAGTGTTAGAGGCTACCTGAAAACTTGAGTACCAACGAAGCTGGGAATCCGCTTTTTGTGAAATCAAACGCAAAATATTAGGAGAAAACGGTTGAGGTTGTGCCCGCAGTCGCCTTTCTTTTGCTTTCTTTGCTTTGGCGAAGCAAAGAAAAGAAAGTGCCCGCGCCGGCATGAGGCGCAAAGGTGAATAGGGAGTGAATAGCGAAGGCTACCTGAAAAGTTCCTATATGAAGATTCTAAAAGACAGCCTCATCTACCTCGTCGGCGAAATGCTGGCTAAGGCCATGCCTTTCCTGCTGCTGCCCTATCTCACGCGCAAGCTGGGTACGGCGGGGTTTGGCGAGCTGTCGTATTATCAGGCGGCATTTTCGCTGCTGCTTATCGGTTTTGGCATGAGCCAGGATGGCGCGGTGACGCGGTATTACTATATATACGGCCAGCGCAATCTGCACAGCGTGGTGTATGCCGGCGCGCTGTATACCGCTTTTGCCGCGCTTATCGGCTTGTTGGCGGCGTGGCAGCTGCATTCATTGGCGTTGGCCTCGGTGGTGTGTGCGGCGGCGGCGCAAACGGTGTTGGCCACGCAATTGAGCCTGCGCCAATGCCGCAAACAGGCCTTGGCCTATACGGCCATTCAGTTCGGCAGCAGCCTGTTCACCACCGTGCTCACGGTGTGGCTGCTGGAAATGAGCGCGGATTATCCGGTAGAACGGCGCTTCTTGGCTCTGTTTGCCGGCAATGCGCTGGTGTCGCTGGCGGCTTATCTGCTTTATCGGCGCAGTGCCGGACAGCGGCTGGGGTTTAACCGGCAGCGGGTGTGGCAGGCTTTACGCTATATTTTCGCGCTCGGCCTGCCTTTGGTGATTCATCATGCGGGCAATTATGTGAAAGGGCAGTTCGACCGCGTGGTGATTTATCAGGGCTATTCCGCCGCCACGCTGGGCGTGTATTCGGCGGGCTATCAAACCGCCAGCGTGCTGGGCGTGTTGCTGATGGCGCTGAACAAAGCCACCGTGCCGTATTACTACCAGGCCTTGCGCAGCGGCAAAATCACAGCGGCCACGGTGCGCCGCTGGGCACTGCTCTCGCTCTTGACCGCACCGCTGCCGGCAGTGGTGGCCTGGCTGATGCCGGAGCGGCTGTTTCTGTGGCTGCTCGGGGCGCAGTATGCGGGGGTGCATTACTATATTTGCCTGTTTTTGCTTGGTTTCGGTTTGACTGTGCCCTATTATTTGCAGGTGAATTATTTGTTTTACCACGCGCAAAACCAGCGCATCGCGCTCACTTCGCTGCTCTCGGCGGGCGGCTATCTGCTGGTGTTGTTGCTCACCGCGCGGGTAGGTATCCAATGGGTGCCGCTGGCGATGATTGCCGGCAACGCGCTGATTTTCCCGATATTGTTCCGGCAGGTGAAACCGTATGGCTGATTTGGCGAATTTAATCATCTGCCTCACGCCCCTGCAGGCCTTGATGGCGCAGCGGCTGATGGCGCAGCGCGCAGAGCCGTTCGATTTGCTGATGCTGTGCTACGAAGATGCGGACAATGCTAAGTTTCGGCATTATTTTCAAGTAGCCTCTGCGGGCAGCCGCCATGCCGAATATGCCCTGATTCCGCAAAGCAAATGGCGGCGCGAGCTGGGCTTGCCCCGCCTGCTGCGCGGGCTGGATAAAGAATACGCCACCGCCTTTGCCGCCAGCATCGATAATCCGAACGTGCAATATGTGCTGAACCGCATCCGCTTTGATGCGCTGGAAACCTTCGACGACGGCACGGGCAACCTGATTCCCGGCAGCGTGCTCTACCGCAACAGCAGCAACCGCCAGCGGCAGCTGATGAACCGCCTGCGCGGCATCCGCCTGCAAACCGAAGACCTGCGCCGCCTCTCGCGTCGGCACCACACGCTCTATCCCGGCCAGCCCAATATTGCCGCGCCCACCGTGCCGCTGGATTTGTGGGCGGCAGCCGGGCAAGGGCTACCTGAAAGCGGGGAAGGTGGGCTTCGCCAAAGCGAAGGCAGAGAGGTGCTGAGAAGCGGCAATGGGGCAGTGAATGAGTGTGGCTTAAACGAAAGGCTACCTGAAAAAAATACGGCCGACGCGGCTGCCGCAAACCCTACTCCCGTCCGCACCCGCCGCATCCTGCTCGGCCAGCCGTTGCTGCCCAATACGGCAGATAACGCCGCGCTGGCCGAAAGCCTGCTGCGCCGTTTTGAGATTGGCGAATATTTCCCGCACCCGCGCGAAACCTACCGCGTATCGGGCGCCGAATACATTGCCAGCCCGCTGATTTTTGAAGACTATCTATTGGAAAGCCTGCGCCGCGAGCCTGATACCCGCTTCGAGGTGTACCACCTCGTCAGCACCGCTGCGCTGAATGTGTACGCCTTCCCGCGCACCGCCGTGTATGCCGTGCGCCCTGCAGAAGCCGCCTTTCACACGCCAGGCGTGGCGCGGATTTATGACGTGATGGCGCAGTTGGGCATTCCGATTATCGATATTGAGTGAGTTTCACGATAACTGTTTAGCGTTATGAGCAGCGCCTTTTTAATTTTGTGCCACCGCCCGCCGCTTTATTGGCTGCGGCTGGCCGAGCGCCACCCCAAAATCCGCCTGCTGCTGCACTACGATGCCAAGGCAGATATCGGCGCGTTGCTACCCCTGCCGCCGAATGTGGGCCTGATTCCGCAGCGCGTCAACATCCGCTGGGCGGGCTTCAGCATGGTGGAAGCCACGCTGCACCTGATGCGTGCCGCGCTGGCCGATGCAGACATCCGCTTTGTGCACCTCGTGAGCGGCAACTGCGTGTTGCTGCACGCCCCCGAGCAAATCGAGCGCGAATTTGCCGCACTGCCGCGCGGCAGCCTGTTGCTGGAATGCCATGCCGAGCCGCGCCTGCGCTATCGCGTGCGTTTCAACACGCCGCACGCCGACACCGCCTGGCAGCGCCGCCTGCCCGGCAAGCTGCTCACCAAAGCGTTTCAGGCAGCCGATAAAATCCTGCCTACCACGCAAACGGCCTATGCCGGCAGCCAATGGTTTTCTGCCGACCGTACGGCCTTGGCAGTCCTGCTGAACGCGGCCGATAAGCAGGCCTGCGCCTTCTTCCGCAAGAAGCTTTGCCCGGACGAGCATTTCTTCCAATATTTGGCAAAAAGGCTACCTGAAACGGCGGGCATCAAGCTGTGGCCCAGCAACCACCGCCACATCCGTTTCGCTCCGGGCAGCAACCACCCCGATACGCTGGCTTTGGCCGAACTGCAAGCCTTGCGCCACAGCCCGAATTGGCTGGCACGCAAAGTGGACGACGATACCGCACTGCGCTTTTTAGACGAGACAGAAGGAGCAGCGGCATGAGGGCGCCAGCACAAAGCCAGCTTTCAGGTAGCCTTTTGGTGGAAAGCACGCCGCCGTTTTCCGTGTTGATGTCGCTGTATGCACGTGAGCAGCCGGAATATCTGCGCCAATGTTTGGCCAGCTTGGCCGCACAAACCCTGCCGCCAAACGAAATCGTGCTGGTGTATGACGGCGGGCTACCTGAAAACCTGGAAGCCGTTGTAGCAAGCTTTTCAGCTAGCCTGCCGCTGAAGATTGTGCGGCTGCCGCAAAACGTTGGGCTGGGGCGGGCGCTGAATGCCGGCCTAGAGGCCTGTACACACGAATGGGTGTGCCGCATGGATACAGATGATATCTGCCACCCCGAGCGTTTCGCGCGGCAGCTGGCTTTTGTGGCGGCGCACTCAGAGCTTGACATGTGCGGCAGCCAGATTGACGAGTTTGAGCACACACCGGCCGATGCCGCGCACAGCCGCCGCGTGCCCTGCGAACACGAGGAAATTGTACGCTTTGCCAAAAGCCGCAATCCCATCAACCACATGACGGTGTGCTACCGCAAATCGGCAGTGCTGGCAGCGGGCAATTATCAGCACGCGCCGCTGTATGAGGATTATGATTTGTGGGTGCGCATGCTGCTGCAAGGCTGCCGTTTTGCCAACCTGCCCGAAGTGCTGGTGTATGCGCGCGCGGGCGACGAGATGTATCGGCGGCGCGGCGGCTGGGCGTATGCGAAAAACGAGCTGGCCATGCAATGGCGCTTCTACCGCGCGGGCTTTTTGAGCGCGGCGCAGTCGGCGAAAAACGTGCTGTTGCGATTGCCGGTGCGGCTGCTGCCGAATGGGGTTCGGCAGTGGGTGTATCGAGTGTTGTTGCGGAAGTAGATTTGCTGTGAAGCCGGGCTTTTATTAAGCATAAGTTGGGTTTGGGCAGCTTGCTGAATTTCAGGTAGCCTCTACCATTTTTACTCCATTCGCCATTGCTCCCCGAAAAACCGCGCTCCGTTCGGCTGTGCCAGCAGAGAAAACATAGCCCGAACCATATGCTCATAATGGCCTGTGCTTGGTTTTATAGGGTGTTTAAAATTCCAGGTAGCCTGTATCGACCCAACTGCCAAACGAGAAATAACGGAAATAATGAAAACGATAAAAATGATTCTGCGCTTTGTTGCCGCCGCTTTGGTGATTCTGATTGCGCCGGCGTGGTGGTTTTGGCCGCCGCGCGAGTGGACTCATCCCACGGCCACCAATCTTTCCAGCTACAGCCTGCTCTTGGCCGGCCTGCTGCTCTCCTACGCTTTGAGCCGCAACCTGACGCGTTTCCCCGGCGAGCATTCTAAGCTGTCAGTGATTCCGGTGTCGGCCATCGGGCTGGGGCTGCCGCTGGTGTTTGCCGCCATGCTGCGCCTGCCGTATTCGGTGTATTACCTGGCCGCCGGGTTTGCGCTCACGGTGTTGTATCTGTTTGCCGAAACCTGGCTGGAAAAGCGGCACATCCGCCATCTGTATTATATTGATGTGGAAGGCATGCGCGATTTGCCGCAACTATCAAACATCCGCTGGCACGAGCTTGCCGAGCCTAGGTTACCTGAAACCGGCCGCGTGAACACGGTGGTAACCAATCTGCATGCGCCCGATTTGGGGGCGGATTGGCAGCGTTTCCTGGCCGATTGTACCTTGCGCGGCATTGCGGTTTACAACATCCGCCAGGTGGAGGAATCTCTCACCGGTCGCGTGAAAATCCGGCATATGTATGAAAACGATTTAGGCTCGCTGCTGCCCAGCCCGGCCTATATGGCGATTAAGCAGGCGCTGGAAGCCTTGATGGTGGTGGCCAGCCTGCCGCTCACCCTGCCGCTGATGCTGGCCACCGCGCTGGCCATCCGGCTGGAAAGCCCTGGACCGGTGCTGTTTGTGCAAAACCGCGTGGGCCGTGGCGGGCGCGAGTTTAAAATTTATAAATTCCGCAGCATGGTGTGCGATTCGGAAAAACACGGCGCGCAACTGGCGCAGGAAGGCGACACGCGAATCACCCGCACCGGCCGCTTCATCCGCAAAACCCGGCTGGACGAGCTGCCGCAGTTTTGGAACATCATCAAAGGCGACATGGCGCTCATCGGCCCGCGCCCCGAGCAGAAAGCCTTTGTGCAGCAGTTTGAGCAAAGCATCCCCTTCTACGGCTACCGCCACATCGTGCGCCCCGGCCTTTCCGGCTGGGCACAGGTGATGCAGGGCTATGCCGGCAACACAGACGAAACCCAAGTGAAAATCGAGCACGATTTCTACTACATCAAGCACTTTTCCTTCGCGCTGGATGTGCTGATTCTGTTTAAAACCCTGAAAACGATCATCACTGGCTTCGGTGCAAGATAAGTTTCAGGTAGCCTTTTGCCAGCCTAAAGGCTACCTGAAAACCAATGCGGCGGGCTTTTGTGAAGCTAAAATATCATCCAAAACAAAAAGGAAACCCATGTCCACTATCCTCGTTACCGGCGGCGCCGGTTTCATCGGCTCGCACACCGTGGTCGAGCTCATCCAAGCCGGCCATCTCCCCGTGATTATCGATAACCTCTGCAATGCCTCGCCCCAAGTTATCGGCCGCATCGCCGAAATCACCGGCCACACCCCCGCCTTTTATCAGGGCGACATCCGTGACCGCGAATTGTTGCGCCGCATTTTTGCCGAACACCCCATCCAATCCGTGATCCATTTCGCCGCCCTCAAAGCCGTGGGCGAGAGCGTGAAAAAACCGCTGGAGTATTACAGCAACAACGTTTCAGGTAGCCTCATCCTGCTGGAAGAAATGCAGTGCGCGGGCGTGAAAAGCATCGTGTTCAGTTCCTCCGCCACCGTGTACGGCGACCCGGACACCGTGCCGATTACCGAAACCGTCCCCCTCGGCCAAGCCACCAATCCCTATGGCGCGTCCAAGCAGATGATGGAGCGCATGATGGCCGACCTCCACACGGCCGACCCTGCTTGGAGCGTGATTCTGCTGCGCTATTTCAACCCCATCGGCGCGCATCCCAGCGGCCGCATCGGCGAGCAGCCCAACGGCATTCCGAACAACCTGCTGCCCTACGTTTGCCAAGTGGCCGCAGGCAAACTGGCCGAGCTTTCCGTGTTCGGCGACGACTACCTCACCCCCGACGGCACCGGCGTGCGCGACTACATCCACGTTGTCGATCTGGCGCTCGGCCACGTGGCCGCCCTCGATAAAAAAAGCCGCGAAGCAGGCGTGCACATCTACAACCTCGGCACCGGCAAGGGCTCGTCCGTGCTGGAAATCGTCCGCGCCTTCGAAGCCGCCTCGGGCAAAAAAATCCCCTATGCCGTCAAACCCCGCCGCGCGGGCGACATCGCCGAATGCTACGCCGACCCTGCCCGTGCCGCCGCCGAATTGGGCTGGCATGCCGAGCGCAGCCTGAACGACATGATGCGCGACTCTTGGCGCTGGCAAAGTGGCAATCCGAACGGGTATGGAGATTAATGGCGGAAAGGCTACCTGAAAAGAATAATGTGCTAATTTTTCTAAATTTCAAAGCCCTATCTTGTTATGCTGCATGGTGGCAAACCTAATGGGTAGCGGAAAGAGAACTGTTTGTTTATTCAGAGTTGAAACTTAATTGGGTCAGGATTATCATGCTCGCCGGAATATTGCTTCCTCAAAGCATTAAACTGATTTTGTCAGCAGTATTCCGCCGTTGGATGCGGTAAACCGCCGCCACGGCATTCTTTCCATCCACACCGGAGAAAATTATGCAGAAAACCCTAATTGCCTTGGCCGTGTTGGCCTTGTCTGCCGCTGTTCAGGCCGCCCCCACAGATGAGGGTGTGCCGCTGCATCCCATCAAAGACGGCCGCTACACCGTAACCACCGGTTACGCACACGAAAATGCCAAAATCGATCAACTTAAATATTCCGGCAACGGCGTTACCCTGCAAGGCCGCGCCGATATTCCGCTAGCTCAGCAACACGCTATTCGTGCCGAATTGGGCTATCAATACCTCGATTCCGATGCGAAAGCCAATGGCGAAAAAATCATCAACGGTGCCAAAACTAATAACGTAGATGTGTATGCCGGTTATTTGTTCTCTCCCTCCGGCTTCAAAAACGGCGGTCTGCGCGTGGGGGGTGGTTTGGGCTATAGCCACGGCAAAATAGATGTGCACAGCCACCGAATCGATCCCGACGACGATGCTGTCGATATCAGTGCCAACAACCTGTATCTGAAAGCCCAGGTGGAATACGAGCAGCAACTGGGCAGCAGCTGGAGCATTACCCCGTGGACCGAAGCCCAAGTCAGCCTACACCGCCGTGTGGAAGAACAATATACACAGATTGAGTATGCCAGTGACGGTAAATACAAACAAAACAACTACAGCCTCGGATTGGGTGTAGATGTGAACAAACAGCTGGGCGAAAGCACTAGCCTCACCTTCGGCCCCTATTACCGTTACACGCGGGATAAAGCCACCAACTTTACCCACGAAGGTGAAAATATCGAGGTGCAGAAAACCAACCGCCACAGCTTCGGCATCCGGGGCGGTGTGCGTTTCTAATAGTTGTATTTGTCTGCAATGCAAAGGCTACCTGAAAACGAGCTCGCGAGTTTCTGCGAGGCTAAAGTTTTCAGGTAGCCTTTTACCTGATGTTTAAATCCCAACAGGGCGGGCGGTTTATTTACCCATCTGCACGGCCTGGATGGCAGTGAGGGCGATGGTGTAGACGATATCGTCCACCAATGCGCCGCGCGAGAGGTCGTTTACCGGTTTGCGCAGGCCTTGCAGCATGGGGCCGATGCTCAATACGTTGGCGCTGCGCTGTACGGCTTTGTAGGTGGTGTTGCCGGTGTTCAGGTCGGGGAAGACGAACACGTTGGCTTGGCCGGCTACTTTGCTGTCGGGCGCTTTTTGGCGACCTACGCTGGGCACGCTGGCGGCGTCGTATTGCAGCGGGCCGTCGATGAGCAGGTCGGGGCGTTTTTCCTGCGCCAAGCGGGTGGCTTCTTTCACTTTTTCCACATCGGCGCCGCTGCCGGAGGTGCCGGTGGAGTAAGAAATCATGGCCACTTTGGGGTCGATGCCGAAGGCTTTGGCGGATTCGGCCGATTGGATGGCGATGTCGGCCAGCTCTTCGGCGGTGGGCTCGGGGTTCACGGCGCAGTCGCCATACACGAACACCTGCTCGGGCATCAGCATGAAGAACACGCTGGACACTAGGCTGGCGCCGGGGGCGGTTTTAATCAGCTGCAGGGCGGGGCGGATGGTGTTGGCGGTGGTGTGTACCGCGCCGGACACCAAGCCATCCACGTCGTTTTGCTGCAGCATCATGGTGCCGAGCACTACGCTGTCTTCCAGCGCCTGGCTCGCTAAGCCGGGGGTGAGGCCTTTGTTTTTGCGCAGTTCTACCATCGGGGCAACGTATTGCTCGCGGATGGTGTCGGGATCGATGATTTCCAAGCCTTCAGGCAGGGTGATGCCGCGGGTGGCGGCCACTTCGCGCACGGCTTCTGGTTTGGCCAGTAGCACGCAGCGGGCGATACCTTTGCTTTGGCAGATGGCGGCGGCTTCCACAGTGCGCGGTTCGTCGCCTTCCGGCAGTACGATGCGTCGGTTGGCGGCGCGCGCTTGCTCCATCATGCGGAAGCGGAAGGTGGGTGGTGACATCAGTAGTTGGCGCGGCTGGCCGATGTGGCGGCAGAGTTCTTCCACATCAACGTGTTTGGCCACGAATTCCACCATGGTTTCCATGCGCTCGGTGTCGTCGGCGGGAATGGTTTGGTCTTGATGGGCCAGCGCGTAGGCGGTGGCGAAGGTGTCGTGTTCGGTGAGTAGCACCGGCACGTTTTGGCTCAGCGCAGGGCTGATGATGCCTTGCACGGCGGGCGAAGGCGCGGTGCCGCAGGTGAGCAGCAGGCCGGCCACCGGCACGCCGCTGAGGATTTTCAGCGAGGCAGCCATCAGGATGTCTTCACGGTCGCCGGGGGTAATCACCAGTGCGCCGGAAGTGATGCGGTGGTGCATGTGGGCGGCGTTTTGCGCGGCCACCACGATTTCTTTGGTGCGGTTGCCCAAATGCTCTTTTCCGGCAATCACTTGGGTGTTCAGGTAGCCTGCAATGTCGGCCACGCGGCGCAGCGATTGTTCGGGCGCGAAAGGCAGCACGCCCATGCAGGGGATGCCGCCGCGCACTTTGGCAGACACTTCGGCGGCGAAGGCTTTGCTGTCGTTGCCGTTGTAGCGGTTGATGATGAAGCCGGCCACATCGGTATGGCTGTTGGCGTATTCCTGCGCGGCTAGATTGATTTGGTCGGCCACCTGTTCGGCGCTGTGGTTGCCGGCAGTAGCTACCAGGATCACGTTGGCGTTGAGCGCGGCGGCGATTTGCGCGTTTTTGTTGGCGAGGAAACCGAGTTCGCTGTCGGGCACCACGCCTTCAATAATAGCTACATCGTGCTCGGCGGCGGTAACCTGGTCGAAATCGGATACCATCAGCTCGATCAAATCGTCATCACGCCCGGCGCCCACCAATTCTTCTACTTTAGAGAGCGGCTGCGGGCGCGGCGGGTTGAGATGGAACAGTTTGTTGGCAAACACGATGGCGGCTTCGGTGTCGCCGGCGGGAGTGGGTTTGTGCGATACCGGTTTGTAGTACACCGGGCGGCGGCCGCTGCGTTGCAGGGCGCGCAGCAGGCCGAGCGAGATGCTGGTGAGTCCGGTTTTGGTGCCGATAGGCACGAGGAGGAAGTTTGGCATAGGGCTTCTTTCTTGGTAAAGGGTTAATCAATCAGCGTAAAGCAGCCGAATCAATAAGACGGCCGGCAGACGTTTGCCTGTGCTGGTTTTTCGCAGGCCGCATTGTTGCACTATTAACCAGGGGCGGCAAGCGATGGGATTGGGTTTGTTTGGGTAAGGCTACCTGAAAGTGATTCGGTGCCTCAGGTAGCCTTAAGTTTGGGTTTGGCTATTTATTGGCCAGGGCGTAGATGGCGCCGAGGTTGCGCCACATGCCACCGGCATCCATGCCGTAGCCGAACACATAGCGGTCGGGCACGTGGATACCTACATAATCGGCAGTGATGGGTTTAGGGCGGTTGATGTTTTTATTGGCGAATACGGCGGTGTAGCAGGAGGCGGCGCCCATTTCCAGTACTTGTTTGTGGATGGCGGCCATGGTGTGGCCTTCGTCTAGGATGTCGTCGAGCACGAGAACGTGTCGGCCTTCCACGCTGTTTTGCGGGGCACGCAGCCAGTTGAGCTGCACGCTGCCGCTTAGTTCGCTGCCGTAACGGGAAACGTGTACGTAGTCGAAATCGAGCGGGAAGCGCAAGAGGGGCAGGAGCTGGCCGGTGAAAACGACGGCACCGCCCATCACGGGTAGGAGCAGGGGGTATTGCTCGGCCAAGTCGGCGGTAATTTCTTCGGCCATGCGCTCCAGGGCAGCTCGGCAGGCGGCTTCGTCGAACAGGAGGTCGGCTTCTTCCAGTATGGTGCTGGCTTGCCAGAATCGTTGTTTGATGGTCATGTGGGATGTCCTTGCGCTGGGGTTTGGATTGGGGCTATCTGAAAAATGCGTTGCGAACACGCCTTAAGAGGCGAATTTGGAAATGGTGATTTCTATGTTGCGGCCTTTGCGCTCAAAAGGGGTGGCACGGGTGCAGGGGGTGGCGGGGTCGTTGTAGAAGAATCTGACCAGTACACGGTTCGGGGCGGTTGGTTGATGATGAGTTTGATCGGGTAGGCTTCGTTTTGGCCGTTGCCGTTGTAGTTAAAGAGGTTTTGGCTGTCATGGGGGGATGTCTTTGGGGTTGTTGGTATGGTGGCCGCTGCTTATGTGTGGCAGGAAGGTAGTGGGATTATAACGCTAATGGGTGCTGAGGTTAGTGTGTGGTAGTGTTAATGAAAAGGCTACCTGAAAACCGCGTAAGGGGTTTAGGTAGCCTTTGATGATGTATGGCGTGGATTATTTGTCGAGTCGGCGAGTTTCCACGATGCGACCGTCGGCCACCATCCGGGGTAGTTCGTCGCGTTTGATTTGGATGCGCTCGGATTCATCCCAAGTGATGTTGGAGAGGTTGCCGTTCAGGTCTTGTTTGGCGCCTTCTGGCACTTCCCAAGCAGCATCTTCGGTGATAACGATGATGTGGTTGGACTGCACTTCCACCACTTTCATCAGGCCGTAGGCTACGGACTGCTCTTTGCCGTTTCGGCCAAAGCCTTGGTCGGAAAACGCGCTGATTTTAGCGGCGTAGAGGTCGCCCACTTTGGGGTCGGCTAGTACGGAATCGAGAGCAGGGGCGGTAGCAGCGGGTTGTGCGACGCTGGCAGCAACGGGCTGTGTGCTGCTGGTGTCGGTTGATTGAGCCGGGGCAGAGCTGTTGGTTTGACCGCCGCAGGCTGCCAATACGGAAATGAGGGCTAAGGCAAGTAAGCGTTGTTTCATGATTGGGAGGGTCCTTAATGGATAATTGAATTTATGGCTTTCGTGTCCGAAAGCAGGTGTATTATCGCTGTTTTACAGAAAATAGACAAATTATTACGCTTTTAGGCAGCACTTTGTGGCAAGGTCACCTGAAATTGATACATGCATTTTCAGGTAGCCTCCTGCGCGGCAGCAGCCTGTTTTTGCAGTTGATACAGCAGGTCGAGGGCTTGGCGTGGAGTGAGTTCGTCGGGATGCAGCGCAGCGATTTCTTGCAGTAGGGGATGGGCGGCAGGTGGGATGGGCTCGGCTGGGCTGTGTTCGGGCGCAGCTTCTTCGGGCAGGTTGAACATGTCCATCTGTGGGCGGTGGGCGGCGGCTTGGGCTTCGAGCTGTTCGAGGTGTTTCTGCGCGGCTTTGAGGGCGGGGGCGGGCAGGCCGGCGAGTTTGGCCACGGCGATGCCGTAGCTTTTTTCGGCCGGGCCGGGCTCGATGTGGTGCAGGAAGACGATGTCTTGCCCTTCTTCCAGGGCGGAGAGGTGCATATTGACGGCGGCGCTGTGCTGCTCGGGCAGGCGGGTGAGCTCAAAATAGTGGGTGGCAAACAGGCTGAAGGATTGGTTTTTTTGGATTAAATGTTCGGCCACGGCTTGGGCGAGGGCGAGGCCGTCGAAGGTGGAGGTACCGCGGCCGACTTCGTCCATGAGCACTAGGGATTGCTCGGTGGCGTGGCGCAGGATGTAGGCGGTTTCGCTCATTTCCACCATGAAGGTGGAGCGGTTGGCGGCGAGGTCGTCGGAGGCGCCGATGCGGGTGAAAATTTGGTCGATTTGGCCGATGCGGGCGGCTTCGGCGGGCACGAAGCTGCCGGTGTGGGCAAGCAAAACGATGTGGGCGACTTGGCGCATATAGGTGGATTTGCCGCCCATATTGGGGCCGGTGAGCAGCATGAGGCGGTGTTTGTGGTCGAGGCGGGTGTGGTTGGGGGTGAAGTGCGGCACTTGGCCTTCAACCACGGGATGGCGGCCGTTGTCGATTTCGATGCCGGGATAGTCGGTAAACTGGGGGGCGTGGTAATCGTGTTCGGCGGCAAAGTGGGCAAAGCAGCAGAGGACGTCCAGCGCGGCGGCGGCCTTGGCGGTACGCTGCAGCAGGGGCAGTTGCTGCTGGAGTTCTTGCAACAGGCTGTCGTAGAGGCGTTTTTCGAGGGATAGGGCGCGATCTTGGGCGTTGAGCACTTTGTCTTCGAAGGTTTTGAGCTCGGGGGTAATGAAGCGTTCGGCGTTTTTCAGGGTTTGGCGGCGCTGGTAGTCGGCGGGGGCTTCGGCGGCTTGGATTTTGGAAAGCTCGATGTAGAAGCCGTGCACGCGATTGTATTCGACTTTGAGGGTGGAGAGGCCGGTGCGCTCGCGTTCGCGCGCTTCGAGTTCGAGCAGGAAGTCGCTGCCGTGGTTTTGGATGCGGCGCAACTCGTCGAGCTCGGCGGAAAAGCCGTGGTTGATTACGCCGCCGTCACGCAGCCACACGGCGGGCTCGGGCAGGATAGCGGCTTGTAACTTCTCGGCAATATCGGCACCTTGCGGGAAGATGTCGGCCAGGGTGTTGAGTAGGCTGCTTTCAGGTAGCCTGAGTTGGGTGAGGGTGAATAAGCTGTCGCGCAGGCCGGAGAGGTCGCGCGGGCGGGCGGAGCCTACGGCGATGCGGGCGGCGATGCGTTCGATGTCGGCGATGGTTTTCAGGTAGCCTTGCAGGGAGGAATAATCGTTTTGCAGGGCGGATACGGCTTCTTGGCGGGCGCGGATGTGTTCGCGGTTGCGCAGGGGGTTGTGCAGCCATTGGGCGAGCAGGCGGCTGCCCATGTTGCCGGCGCAGCGGTCGAGGGTGGAAAAGAGGGTGGGCTCTTTTTTGCCGGACAGGGTGGCGGTGATTTCGAGGTTGCGGCGGGTGGCGGCATCCATGCCGATGTATTGCTGTTCGGTTTCGAGGCTGAGGTTGTCGAGGTGGCGCGGCAGGCGGGATTGGGTGTGGCGGATGTAGTTGAGCAGGGCGCCGGCGGCGCCGATGGCGGGGTCGTGTTCGCCGGCTTGGAGGCCGAAGCCGAGCAGGTCTTGGCAGCCGAAGTAGTCGGTGAGCAGGGTGTGGGCGCTGTCGGGGGCGAATTGCCAGTCGTGTAGGCGGGTGGGGTTGCAGTTTTCAGGTAGCCTCAGTTTGGCGGCGGCTTGGTCGGGCAGCAATACTTCGGCGGCCTGCAAGCGTGCGAGTTCGTCGGGCAGTTGGGCTGGGGTGATGATTTTGGCTTTGAATTCGCCGCTTTGCAGGGAGGCCCAGGCGAGGCCGACCGGTTGCTTGGCCTTGCCGTTCCAAGCCACGGCGGCGATGCGGTTGGTTTCTTTGTCTTCCAACAGGGCGGCATCGGTGAGCGTGCCGGGGGTAATGATGCGCACCACTTCGCGCGCCACGGGGCCTTTATTGGCGCCCACTTCGCCCACTTGCTCGCAAATAGCCACGCTGCGGCCGAGTTTGACCAATTTGGCCAAGTATTGCTCGGCCGCATGATGCGGCACGCCGGCCATTTTGATGGGTTCGCCGTTGATTTGGCCGCGGGTGGTGAGGGTGATGTCGAGCAGGCGGGCGGCTTCTTCGGCGTCGGTGAAGAAGAGCTCGTAGAAGTCGCCCATACGGTAGAACAGCAGTTTGTCGGTATGCTGGGCTTGGATCTCGAGATACTGCTGCATCATGGGGGATACGGCGCTTTTGCGGCTCATGAAAGGCTACCTGAAAAATGGAAAGGCGAAAAACAGTATTGTAGCCGATGCGGCAGCGGGCGAAATGTTTGTACTTGTAAAATGATTTGCCCGGCGGCTTGGGTGGGTGGTTAAATTCTGCCAGTTTGCGCCTGCGGCCGCCGTAAACGGGCAGGAGTTGGCTAGAATGCATCGGAAACGGTGCGGGACGGGCTGCAATGTTTATATATTATTTATCGATTTCTTTCAGTGGTATAAATTCAACTTCATGGAATGAAAACTGAAATGGCAGGAAAATTTCTTTCTTCTCGTAACGGCTGGCTGTTGCTGTCGGCATTGTTGCTGGGCGGCTGTTTTTTTCATAGCCGGCCCAAGCCCTCTGGCAGTGGTATCAGCGGTATGCCGGCTTTGCCGCTCGGCCAGCGTTATGCGGAAGGCTATCAGCACCGGGTTTCAGGTAGCCCGGCAGGGTATAAGGCGGTATCGTTTGCGGCGTTGCCGCAGTGGCCGCAGCAGGATTTTGCGGCTAGCCTGAATGCGTTTCGCAAAAGCTGTACTGCTTTGAAGAACAAGCCGCAATGGCAGAATGTGTGTGCTCAGGCTGACAGGGTGGGCAGTCAGTCTGCGGCGGCCAGGCAGTTTTTCGAGCAATATTTCACGCCGTGGGAAGTGAGCCACAATGGGCAGTTGGGCGGCACGATAACCGGCTACTACGAGCCTGTGTTGCACGGCAGCGCACGGCAAACGGTACAGGCACGCTTCCCGATTTATGGCTTACCCGCTGATTTGGTTACTGTGCCGTTGGCTGGTGCGCCGCAATCAGGAACGGTGCGTATCCATCTCACCGGTCGCAATAGTGGCCAAATTGCCGCCAATGGTGAATACACGGCTAATCTGGCTGATTTCCCTGGTCGTGAGAAAAGCCGATCTTTGAAAGGGCGGGTTTCAGGTAGCCATTTTGTGCCGTATTACACCCGTGCCCAAATTAATGCTGGTGCGGTAAACGGTAGTGCGCCAGTGTTGGCTTATGCCGATGATCCGGTTGAGTTGTTTTTCCTGCATATCCAAGGCTCCGGCCGAATCCGTACGCCAGACGGGCGCTATATCCGCCTGGGGTTTGCCGATAAAAACGATCATCCCTATATTTCTATCGGCCGCTATATGGCCAATAAAGGTTATTTGCCGTTAGCGCAAACCAGTATGCCGAAAATCCGCGATTGGTTGCGTGCACATCCGGATAAACTGGCTGAGGTGTTGGGTCAAAACCCCAGTTATGTGTTTTTCCGCCAACTACCGGATGGCAATGACGGGCCGATTGGTTCATTGGGTGTGCCATTGAGCGGCGGTTATTCCGGCGCGGTGGATAAACGCTTCATCACTTTGGGCGCACCACTGTTTCTGGCCACTGCGCATCCTGAAACCGGCCATGCGCTCAACCGCCTGATTATGGCGCAAGACACCGGCAGTGCCATCAACGGCGCGGTGCGGGTGGACTTTTTTTGGGGGTATGGCGATGAGGCAGGAAGGGTGGCCGGCCGCATGAAGCAGACAGGCTATGTTTGGCTGTTGTTGCCCAACGGGGTGTTGCTGTGAAAATTGCCTATCAGTTACTGCCTGCTGGGAGGAGAATAAAGATACGCTGTTGGTGCGTAACTCCTCTTTTTGGTGGCGGTTTTCGTGAATCCGTTTGAATAGAACGTGTAAATTAATATATACTTTAGGCTGAATTTTCAACATTTGTATTTGGAAAGACGTAATAAGAGAAGTAGGATGAATATTTTCATTCAATTATGTTTAGGGAGGGTGGGATAAATGGATCTGATGATTCTGATTCCGCTATTGGTGGTTTTAGCCGGCTTGATTTTTGTTCAACGCCGCCAGAAACAGCAGGCAAAAGCCGCTGTTGATGAAGAGAAAAAAGGCAGAAGTAAGCGTGCTGCCGCTAGGGTGGCCAGCAAGAAATCGGCTCCAGCGGCAGATCGACAGTCTGTAGCCGCTTCGTTATCCGAGCCTGAAGAGGTTGAAGTGAGCGAAGACTGGGGTTGGGAAGCTGTACCTGATGTGGAAGTGGAAGAGGCTGCCAATGTGTCGCAGGAAGTGGATGCCCTGACGGAATATAAAGTCTATAAGCAATTCGGTTACCACGAAAAAGCTGCCGAATCGCTGTCTCAATATCTAACTTCTGGCTCGGTAGTCGTGAGCGATGGTATGCGCAGCTCTTTAGTTAATGAGCTGGTGCAGCTGTGGCTGGATGCTAAAAAGCCGGATGAATTGGCTGAAACTTTGCGCCAGTTCGGCAATCTGCTCACTAAAGCGCAAACCGAGGACTACATCAAACAAGGTTTGGCAGTTGATAAAAACAACCTTAGTCTGCGCGTGTTGGCTGAAGAATTACTAGGCTGGGGTATACAGCAGACCTCTGCTGAAATCGGCGAACGCATCGGGCTGGATATGCCGGCACAAACCAAGCAGAAAAGCCGCCGTGTAGCCGTAGAAGCCGAGAGCGAGCAGAAAGTGGCCAATTCAGCATTGGCCGAGTCCCGCAAAGAGCTGGTTACCAATTCCAAATATACCGGTGCTATTCTTGTACATGATGAAGAAAAAGCTGCTCTGATGGGCTTTATGAAGCCTGAATCTGGCTATCGCCTGATGAAGGACAGGCTTGCCTACGATACGGCAGTTAGCTATGCCAATAAGGCCATCCGCCAGGCCAACAAACCGGCTGCGTTGATTATTGATGCGCTGAGTTTGGACTATAAAAATCAAAATATTGACCGTTTTGCCCAACATCTTTGGCAGCTTTATTACACCTTGGGTCAGTATGGCCGCCAAGTGAAGGAAAGAATGCTGGGCTGGGGTCTCAACCTGGGCGAACACACCATCTTCACTCAGTTGGAATCCAATCCGAATGAGGTTCAACTGCGCGAAATCGGGACTGCCAACGGTTTCTTGGATCGTGGCACCAGTACTCAAAAAGCGCACCGTAAACCCCTTATTAAAACACGTACTGATGATGTCAGTATGAAACAGACCCCGGCAGAAAAAGTGTTGCGTGATGTCGAATCATTACTGATGTATGGCCAGTTAGATGAAGCAATGAATTTGCTGGAAGAATCCATCTTGGAGTACCCCAGCGAATCACAGTTGTATATTACATTGTTTGATATTTGCGAACGTGCAGAAGAATGGGAGCGCCTGGAACAGGTATTGCATAAGATACGTGCCAATATCCAGCATCCGCCAGAGGAGGTAGTATTGGCAATGAGCCAATTACTACAAAAAATCAACTACGGTTCTGTTCGGACATGATAAATGACTAATAACGCAATCCCCCAAGTGAAGACGGTTCACATCATGTTGTTGGGCATGGATGAGCGCCAATATGCGATGTTCCGTATGGCATTCAAAATGCATGGTATTACTAATTATGAACTGGTTACAGTGGAGCAGGGTATTCAGCCAGATATGGTATTGGCCGATGCCGATACTGATGTGGAGATTTGGAAAGATGCAAAAAACCAGTTTCCCGATGCGAAGGTGGTGTATTTTTCCAGCTTGCCGCCTCCGGTAACCGCTCCTTATCTGGCCAAGCCGATTAAGTTCGATACTCTGTTTTTGAACTTAAAAAACCTGCAACAGGGTAACGGCATTTGGGTAGCCAGTAGTAGTAGCCGATCGGAGCATGCTCCTAGGCTGGCAACACAGGAAACCGAGCAAGCTTCGTCTGTACGATCTCATTCGGCTAGTATCACCATCGAACATTTCGATGAAGACAACGGTTTGTTGGGCGAAGTACGCAAAGCAGCCAAGCAGGATGTCAATGTGGCGGTAATGCACAACGGCAAACCTATGTTGCTGGTGTTCCCGTCCATTCAGAAAGTGTTGTTGGTAACCGATTCTGAAACACTCAAATCTTTGTGTGAACAGAAATTTGTTGATTTGCAAACGCGAGCGATTACTGAAGAGAACTTGAAAGCCAAGGCCAAGCTTTCCATTACTGCTTGCTTATGGCAGTTGGCTATTTGGACAAGTAATGGCCGCTTTCCCAAAGTAATCAACAAAAGCACAGTATTCAAAGTTCGCAACTGGCCAAACCTGACTCGTTTGGCACCGCTTGCCGAATCAATGCGCCTATCCGCCTTCTTAACCAAGGCTTCAGGTAGCCTGACTATTCTGCACAAGCTGATGCTTATCGATAACAAAGATTTAGCTGATTATCTTACTGCGGTCTATGTTACCGATCATCTGATTGTGGAATCGGCCGGGCAGGCTGAGACTCAGACTGCTGGAGCAGGGCAAGCTAGAGTTGCTGCACAAACGCAAACTATACAGCGTCCGGAGAGAGTTCATACTAGAGCGCATGAAGAAGATAGCGACGAAGAAGTACCGAAACAGCGCGGGCTGCTGCAACGTTTGATGAATAAAATTATTGGCCGATAAAGGAATATAACATGGCAGAGAATAAGATTATTTTTACAGGTCCGGTCGGCGTAGGGAAAACTACCGCTATTGCTGCGCTGTCAGATGACCCACCAATTAAGACTGATGCCCGTGCATCTGATATGACTACCTCCATGAAAAGCCACACCACCGTGGCCATGGACTACGGTGTGATTCACTTAGATGAGAATACCAAGGTGCATTTGTACGGCACGCCCGGGCAGGAACGTTTTGATTTCATGTGGGACATTTTGAGCCAAGGCAGTATGGGCTTGGTGTTGCTGTTGGATAATACCCGTTCCAATCCTTTGAAAGACCTGAAATTCTTCTTGGATTCGTTTAGTGATTTGCTCAAAACCGCACCTGTGGTTGTGGGTGTAACCAAGATGGATTTGAAAGCCACGCCCGGTATCGAGGTGTATCAGAAATACCTGCTGCAATACGGCATGAACGTGCCGGTATTTGAAATTGATGCGCGGAATGAAAACGATGTGAAACAGCTGGTTACTGCGATGCTGTATTCAATTGATCCTGGTTTAGAGGTATAAAAATGGATTCGACACTACTTTTGCAGCCTAATCTATACCCACGAGTAACTCCCGCTGGCGCATACTATGCGGTTTCCAATAAAGGCCAAAGCGCTAGCCGTACTCTGCTGGGCGGTATTCTGCAGGCTGGCGAGCAGGAAACTGTTGGCCGGGAAAATTTATTGCGTTGGGCGCAAACCAACGATATTGATGCCGCACTCAACTTGTTGTACCGCATGCAGCGTTTGGAATTTTTGTATGGCGAAGACGAGCCAGACAAAAAAACCGATTTGCTCAGCGGCACCGGCCTGCCCAATATCCTGACACACCTCTCTGATGTGCAGAAGGCATTATTGGTAGATCAAGACGGTTTCTATTTTTCCAGCTCCGGTTTCAACCACGAAGCTGCTGAAGAAATCGCAGTGTTGGCCAGTGAAGCCGTTCGCTTGTATGAACAGCATAGCCTCTTGATTAAGAACAACCTGAATATCTACCACAATGCGGTGGGCATTTGTGATCCGTCAGGCCAGAGTGAGCTGACTTTCTTCCCGCTGTATATCGGTGATTTGAAATTTATCCTGGTTACCGGCGGTGTACCGCAGCTGCATAAAGATGAATTTGTATCTTTAGTGCGGGCGCTGTATCAAATCGTTGATTCTGCTAACCAGATTGAAGCACTCTAATTAAATTATTGGGAAAACACAATATGCAACAACAATTAGTTTCTTCTGTATTGAGCGATTTAAACAGCTCGTCTGTTGATATTACCGCTTCCGCTGTTATTTCCAGTGACGGCTTGCCGGTTGCCTCTATGCTCCAGGCCAATATTGACCCGGATCGTGTGGGTGCTATGTCTGCCGCGTTGCTGGCCTTGGGCAACCGTACTACCAAAGAGCTACTATGTGGCGAATTGGAGCAGGTGATTGTGAAAGGCACCGATGGCTACATCCTGCTGATTCAAGCCGGTGAAGACACTGTATTGGTAGTAACTGCCCGAGAAAGTGCCAAACTAGGTTTGATCTTGCTCGACGCCCGCCGTGCCGCACGCAGCATTGTAGATTTGGAAAGCAGCTAAACGCCTATCCGACACGCAATGAGTGCCGCACGCCAGGCTACCTGAAAATACAGCCAATCTGTTTCAGGTAGCCTTTGTTCCATTGCTGGTTAGTAAACCGGTTTGTTTATGGAGTATAACCAACCAGATGGTATTTGGATTTTTTAGAAAGCGCAAAGCGCAACCCACAGCCCCGCAACAGGAAGCCGAGTTGGTACAGGCGGTTGAAGAAGTAGTGCAAGCCGAAGAGGTTGCGACGCAATCTGCATCAGAAACAGCAGAGCAAGCCGCTGCCCCGACATTTGCTGCTGAAATTTCTGTTGCCGAATCGAAATCGACTGACTTGCCCAACAAAACATTGGTGCATGAAACTGCAGCTACAGAGGTAGCGAATGCTGAAGCACCGCTCGTGCAACTGGAAGTCTTGGCTGAACAATCCATTGCCACGGCTGAAGAAGTTGCTTCGATCGATGAATATGCCTCTGATGAGCAGTCAACCAACGAACTAGCATTCAATGAACAGGAAGCCGCTGAACTGGCTGCTTCATTAATTGCAGAAGCAATCACTACCGAACCTTCGCCTGAACAGTCCGCCTCGCTCAGCTGGGCCGACCGACTCAGACAAGGCTTGAGCAAATCGCGCCAGCAAATGGCCAAGTCGCTGGCCGGTGCGTTTGGCGGCGGCAAGATAGACGAAGACCTGTATGAAGAGCTGGAAACCGTGCTGCTCACCAGTGATATGGGCATTGAAGCCACCGAGCATCTGATGGAAGAAGTGCGCCAGCGTGTGAGCCTGCGCGGCCTGAAAGACGGTGAAGAACTGCGCGGTGCATTGAAAGAGGCCATCTACGAGCTGATTAAACCGCTGGAACAGCCACTGACCTTGCCCGCAGACAAACGGCCGTTTGTGATTATGCTCGCCGGCATTAACGGCGCGGGCAAAACCACTTCTATCGGCAAGCTGGCCAAATATTTTCAAGGGCAGGGCAAAAGCGTGCTGCTGGCTGCCGGCGACACTTTCCGCGCCGCTGCCCGCGAGCAGCTGGCCGAATGGGGCGAGCGCAACGGCGTTACCGTGATTTCCCAAGCTTCCGGCGATTCTGCCGCCGTCTGTTTCGATGCCGTGGAAGCCGCCAAGGCGCGCGGTATCGACATCGTGCTGGCCGACACCGCCGGCCGCCTGCCTACGCAAACCCATTTGATGGAAGAAATCAAAAAAGTGAAGCGCGTGTTGCAGAAATCCATGCCCGACGTGCCGCACGAAATCGTGGTGGTGCTGGATGCCAATATCGGGCAGAACGCCGTGAACCAAGTGATTGCCTTCGATGACGCGCTGGGTCTCACCGGCCTCATCGTGACCAAGCTCGACGGCACGGCCAAAGGCGGCGTATTGGCCGCACTCGCCAGCCGCCGCCCCGTGCCGGTGCGCTTTATCGGCGTGGGCGAGGGCATCGACGACTTGCGCCCGTTTAACGCCCGCGAGTTTGTAGACGCACTACTGTAATTCCAAGATACACAGCAAAAGGCTACCTGAAAAACCGTTTTCAGGTAGCCTGTTATATAATCCGCCTCACTCTTCCCTTTCGAGAACACCATGCTGCTTGCCCTCTCTTTGCGCGATTTTGTAATTGTTGAGCAACTCCATTTGGATTTCCAGCCTGGCTTTACCGTGCTCACCGGCGAAACCGGTGCCGGTAAATCCATTACGCTCGATGCGCTCAGCCTGTTGCTCGGCGACAAGGCCGACTACAGCCAAATCCGCCACGGCTGCCCCGAAGCGCAGCTTTCCGCCCTGTTTGATTTGAGCGACCTGCCCGCATTGCGCGCCGAACTCTGCGAACAAGGCCTGCTCGGCGCAGACGAGGTCGAGCTTTCCATCCGCCGCACCATCGACAGCAAAGGCCGTAGCCGCAGCTTCATTAACAATCAGGCTGTCACCCTGGCCCAACTGCGCCAAATCGGCAGCCGCCTGGTGGACATCCACGGCCAAAGTGCACACCACTCGCTCAACAGCGAAGCCGTGCAGCGCGATCTGCTGGACGCTTTTGCCGGCAGCAAACCTTTGGCCGAACAAGTGCAAGCCGCTTATCGGCAATGGCGGCAGGTGCAGGAGGATTTGGCCACCGCCGAGGCTGAGGGCGAGCGTTTGGCCGAAGAGCGCGAACGGCTGGCCTGGCAGGTGGGCGAAATGGAAAAACTCGCCCCGGTGGAAGGCGAATGGGCGCAGCTTTCGCAAAGCTACGACAGCCTAGCGCATGCTGCTGAGCTGTTGCAGGCTGCCGAAGAAGTGGCTGCTCACATCGACGGCGACAACGGCCTGCACAGCCTGGCCGGGCGCTGCCGACGCCAGCTGGAAAGCCTCTCCGGCATCGAACCGCGTTTTGCCGAAAGCCTGGAAATGCTGGATAGCATCGAAGCCGAGCTGAGCGAAATCAGCAGGCACATGCACAGCGTGGCCGCCCGTGCCGAAATCAACCCCGCCGAATTGGCCGCGCAGGAAGAGCGCATGGCCGAACTGATGTCTGCCGCCCGCCGCCACCGTATCGAGCCAGAAGAGCTGCCTGCCCGCCTGGCACAGCTGCAGCAGGATTTGGCCGATTCCGAAGCCGCCGCCGACATCGAAGCATTGCGCGAACAAGTGCGCCTGGCCGAAGCCGCCTACCAGCAGCCCGCACGCGAGCTGTCTGCCCAAAGGCAGCAGGCCGCCGCCAAACTGGCCGAAGAAACCACCGAGCATATGCAGCAGCTTTCCATGCGCGGCGCACGTTTCCACATCGAGCTCATTCCGTGCGAAGCGCAGGCATACGGGCTGGAGCAGGTGCAGTTTCAGGTAGCCGCCAACCAAGGCAGCCCCTTGCGGCCGTTGAACAAAGTCGCTTCCGGCGGCGAACTGGCCCGCATCAGCCTGGCTCTGCAGGTAACCGCCAGCCAATACACCCAGATTCCCACCCTGATTTTTGACGAAGTAGACAGCGGCATCGGCGGCGGCGTGGCCGAAACCGTCGGCCGCGCCCTGCGCACGTTGGGGCGGCAGCACCAAGTGCTCGCTGTTACCCACCTGCCGCAAGTGGCCGCCTGCGGCGCGCAGCATTGGCAGGTGAGCAAACACAGCGGCGGCGGCCAAACCGTGAGCACCATCCGTGAGCTCGAAGGCAGTGCGCGCGTTGAAGAAATTGCCCGTATGCTCGGCGGCGAAACCCTCACCGACACCACCCGCCGCCATGCCGCCGAAATGCTGGAAATGGCGGCAGCAGAGTAGGGCGGTGGTTTCAGGTAGCCTGTAGGCCAAGCAAGAGGCTACCTGAAAACCGCCAAAATTTCAGGTAGCCCGCAAACACGAAAGGCTACCTGAAAGCAGCCATTCCACTATAAAACCCGCTGCCTGTTGGCAGCCAGCCTTCCCTATCCCAAGCCCATCTCATCATGACCGATTCCCTCTACCTCCCCGCCGCCAGCCTGCGCCCCACCGCCATTACGCTGCCCGGCTCCAAAAGCATCAGCAACCGCACCCTGCTGTTGGCCGCCCTGTCCGACAACGCCTGCCGCATTGAAAACCTGCTCGATGCCGACGACACCCGCCATATGCTTGCTGCGCTGCAAAGCCTCGGCGTCCGCATCGAACATCATGGCGGCGGCAGCTACACCGTACACGGCTGCGGCGGCCGTTTCCCGCAGCGGCAGGCCGATTTGTTCCTCGGCAACGCCGGCACCGCTTTCCGCCCGCTCACCGCCGCTCTGGCCTTGCTTGGCGGCGATTACCGCCTGCACGGCGTGGCGCGGATGCACGAACGCCCCATCGGCGATTTGGTCGATGCCCTGCGCCAAGCCGGGGCAACTATCCGCTACGAAGGCCGGGAAGGCTATCCGCCGCTGCACATCAACGAACGGCAGGCTGGTGGCCAGAGCCGCATTACCGTGCGCGGCAACGTGTCCAGCCAATTCCTTACCGCCCTCTTGATGGCCTTGCCGCTCACCGGCCGGGCGCACGAAATAGAAGTGCAGGGCGAGCTGATTTCCAAACCCTATATCGACATCACACTCAAACTGATGGCGCAATTCGGCATTCAGGTAGCCCATGAAAACCACCGCCTGTTCAGGCTACCTGAACGCGCCCGCTACCATGCTCCGGCCACCCTCCATGTGGAAGGCGATGCCTCCGGCGCGTCCTATTTCCTCGCCGCCGGCCTGCTTGCCGCCGCCCCCGTGCGCGTGTACGGCATCGGGCGGCACAGCATCCAGGGCGATACCGCGTTTGCTGCCGAGCTGGAAAAAATCGGCGCCGCCGTGGAATGGGGTGAAAATTATATTCAGGTAGCCCGCCGCCCCGGCCAGCGCATCAGCCCCTTTGATTTGGATGCCAACCACATCCCTGATGCGGCAATGACTCTGGCCGTGGTGGCGCTTGCCTCCGGCGCGCGTTGCAGCCTGCGCAACATCGGCTCGTGGCGCGTGAAAGAAACCGACCGCATCGCCGCCATGGCCACCGAACTGCGCAAACTCGGCGCACGGGTGGAAGAGGAAGCCGAAGCCATCCACATCAACCCGCCGCCCCGCCTGGCCGCCAACGCCAGCATCGACACCTATGACGACCACCGCATGGCCATGTGCTTCTCGCTGGTTTCCCTGCTCGGCATGCCCGTGTGTATCAATGATCCACAATGCGTGAGCAAAACCTTTCCTGATTATTTCCAATTGTTTGGATCCATGTGGGCGTAAGGGCTATTTGAGATTCCGCAGGGTATATTTAATGCCTGCACGCCACTGCACCGAAGGCTACCTGAAATCCATTTTTCAGGTAGCCTTTCATACAAAACCGCCCGCAAGTTTCCCTGTGGGCGGCTGTTCGGTTTAAGCCAACTGTGCGCTTAGTTCGGAGACACCAAAATCTTCACTTGGCTCTTCTCTTTCACTAGGGCTTCAAAGCCTTCGCTCACGATGTCTTGCGGCTTGATGCGTTTGGTAACCAGCTTGTTTTCGGGAAGTAGCCTTGTTCCATCAGTTGCAATACGGCGGGGAAAATGTCGCGGTAGGCGATGATGCCTTTCACAGTTCTTTCCTTAATCACGATTTCGTTCGGGTGGATGGAGGCTTCGTTTTCCCAAATGCTCACGATCATGCATTTGCCGTCGTTTTCCACGGCTTCGATGGCCTGTTTCAGCACGGGAGCCACGCCGGTTACCTCAAACGACACGTTTACGTCGTCATCGTTTTCGGCTTTGATGTGTTCTACCACATTCACTTTGGAGGGGTTGATCACCACGGCACCCAGTTTGCGAGCTTTGGCTTGGCGTTCGGGAGAAAGCTCAATGGCGTAGATGGTGGTAGCACCAGCAGCACGCAGGGCTTCGATGGTGGGCAGGCCGATGGGGCCGCAGTCGAATACGGCAGCGGTGTTGCCGGCTTTGAGTTTGCTCTGGCGCACGGCATACAGGGCCACGGCGGCGGGCTCGGTGAGCGCGCCTTGTTCATAGTCGATGCTGTCGGGCAATTTGTGGCACAATTCGCCGTCTACCACGCAGTAGCTGGTGAAGCCGCCGTCGGCAGCCAGGCCAACGAAGCCGAGATTTTTATCGAGGTTGTATTTGCCTTTGAGTCCGTCTTTGTCCAAAATCGGCCCAACGGTTATGCAGTCACCTACTTTCACATTGGTTACGCCTGTTCCCACTTCCACGATTTCGCTGGCAAATTCGTGGTCGGGCGTGAGCGGGCCTTTGCGGCTGGAATAGGGATGCTCTTTCTCTACCAGGATAAAGATAGGGCCGTTGAGGTATTCGTGCAGGTCGCTGCCGCAGATGCCGGTGTATTTCACAGCGATTTTCACTTATGACGGGCGTGTGATTTCGGGAACGGCTACGTCTTCCACGTGGATGTCACGGCGACCGTACCATCTTGCAGTTTTCATTGTACTCATATCAGTATCATTATTAGGTTGAGTTAAGAACGAGGATCGATTTTAGAAATTTTGGGCGGCAGTTTCGAGCAGACTTAGGCTATTATTCTGATATTATTTTTCAGGTAGTTGAATAAAATGGACAGTTTCTGGCAACTTTGTTAAGAATTTAAAATGTTAAGAATTTAAAATTTATGATTGAAATACAGGAAATTACCTATCGCTATCCGCAGGCGCAGGAAAATGCGCTCAACGGCGTGAGTCTGCCGATAGTCGAAGGGGCTGCACTGGGCTTGCTCGGCCCTAACGGTGCGGGTAAAACCACGCTGATGTCGCTTTTGGCCGGGCTTTTGCCGGTGCAGGGCGGGCAGATTTTGTTTGACGGCGTGCTGCTGGGCAGGCTGCCGGCCAAAGAGCGGCAGCGTATTTCGCTGGTGCCGCAGGATTTTGCCTTTTATCCCTTGCTCTCGGTGTGGGACAATATGCGCTTTTTTGCCGCGCTGTATGCCGTGCGCGACGAAGGCTACCTGAAAACCCTGCTGGAGCAGGCCGGCCTGGCCGTACACCGAGCGAAGCTGGCTAAACACCTTTCCGGCGGCCTGAAGCGGCGGCTGAATTTCGCCATCGGCCTCATCAACCGCCCCAAGCTGATTTTTTTGGACGAAATCACCGTAGGCATCGACCCCGAATCGCGCCGCTTTATTTTGGATAGCGTGGCCGCGCTCACGCAGCAAGGCATCACGGTGGTGTACACCTCGCATTATTTGCAGGAAATCGAGCTGTTGTGCCGCGATATTGCGCTGCTGCACGGCGGACGGCTGGTGTATCACGGCGGCCTGCATGAGGTGCTGCGCCAAGGCGGGCAACCTGGCCTGGCCTTGCGCACCGTGCCGCCGCTGCCCGATGCCGAGCTGGCCGCGTTGCAAGGCCGCTGTGCCGCCGACGGCACGTTGCATTTCGATACCGATACGCCCGCCGAACTGCTGGCTGCACTGCAAAATAAAGGCTACGCCGCCGAAGCCTGCCGTTTCGGCTTTGCCTCGCTGGAAAGCTTTTATTTGGACTTCTTGGCCAAGCAGGCTACCTGAAAACCATAAAACGAATATGACCAAGCCCATGCAAGCATCCCATCCCACAAGGCCGGCCTCATGTTAGCCGCCGCCATTGCAAAAGAACTCAAGCTGCTCAGCCGCGATCTGCACGGCGTGGCCGTGCTGTTTGTAATGCCGATTCTGTTTATGCTGATTATGTCGGCCGCCTTGAGCAGTAGTCGGGAAAACCTCAATCCCGATGCGCAAATCGTGCTGCTCGGCAAACCCGACAGCCAGCTTAACCAACAGTTTCTGCAAGCCCTGCAAAACGAGAAGCTGAAAGTGCAGCTGGCCGATAAAAGCCGCCTGGCCGATTTTCAGGTAGCCTTACAGCGCGGCGAGGCCGATTTGCTGCTGCTCAATCCAAACGATGAAACCACCCCGCTGGAAAAAGAACAGCCCCTGCGCCTGTGGCTCCAGCCCGATGCCGACCGCGGCTGGCTGCTCGGCATCAAAGGCCTGATGCGCCAGCACTACACCCAGGCACGCCTGGCGCAGTATTTCGATGGCAACGAAATCGTGTTGGACAACAACAAAAACCCCGCCGTGCGCCGTATTCAAGATCAAGTGAACAAAGAATTGGACGGTAAGTTCGGCCAAGTCAAAACTTATCTCGGGCGCGAAATGTGGCAGGAAACGTATCTGAACCGGCAGGGCGAGGCGGTGGAGCAGCCCAATTCCGTGCAGCACAGCGTGCCCGCCTGGCTGATTTTCGGTATGTTTTTCATTATGATACCGCTCTCCAACGTGATGGCGATGGAGCGGCAGACCAACACGCTCACCCGCCTGAACATGGCGCGTGCCCCCGCTTGGAAACTCTTGGCTGCCAAGCTGATTCCCTACTTCTTAATCAACCAGTTGCAGTTTGCTGGCATGATTGCGCTGGGCGCATGGGTGCTGCCCCTGCTCGGCATGCCTGCCTTTGCGCTGGCCGGAGGCTGGGCTGGCTATGCCGCCGTATCCTGCGCCGTGAGCCTGGCCGCGCTGGGCTACGGGCTTTTGGTGAGCGTGCTGGCCAAAACCACCGAACACGCCGTGGTGCTGGGTGGTGGCGGCATCATCATCATGGCCGCACTGGGCGGCGTGATGGTGCCGGTGCACATCATGCCTGCGCTGATGCAGCAGCTCTCCCAGCTCTCGCCGATGGGCTGGGGGTTGGCCGCCTTCCAGAAGCTGCTGTTAAACCATTACACCCTGGCACAAATCATTCCACAGCTGCTGCGCCTGGCCGGCTTCGGCCTGGCCGCCCTTGCCGCTGCCGCCGCGCTCTACCGCCGCCAACTCAAAACCCAAGCGAGATTTTAACGTGAACACGCCCGATTTAAGCTCCCCCGCGCTGGAGCAGGCCTTGAAAAGCCTGATTGTGCGCGAAACCGAAAAACAAGACGACGTGGACATGGCCGCCTTTGCCGACGACTCCCCGCTGTTCGGCCCGGAAAGCCCGGTCGGCCTCGATTCGCTCGATGCGCTGCAAATCACCGTCGCTCTGCAAGCCCGTTACGGCGTGCGCCTCAACGGCGACCGCATGGTGCGCAAACACATGATGAACGTGCGCGATTTGGCCGCCTTTATTCGCGAACAGCATGGCGCATAAAGGCTACCTGAAAAACCGTTCTGCCCGCTTTCAGGTAGCCTTTGCCGTATCGCTAAGCACAACGCATGAATCCGAAAATCGCCCAACTCCAACAACGCAACGCCCAAGCCCGCCTGCAGCAGCGCTACGCCTTTTTAAATATTGCCGACATCCAATCCACAGATGGCGACATTGCCCGTCGGTTTATCGACAGCGGCATCTACCGCACCGTCCGCCCGGCTGCCGCCATCTTCCCGTTTCATCAAAACGGCATCATCGACCACCCGCTCCGCCAAGCCCAACACCAAGCCGCCCGTGCCGAAATGGTGCGCCGGATACGCGCCTTGCTTGCCGATAAAGCTTGGATAAGCCTAGAAGAAAACGGCTTCGGCTTCTGGGCGCGCATTTCCCTGCCCGCCTTGCAGGCCGCTTTGGATCATTGGTTTGAACAACATGACGATTTCGGGCTGTATCTTGAAAACGGCTATGTGCTGGCCATCCATGAGGCGGAGTATGAATGGGAATTGCTGGAAACGCCGGGCAGACCACTTGAGGCTACCTGAAAAATGAACACCATAAACACTCCATCCCGAGCCGCCTATTTGTGCGGCAGCAGTTATTGGTGCGCACAAGGGCAGGGCAGCCGCCCGTTCGGGCTACCTGAAACACCCTTCCTACCGCCCGCCCGCCGTACCGCACACGGCCTGGGGCGGCCGCGCGAGCTGCCGTATTTTGCCGCCTTCCCCGCCGCTCCGGCCACGCTGGCGCAGCTGTGCGGCTGGATTGAGGCTCAAATCCGCCAAACCGCTACGGCAGCTGGCTGGGATGCAGACAACCTGGCCGGCATTCCCGTGTTTATCGGTTCCACCTCCTATGTGATGTCCGACCGCGAAGCTGCGCCGGCTGCCAGCCCAGAAGAAGAACACTACACCTTGTGCGAAATCGGAGGCTACCTGAAAACCCGTTTCCGCAGCCCCAACGTATTCAGCTTCGCCACCTCTTGCACCGCCGCCGCCCAAGCCCTGCTTGCTGCTGCCAGCAGCATCGAAAACGGCTTGGCCGAACGCGCTATCGTGGTCGGTTTTGAAAGCTTCAATCGGCTCACCTTCGAGCATTTCTATGCCATGAATCTGCTCGACACCGAGCCGGGCAGGCTGCCGTTTCTCGATGCCGGCGGGCTGGTGTTGGGTGAAGGTATGGCCGCGCTGGCACTCTCTGCCCAACCGCACAACGATTACGCCTGCCGCCTGCACGGTTTCACCGCGCAAACCGACCACCTTAACCTCACCGCCTCTTCCACCGAACCGCTGCACAGCCTGCTTGCCGAATGTCTTCGCCGTGCCGGGATGGTCGCGCCGGATTTGTGCGGCGTGAAAACCCACGGCAGCGGCGGCCTGAGCGATGAAGTAGAAATGCAGGTGCGCCGCCAAATCTGGCCGCATACTCCGGCCATGCTGTTCAAACCCTACACCGGCCACACCCTCGGCGCGAGTGCCTCCTTGGAAACCGCCCTGCTGCACGCCGCCTTGCAACAAGGCCGCCTGCCGCCCCTGCCCATATCCTCCCCCGATTTCCCTTTGCCCACACTGCACGGCCAGCCGCTGCCAAACGGCAGCTATCTGAACTATTTCCTTGGCTTCGGCGGCAGCCATTGTGCCTGGGTGTTGGATTGGCAGGGTTAAGGCTACCTGAAAAGTATATTTGATGATGTCGAATCCATTGCACCCAGGCCAAACACTGGCCTACCTCCAAGCCAGCGCCCGCTTTATTGCCGAACCGCAGCAGCCTGATGCCGAGCTGCGCCGCCTTTTGCGCGAGCAATACGGTATTGATGCCCGCCGCCTGAGCCGTTTCACCCTGCTCGCCCTGCTCGGCGCCTTGCCGCTGTGCCAAGGGCTACCTGAAAACCCTGCCATTTATCTCGCCTCGCCGTTCAGCTCCCCCTCCCGCATGGCCGCGATGCAGCAAAAACTTACCGCCTGCCAGCCCTCGCCACTCGACTTCATGGCCAATCTTCACAACGCCACCACTTTCCAGCTGGCGCAAATCCTCGGCAGCAGCGGCAACAGCGTGTTTCTCGCCGCCGATGCCGACGATTACCTCAGCCCACTGTATGCCGCCCTGAATGAAATGCTTGCTATGCCGCAGCAAACCGTGCTGCTGGGCTGGACCTACGAGCAGGCAGGGCAGGGGGAGCAGGAAGGCAGCGTGTGGTGGCAAGTTTCAGGTAGCTTGTCACCCCAGTGGCACGGCTGGCGGATAAGCACCGCTGCAATCAATCACACCATCACCGTCATGCCGCACCAATTTGCCTTTCTGCCTGCGGCATTGGTCTTGGAAGAGCAGCTGTACGGCCGGGGCCGGCTTCTGCTGCCACCACACGGCATCTGGCCAGTGTTGCAAATAGAGACACTTTCTGCCAACAAGATAGAGTAGTTAAACTGATTAGAGACATTCCCGAACACCGCCTGTCTGTCAGCACACACAGCGTGATTGTGGATATATACGGTAAAGATGAGTGTGAAATTGAATTCGTGGGCGGAAACGGCGAAACCTTGGCCTTGCCCGTTTTAAACGGGCAGGCAGATTCTGAGCCGGAGTAGGGGGGGATATATAGCCCATCATTACACAGAGAATAGTGGGTAAAGTTCATCCTGCCAACATAATAAGGCTACCTGAAAGCTCCAGCTTCTACGAAGCTAAATTTCAGGTAGCCTTTTATGTTAGTTTGGCCAAATAGCAGAGAAGGTTTGTAGCAGCCAGAAAGGCCATAGCTGAAGCACTCATACAAGGCGAACCAACGCAGTAGGATAGAGAAGTGCTTTAGCTATATACCTAAGGCCACAACTGCAACTTTTCCCTGCCCTCCCATTTACATAAAAACCTATTGCCATACTAAATTAGTTTCCATTACTATACACTAATAATACTGATTATCAATAGAACAACTATTTTTAAGGGGCACACTCATGTTTGTTTGTGTTTGTAATGCCATTTCCGACCGCCAGATTCAAGAAACCGTTGCCGCCGGAGCCACCAGCCTTACTGACCTGCAAAACGCCTTGGGCGTGGCCACCTGCTGCGGCTGCTGCGCCGATTTGGCCGTTTCCTACCTAGGCAACCACAGCGATAACCATCAGGCTGCTGCCGGCAAAAACAATCTGCAATAGCCGCAGTTTTGCCACCGTGCACCCAGCTCGGCCAACCCTGTCCACACATTGACACTGCTGCCGTATTACGGCAGCATTTTGCTTTTCAGGTAGCCTCAACAATACACATTATGGACTTATTCAACACCAGCTCCGTTACCTTCGAGCAGCCCACCGCCATGCTGCGCGCCTACCATGGCAAAGTAAAACGCTTCTGCGGCCAGCTGCACGCCCTGCCCGACTATCTGCAACAGCACGGCTACAACACTGTAGCTGAGCAAGCCGTTGCCCAAATCTGTCACTATTTCAACGTAGCCGCTCTTCTACACCACCAAGACGAAGAAGAAGATTTCTTTCCCCTACTGCTGCAATACGCCCCCGAAGCCAAGGTGCTGATCCAAGAATTGGAAAGCGAACACCAATCCCCGCACAGCAGCTGGGATTTGCTCAACCAACACCTAGCCTCCCTCGCCGACGGCATGCCGCCCAACCTCGAGCTCATCACACGCTTCACTGCCGGCTACGACTTCCACATTCCGCGCGAAGAGCAGCTGTTCGACCTAGGTGACCACAAAATCCCCGAAGCCGAACTGCACATCATCGGCAAGCGCATGGCCGCCAGGCGGCAAGGGTAAGGGCTGAGTACCGTTCGGCAGTAAGATTAAAAAGGCTACCTGAAAGTTTCAGGTAGCCTTCTTTATCAAAAGAACCAACCAAACTTAGCTGCCACAAACGCCACAGCAACCGCTTTCGGTGGTTTCGCCGTTGTTGTTGTCGGCATTGTTGAGCACCTTCAGCTCGGTATCATCCTGCACTTGCGGTGCATTGTTATCGGCGGATTCGGGCTGGAGGTTTTCGTTTTGGCTCATTGTTTTTCCTTTCATCGGATGTGTTGGCAGGAAAATAATACACCGTGATTTTAAAGCTGTTTGTCGGCAGCGGCCTCTTGCTGCTCTGATTCTTCTGCAGCCTGTGCGTTCAGCGGAACAGCAGCTTGGTCTTGCTCGGCAGCCTCATCTGCCAAAGCCGGAGCGGGTTCGGCAAGAGGCTGGTCAGTTTCGCCTGCATCTGTTGCCTCAGCGCTGCCGGCATCGGCGTCGTTGCCGCCACGCACATTGTGGCTGTAGTCTTTCGGCGGGCTGGGCTGCTTGCCCTCCATGATCTCCAGCACTTGATCGCGATCGATGGTTTCCCATTCCATCAAGGCCTTGCACATGGTTTCCATCTTATCGCGGTTTTCATCCAAAATTTTGTAGGCCACCGCATATTGTTCGTCCAAAATGCGGCGGATTTCGGCATCCACATCCTGCTGGGTTTTCTCGGAAATATGCTGCGAGCGGGTAATGCTGCGGCCAAGGAACACTTCGCCTTCGTTTTCGGCATACACCATCACACCCATTTTTTCGCTCATGCCATAACGCGTTACCATTTCGCGCGCTATCTGTGTGGCACGTTCGAAATCGTTGGACGCACCGGTGGAAATGCGGCCGACAAAAATGTCTTCGGCAATGCGTCCGCCAAACAGGATAGCCAGCTGGCTGAGCATTTGGTCTTTATACATCGAAATACGGTCGCGCTCCGGCAGCTGCCAGGTCAAGCCCAGCGCACGGCCGCGCGGCATAATGGTTACTTTATGCACCGGATCGGTAAACGGCAGGCTCTCGGCCACGATGGCATGCCCGGCTTCATGATAAGCGGTGGCGCGTTTTTCGTCTTCGTGCATCACCATGCTGCGCCGCTCGGGGCCCATATAGATTTTGTCTTTGGCATCTTCAAAGTCGCTCTGATCAACCTTGATTTTATTGCGGCGGCCGGCAAACAGCGCAGCCTCATTCACCAAGTTAGCCAAATCCGCACCGGAAAAACCGGGTGTGCCGCGCGCCAGCGACACCAAATCCACCGAAGCATCCAGTGGCACTCTCTTGGCGTGCACTTTCAAAATCTGTTCGCGGCCGCGGATATCAGGCAACGGCACCACCACTTGGCGGTCGAAACGGCCGGGGCGCTGCAAGGCTGGGTCGAGTACATCCGGGCGATTGGTGGCAGCAATCACGATAACCGTTTGATTGCTTTCAAAACCATCCATCTCCACCAGCAGCTGGTTCAAAGTCTGTTCGCGTTCATCGTTGCCGCCACCCAAACCGGCACCACGCTGGCGGCCCACGGCATCGATTTCATCGATAAAGATGATACAGGGCGCATTTTTCTTAGCCTGCTCAAACATATCGCGCACGCGGGAAGCGCCCACGCCCACGAACATTTCCACAAAGTCCGAACCAGAGATGCTGAAAAACGGCACGCCTGCTTCGCCGGCAATCGCCTTGGCCAACAAAGTCTTACCTGTACCCGGGCTGCCGGCCAGCAAAATTCCGCGCGGCACACGGCCACCCAAGCTCTGATAGCGGTTTGGCGCTTGGAGGTAATCCACGATTTCCTGCACTTCTTCTTTCGCCTCGTCGCAACCGGCCACATCGGCGAAGGTTACGCGGTTGGCATCTTTATCCAGCAGCCGAGCACGGCTTTTGCCGAAGGAAAACGCCCCGCCTTTGCCCCCGCCGCCGTTTTGCATGCGCAAAAAGTAAAACCAAGCGCCAATCAGCAACAGTACCGGCAAGAGGCTGGTGAAGAAAATATTGCTCCACAGGCCGGGTTTTTCTTCGGGGATGTATCGGAAATCAACGTTCTTGTCCTGCAGCATCGTCAGGAGTTTGTCGTCCATCGGCGCATTGGTATAGAACTTGGATTTGTCGGTGCGCTCGCCTTTAATCACATAACCGCTCAGCAGCGTGCCTTCAATATCCACCTTGGCCACTTCGCCTTTGTTTACCTGCTGGATAAACTGCGAATAGTTGATCAGCTGTTTGTCTTCCCTCTTGCCCAGCAACGTTTGGGCCGAGGCAAGCAGCACCCCGGCCAGAAACAGCCAAACCAAAATCGTCCTAACGGTGTTACGCACGGTAACAAGCTCCTAACTATATAAATGCCACAAATAAAAAACAGATGATAACCAGTACCTTGCCGATTTACCGCTTACTCCTGCCCAGCAGATACACTTCGCTGGAACGGCTGCGCGAGGCCTTGGGCTTGCGCACCTGCACTTGGGCAAACACCCCGCGCATGGCCTGCATATATTCCTGAAATCCCGCGCCCTGGAACACTTTCACCAGCATATTGCCGCCGGTTTTCAGATGCTCGGCGGCAAAATCCAGTGCCAGCTCGCACAAAACATAGCTGCGCGCCTGGTCGGTTACCGCATTGCCCGACATATTGGGTGCCATATCGCAAATTACAAGGTCTAGCGCGCGGCCTTCGAGCAAGTTTTCCAACTCTTCCAGCACCTCGTTTTCGCGGAAATCGCCTTGGATAAACGATACGCCCACAATCGGCTCCATCGGCAAAATATCCAATGCAAACACCCTGCCCTGCGACCCCGCCAGCTTAACTGCCACCTGCGACCAGCTGCCCGGCGCGCTGCCCAAATCGGCCAACACAGAGCCATTTTTAATCAACTTGTCTTTGTCGTTGATTTCCAGCAATTTGTATGCCGCCCGGGCACGATAGCCGTCTTTCTGCGCCTGATGCACATAGGGGTCGTTCACGTGCTCGTTCAGCCAGCTTTTGGAGGATTTGGAACGGGTTGCCATCATCAATCCCAATCAAAGAAACGGCCGCATTGTAGCCGATAAGGCTACCTGAAAACCACAATCGGGGTTCCAGGTAGCCTTCTGATGCGCTAATCCAAGGGCTCAAACATTAAAGCTTTCGCCGCAACCGCATTCGTTTTTCACGTTCGGGTTGGCGAATTTGAAGCCCTCCTGAAGGCCTTCTTTGGTGAAGTCCAACTCGGTGCCGTCGAGATAGATATGGCTTTTCGGATCAACCAATACTTTTACGCCGTGCCCTTCAAACACCAGATCATCGGGCAGTATTTCATCGGCAAATTCCAGCGTGTAGGCCATGCCGGAGCAGCCGCTGGTTTTCACGCCGATGCGGATACCTTCGCCTTTACCACGCTTGGTGAGGAAGCTGCGGATGTGTTCGGCAGCGTTGGGTGTGAGTGTAATCATGGGGTTTCCTTTGTTTTAGGTTCTTAAGAGGCTACCTGAAAAACAATATCAGGTTTTCAGGTAGCCTTTTGTCGGTTTACTGCCCAAGCGATAGCGGTGGCTATGGCAGATTTGGCCTGCGGGCTGTTTTTCCAGCAACTGCTGCCGGTAAGCGCCGCGCCCTGCTCTAATACATCGGCAGCATCAGCGGCAGCCAGTTTGGCCACGTCGTCCAAACCCATTTGCTGTAAGCGTTGCAGCACGGTTTTGCCGATACCTTTTTCGGCGAGCAGGGATTGGGTTTCTTCTGGGGTAAACATAGGTTTATTCCGTATTGATGTCGGCAGGTTTTTTTGGGGCAGGCTACCTGAAAACCGTCATCAGACAGTAAAACGATCATACACGGCATCGATGCCCGAGCAGGCGCGTTGTCAGGAAACTCGGTTGCTATGAAACCATCAGTTTCAGGTAGCCTATTTCAGCTGGCTGTCCTTGCTGCCGCGCCGATTGTAGGCGGAGCGGAATTGCTGCTGTTTGTCGGCCTCTTCTTGGCAGGTAATGCACAACTGCACGCCGGGCAGGGCACGGCGGCGGGCTTCGGGAATGGGTTCGCCGCATTCGGTGCATTCACAGGCGCTTTCACCGGAGGGCAAATGTCGCCGGGCGGCGGCCAGCGCATCGTCTAAATTGGCATCAATTTACGCCTGTTCCGCGCCGTCGGGCGCCCAGCCACCGGCCATAGTTATACGCCTTTTTTCTTTTTATAATCGGCCACGGCGGCTTTCACTGCGTCTTCCGCCAAAATCGAGCAGTGGATTTTCACGGGCGGCAATTCCAATTCTTCGGCAATTTCGCTGTTTTTAATCGCCAGCGCGTCGTCCAGGCTTTTGCCTTTCACCCATTCGGTAATCAGGCTGGACGAGGCAATGGCTGAGCCGCAACCGTAGGTTTTGAATTTCGCATCTTCGATGATGCCTTGATCGTTCACTTTGATTTGCAGGCGCATCACGTCGCCGCAGGCGGGCGCACCCACCATGCCGGTGCCAACGTTGTTGTCGTCTTTATCAAGCGTGCCGACGTTACGCGGGTTTTCGTAGTGGTCAATAACTTTATCGCTGTATGCCATGATGTGTTTCCTTATTAAAAATTATGATGGTTTGTGATTGGATTAAGGCTACCTGAAAACGGAGTTTCTGCGAAGCTAAAGTTCTAGTTTCAACGAAATTAAAACGGGCAAAACAGATTCCTGCGAAGCTCAAATGGGGCGGCTAAATTTTGCACGCACCGCCTTCACAGCCGTCATCGTTGTTTTCAGGATCAGTGCCGCCTTCCACGGTGATACCATCGAAGTCTTCGAGTAGGGCATCCAAATTATCAAGGTCTAGTTCTTGGTCGTTCATGGTTGTGTTCTTCAAAGTTTAATGTGGAATTAAGGCTACCTGAAAAAAGGATTTTGCTATTGTTGGGTTTTTAACCCAACCTACTTGCTAGGATTGGTAGATAAATCTCAGCCAGCCTTCTCTTTGAGAGCAAATCAATGTTCTGCCCACTCTACCGTACTCAAATCAATTCCTTCCTTAAACATCTCCCACAGCGGAGAAAGCTCGCGCAGTTTGCCGATTTTGGATTTAATCAGTTCTGCTGCAAACTGCACCTCTTCTTCGGTGGTCATGCGGCCGAAGGTGATGCGCAGAGATGAGTGCGCCAGTTCGTCGTTGCGGCCGAGCGCGCGCAGGACGTAGCTGGGTTCGAGCGAAGCGGAGGTACAGGCTGAACCGCTGGATACGGCAAGTTCTTTAACCGCCATAATCAGGCTTTCGCCTTCGACAAAGTTGAAGCTGACGTTCAGGTTGTTCGGGGCGCGGTGTTCGAGGTCGCCGTTGATATAGACTTCTTCGATGTCTTCGATGCCTTTGAGGAAAATGTCGCGCAGTTTGGTGTAGTGCGCCATATCTTGCGCGAGTTCTTCTTTGGCGATGCGGAAGGCTTCGCCCATGCCGACGATTTGGTGGGTGGGCAGGGTGCCGCTACGGAAGCCGCGTTCATGGCCGCCACCGTGCATTTGGGCTGCGAGGCGGACGCGGGGTTTGCGGCGGACGTATAGTGCGCCGATGCCTTTGGGGCCGTACACTTTGTGTCCGGACATGGACAGTAAGTCGATTTTGGCGGCTTCAACGTCCACAGGTATTTTGCCGCAGGCTTGTGCGGCATCGACGTGGAAGATGATTTTGCGTTCGCGGCAGATTTCTCCGATGGCGGGGATATCTTGAACCACGCCGATTTCGTTGTTCACCCACATCACGGAAATCAGGATGGTGTCGGGTCGGATGACAGCTTTGAGTTCGTCCAAATCGATCAGGCCGTTTTCTTGTACGCCGAGGTAGGTGACTTCAAAACCTTGGCGTTCGAGGTCGCGCATGGTGTCGAGCACGGCTTTGTGTTCGGTTTTGACGGTGATGAGGTGTTTGCCTTTGGATTTATAGAAGTTTGCCGCGCCTTTGATGGCGAGGTTGTCGGACTCAGTCGCGCCGCTGGTGAAGACGATTTCTTTGGGGTCGGCGTTAATTAGGGCGGCGATGTTGGCACGGGCTTTTTCAACAGCTTCTTCCGCCGTCCAGCCGAATGTGTGGCTGTTGGAGGCGGGGTTGCCGAAGATGTCGCTCAAATAGGGAATCATTTTTTCGGCCACGCGTTTGTCTACGGGGCAGGTGGCGGCGTAGTCGAGATAGATGGGGGTTTGTTTGGCCATGATTTTCTCTGTTTGGTATGTGGTTGTGTAATTAATTCATAGCGGAAGCGCATTTCCAAAGCGGCTGGCTTACCCCCGCAGAAAGAAATAAGTGCCTTAGCTATAGTGGATATGGGTAAGGTCGATGGCGGCATCATGACAGGTAGTGGCTATGCCTTTTATCAAGCACATCTTGCAGGGAGATGCTGTTCAGGTAGCCTTGGATGGTTTGGTTGAGGTTCTCCCATAAATCATGCGTGAGGCAGGGCGTGCCGTGATGGCAGTTGGTTTGGCCGCCGCAGCGGGTGGCATCCAGCTTGTCTTCGGCGGCATAGATAATTTCGGCAATATTGATGCCGTCGGGCGGGCGGCTGAGTAAATAGCCACCACCGGGCCCGCGCACGCTTTCTACCAGCCCGGCGCGGCGTAGCTTGCCGAAAAGCTGCTCAAGGTAGGATAGGGAAATATTCTGCCGACCGCTGATGGCGTTGAGGCTGACGGGGTTTTCGTGCCCGTACAGCGCCAAATCAAGCATGGCGGTTACGGCAAAACGGCCTTTGGTGGTTAATCGCATAGGGCTATGGTCTTGTTGCATCAAGGGGATGCGGATTTTCCAATACCCAAGTAATTTAGTCAAGTATAGATACTGTCCGGCATGAAAGCAGGCTACCTGAAAATGACGTTTCGGCGCAGCCGAAGCAAAGTTTCTGCGAAGCTAAACCTGGCTCTGCCTTTTTCAGGTAGCCTTTGCATCATCGCAGGGTTATTGGGCTTTAGCCTGCCAAGTATCGCGCAAACCCACCGTTTTGTTAAACACGGGCTTGCCTTTTGCATGGTCTTTGCGGTCGGTCACGAAATAGCCCAGCCGTTCGAACTGCCAGCGGCTCTCCGCAGGCAAATCATTGGCGGCGGCTTCAACGTAGGCGGTGATTTCTTTAGCCGATTCGGGGTTGAGGAAATCGGTAAACGGCAGGTATGCGCCGTCCTCGCCGCGCACGGCATCAGGGCGGGGTTCGGTAAACAGGCGGTCGTACAGGCGCACGGTGGCGGGAACGGCATGTTCGGCCGAGAGCCAATGGATAACGCCCTTCACTTTGCGGCCTTCTGGGTTTTTGCCCAAGGTGTCGTAATCCAGGCTACATTTGAGCTCAACGATGTTGCCGCTGGCGTCTTTCACCACTTCGTCGCACTTCATCACATAGCTGTGGCGCAGGCGCACTTCGCCGCCGGGCGTCAGGCGTTTCCAGCCTTTGGGCGGGTTTTCGCTGAAATCGTCGGCTTCAATGTAGAGCGTAGACGAAATCGGCAGTTCGCGGCTGCCCATATCTTCGCGGTTCGGGTGATACGGCGCGATGCGGCTTTCGGTACGAGCGGCATCGTAGTTGGTGAGCGTTACCTTAATCGGATTCAACACAGCCATCATACGCGGGGCGGAGTTTTCCAGCTCTTCGCGAATCGCGCCTTCCAACACGCTCATATCAACGATGTTTTCAGACTTAGAAATACCGGCGCGTTTGGCAAACAGGCGCAGGCCTTCGGGCGTGTAGCCGCGGCGGCGCATACCGGAAATGGTGGGCATACGCGGATCGTCCCAGCCGGCAACGTGGCCGTCGGCAACCAATTGGTTCAGCTTGCGTTTGGAGGTGATGGAATACAACAGCTCCAAACGGGAAAACTCGTATTGGCGCGGGCGGGTGGGGTGTGGCGCGGGGATGTTGTCCAACACCCAGTCGTAGAGCGGGCGGTGGTCTTCAAATTCGAGCGTACACAAGGAATGCGTGATGCCTTCGATGGCATCGGAAATGCAATGCGTGTAGTCGTACATCGGGTAGATGCACCATTTGTCGCCGGTGTTGTGGTGATGGGCGCGACGGATGCGGTAGATGACGGGGTCGCGCATATTGATGTTGCCCGATGCCATGTCGATTTTCAGGCGCAGGGTTTTGCTGCCGTCGGGGAATTCGCCGTTTTTCATGCGCGTGAACAAATCGAGGTTTTCTTCGATGCTGCGCTCGCGGTAGGGGCTGTTTTTGCCCGCTTGTGTCAGCGTGCCGCGGTATTCGCGCATTTGTTCCGGCGTTAAATCATCCACATATGCTTTGCCGTCTTTGATTAAACCGACAGCATAGTCATGCAGCTGATCGAAATAATTGGAAGCGAAACGCGGCTCGCCCGCCCAATGGAAACCCAGCCATTCAACGTCTTCCTTGATGGCATTAACGTATTCGTCGTTTTCTTTTTCCGGGTTGGTGTCGTCGAAACGCAGGTTGCACAGGCCGTCGTAGATATAGGCCAAACCGAAGTTCAGGCAGATGGATTTGGCGTGGCCAATGTGCAGGTAGCCGTTGGGTTCGGGCGGGAAACGGGTTTGGATGGCGCTGTGTTTGCCGCTTTTGAGGTCTTCTTCGATGATGGTGCGGATAAAGTGGTTATCGGCGAATTGGTCTTTATTAAGCATGGTTTGGGCTACCTGAAAATAATGATGGTCGGGCGGATTTTACCTGAAAGCGCGGGCGGCTGTCAGATGCAGCGTTAGCTAAAATTTTTCAGGTAGCCTTTGATAACGCAGAGGCTACCTGAAAAACTCGAACCAAAACTAATCGGCCAGCGAAAAATTCGGATGCGCCAGCAACTCGGCTTTTTTGGCGGCGAAGCCTGCGGCATCGATAGCACGGGTTGCGTGCTCCAGCAGGCGCACGCGGAAGCCTTCGGCCAGCGCGTCGGCAATGCTGAAATACACGCAGAAATCAGCCGCCAACCCCACCACGTCAATATCGGTTACGCCGTGGGCGCGTAGGTAGGCGGCAAGCTGGGTGCTGCTACGGCGGCCGTTATCGTAAAACGCGCTGTAGCTGTCGGTGTGCTTGTCCATGCCCTTGCGGAATACGGCGGCGATGGGCGTGGTGTTGAGCTCGGGATGGAACGCTGCGCCGCTGCTGCCGGCAATGCAGTGATCCGGCCACAGCACTTGCTCCAAACCGTGCAGGTTTATGATGTCGAACGGTTTTTTACCGGCATGGGCGGAGGCGAAGCTCTCGTGCCCGGCAGGATGCCAGTCTTGCGAGGCCACCACCAGCGGATAGCCGCCGATAATCCGGTTTACCGGCTCGATAATGGCATCGCCTTCGGCCACAGGCAGGCGGCCGCTAGGCATGAAGTCGTTTTGGATATCGACAAGAAGAAGGGCTCGCATGGTTTTCTCCTAAGTTAAATAGCTTTCAGGTAGCCTTCTTGCAAACAGGCTACCTGAAAATCCGGCAAGCTACACGCCGCGCAGCAATTCGTTCACGCTGGTTTTTGCACGAGTTTGCGCGTCTACTTTCTTCACGATCACGGCGCAGTAGAGGCTGTGCGTGCCGTCTTTAGCCGGCAGGCTGCCTGACACCACCACCGAGCCGGCGGGCACGCGGCCGTAGTGGATTTCGCCGGTTTCGCGGTCGTAGATCTTGGTGGATTGGCCGATATACACGCCCATGGAAATCACGCTGCCCTCTTCCACAATCACACCTTCCACGATTTCGCTACGCGCGCCGATGAAGCAGTTGTCTTCAATAATGGTGGGCGCGGCCTGCAAAGGCTCGAGCACGCCGCCGATACCCACGCCGCCGCTCAGGTGCACGTTTTTACCGATTTGCGCGCAAGAGCCCACGGTGGCCCAAGTGTCCACCATCGTGCCCTCGTCCACATAGGCGCCGATGTTCACATAAGAAGGCATCAGCACCACGTTTTTGCCGATAAAGCTGCCGCGGCGCGCCACGGCGCCGGGCACGGCGCGGAAACCGGCTACCTGAAACTGCTGCGGAATCCAATCGGCGAATTTGGTGGGCACTTTGTCAAAATATTTGCTCACGCCGTCGCTGGACACTTCGTTATCGGCAATGCGGAAGGAAAGCAGCACGGCCTTTTTCGCCCACTCGTTCACTTTCCACTGCCCCACGCCCTGCCGCTCGGCCACGCGCAGGTTGCCGGAATCGAGCTGATAAATCGTATCGAGCACAGCTTCCTTCACTTCGGCGGAAACGTTGTGCGGAGTAATTTCGGCGCGCTGTTCAAACGCGGTTTCGATGATGTTTTGTAGAGACATGGTTTCTCCTTGTGGATGATGGGTGATACGGCGGATTCACTTTCCTTTTGCCGCGGCATGATAGCCCGCCCGGCATGAAAGCAGGTTTATCCGCCATAGAGTAAGCGGGAGGCTACCTGAAATTTTCAGGTAGCCTGTAATCTAAAACAGCCGATATTGTGCCATGTAACGCGCTTCTTGCGAACCGGTTTCGGCACTCACGCCTCCTTGCCGAACCACGCGCCCTGCTGTTGGAGCAGGCGCTGGCCGATGGGTTCGGCAAGTGTTTGTGCGGTCAGGCGGTTTAATTCAGCCTGGAAATCGTCAAAAGCCATCAGCTCCGAGCCGAAACGCACCAGATGCGGCGTGTCTTGCTGGCAATCAATCAAGGCGATGCTGCAGCGCTGCAAAAACGGCACGGCGTGGGCAAAGGCGATTTTCGAGGCATCGTTCTGCCAGGCAAACATCGACTCGCCGAAAAACACCCGCCCGATCTGCACGCCATAAAGCCCGCCGGCCAAAAGCAGATGCCCGCCCTCATCGGGATACCAGCATTCGAACGAATGCGCATGGCCGATGCGGTGCAGCTCGTTGTAGGCTACCTGAAACGCCGGTGCGATCCAGCTGCCGCCCTGATGCGGCCTGGGCGTGGCGGCGCAGGCGGAAATCACGGCGTGGAAGTTTTGATTGACCGTTACCGCATAATGCCAGTTGCGTATGGTCTTGGCCAGCGAGCGGCTGATGTGCAGCCGCTGAGGATGCAGCACCGTGCGCGGTGCGGTGGCAAACCAAAAAAACAGGCCATCCTCCTCAAACCACGGGAAGATGCCCTGTTGATAAGCCGCCAAAAGCCGCTGTGCCGTTAAATCCCGGCTCACTGCCACCAAGCCATCGTGTTCGGCAATGGCCAAGCGCGGGTCGGGAAACTGCAAACAGCCTTCCGGTAGCAAAGGAATATTTTGAGCCATAGAGGCTACCTGAAAATATTGCTGCCTGCTTTATAGAAGTGTTTCTACTGACAATTGCCGCACACACCATACAGATACAGCGCGTGGTCCACAATGAGGTAACCGTTTTCTTCGGCAATTTTGCCTTGCAAGTTTTCGATGGTGGGGTTGTGAAACTCGGTAACTTTGCCGCATTTCACGCACACGATGTGGTCGTGGTGGTCGCCCTTGTTCAGCTCGTACACCGCTTTACCGCTCTCGAAATGGTGGCGCAACAAAATATCGGCCTGCTCGAACTGGGTTAGAACGCGGTAAATGGTGGCCACACCGATTTCAACGCCTTCTTCCAAGAGGATGCGGTATACGTCTTCCGCGCTCAGGTGCTCTTCGGCATGGGTTTCAAACAAATCCAAAATCTTCAAACGCGGGCCGGTTACTTTCAGGCCGCTGCCTTTGAGTTGTGCAATATTGTTTTCCATGATGTATGATGTTCTGTCGCTCAAATTTGTCAGCAACCGTTATAATACGCATTTTTAAGGCACTTGCCCACCTTTAAATTACTCAGCCGGGGCGGTGCGCGATTTATCTTGAAAGGCATATTTGTGAATAAATCCGTTTATTTGGCCTTGGCTGCCTGCATCGGTTTGGCCGCGTGCAGCACCGAACGCCTCGCCCGCTTCCCCTCCTACAAGCTCACCATCGTGCAAGGCAACGAGCTCGATTTGCAGGCCGTAGCCTCGCTGCACCAAGGCTTGAGCAAAGAGCAGGTGCAGCACATTCTGGGCACGCCGCTGCTGCGCGACCCGCTGCACGGCAACCGCTGGGACTACGTTTTTGAAGTGAGCCGCGGCGGCAAAGTGCGCGAACGCAAAAACCTCACCCTGTATTTCGATGCGAACGACTCCCTGGTTAAAGCTGAAGGCGATGTGTTGGACGAATTGCGCAAGCAACAACAGCAAGCCGCACCTGCCGGCCAATCCGCACAATAATCCCGCTTGAGGAATATTACCCGCTTGAGGAATATTATGTCTGCCACCATTAGAGTTGCCCTGGCCGGGGTAAACGGCCGCATGGGCAAAGTGCTGGTTGAAGCCGTGGCGGCCAATCCGCACGCTGTGCTCACCGGCGCGCTGGAACACGAAGGCTCCGAAGCTTTGGGTTTGGATGCCGGCCATGCTTCCGGCTTGAAAACGGGCATAGCCGTCAGCAGCGACATCGATGCCGTGCTCGCCAACTGCGACGTGCTCATCGATTTCACTCGCCCCAATATTTCAGGTAGCCTTTTGCCCCGCTGCGCCAAGCGCGGCATCAAAATGGTTATCGGCACCACCGGTTTCGACGAAGCGGGCAAAGCCGCCATCGCTGCCGCTGCAGAACACACCGGCATTGTGTTTGCCGCCAACTTCAGCATCGGCGTAAACCTCACCTTCCACATTCTCGACACCGTAACCCGCGTGCTGAATGAAGGCTACGACATCGAAATCATCGAAGCGCACCACCGCCACAAAGTGGACGCCCCCAGCGGTACCGCCCTGCGTATGGGCGAAGTGATTGCCCGCGCCCTCGGCCGCAACCTGGCCGACTGCGCCGTGTATGGCCGCGAAGGCCACACCGGCGCGCGCAGCCCGCAAACCATCGGCTTTGCCACCGTGCGCGGCGGCGATATCGTGGGCGAACACACCGCCCTGTTTGCCGGCGAAGGCGAGCGTGTGGAAATCACCCACAAAGCCTCCAGCCGCATGACCTTCGCCGCCGGCGCCGTACGTGCTGCCGTGTGGCTGCAACAGCAACGCACCGGCCTATACGATATGCAAGACGTATTGGGCTTAAACAACCGTTAAACCTCATCCACACCACCCGAAAAGGAAAGCACATGACCCGCATGGTAAATTGCATCAAGCTGGGCAAAGAAGCGCCCGGCCTCAAATTCCCACCTCTGCCCAACGATTTGGGCAAGCGCATTTTTGAAAACGTATCGCAGGAAGCATGGGATGCCTGGACGCGCCACCAAACCATGCTCATCAACGAAAACCGCCTCAGCCTGGCCGACCCGCGCGCGCGCCAGTATCTGTCGCAACAGATGGAGAACTACTTCTTCGGCGACGGCGAAGCCGATGTGGTGCAAGGCTACGTTCCGCCTGCCAAATAAACCCATAGCTGTCCGCACAGCATTGAGGCTACCTGAAAACTCCCCCAACCCATTTTCAGGTAACCTTTCCTACCGAAACCCCGGCCCGCCATGATTCCCAGCGAATTCATCGACGAGCTGCTGGCCAAAACCGATATTGTCGACATCATCGACGAGAGCGTGCCGCTGAAGAAAGGCGGCGCCAACTACATGGCCTGCTGCCCGTTCCACAAAGAAAAGACTCCGTCGTTCTCCGTCAGCCCGAGCAAACAGTTCTATCACTGTTTCGGCTGCGGCGCACACGGCACGGCCATCGGTTTCGTCATGGAATACCAAGGGCTGGGCTTCACCGAAGCCGTGCAGTATCTGGCTGACCGTGCCAGCATGGTGGTGCCGCAGCAAAAAGGCCGGCAGGAAAGCCCCGAAGCGCGCGCGCGCCGCAAACAGCGCCAGCAAACCCTGGAAGAAACCACCGCCCAAGCTGCTGCCTTCTACACCCGCGAGCTTGCCGCCAACGAAGCAGCAAAAGGCTACCTGAAAAAACGCGGCCTCTCCAATGAAGTCGCCACCCACTACGGCCTAGGCTACGCGCCCGACAGCTGGCGGCCGCTGGCGCAAAGTTTCACCCCCTACCCTTCCGAAGCACTGGTAAACAGCGGCATGGTGATTGAAAAAGACGGCAGCCACTACGACCGCTTCCGCCACCGCATCATGTTCCCCATCCGCAACAGCAGCGGGCAGGTTATCGGCTTCGGCGGCCGCGTATTGGACGACTCAAAACCCAAATACCTCAACTCGCCCGACACCCCGCTGTTCGATAAAGGCAAAAACCTCTACGGCCTCTACGAAGCCCGTGCCGCTGTGAAAGAAGCCGGCCGCATCCTGGTGGTGGAAGGCTATATGGACGTGGTTGCGCTGGCGCAGTTCGGCATCGGCTACTGCGTGGCCGCACTGGGCACCTCCACCACCGCCGAGCACGTTAAAATTCTGATGCGCCAAACCGACAGCATCTATTTCTGCTTCGATGGCGATGCGGCCGGCCGCAAAGCCGCCTGGCGTGCATTGGAAAACGCCCTGCCCCAACTGAAAGACGGCAAATCGCTACACTTCCTCTTTCTGCCCGAAGGCCACGACCCCGACAGCTATGTGCGCGAACACGGGCGGGAACGTTTTGAAGATATGCTGCTGCACCAAAGCAAGCCGCTTTCCGCCTATTTTTGGGACGCGCTCACCGCCAAGCTCGATTTGCGCAGCCAAGAAGGGAAGGCCGAGCTGGTGAAAACCGCCACCCCGCTGCTCACCCAGATTACCGCCCCCGCTCTCGCCTTCCTGCTCAAGCAGAAACTGAGCAACTTAGTGGGCATCGATCCGGCCAATTTGGCGCATCTGATGGGGCAGGAAGTCCCCAAACGCCACGTTGCCCAGCAACGCTACACCCTGCCGCGCCAAACCTTCCGCCAGCCGCAAATGCTGAGCTTGGCGCAACAACAAATCCGCCGCCTATTGATAAATCCGCAATGGGCTACATATATCGACCTACCCGACCATCTGGAACTGGATGCCGACCTTGCCTGCCTGAGCGTCATGGCCGCCCATGTGCGCCGCAGCCGCTCGCCGCTATCCAGTGCCGGATTGATGGAAGCCATGCGCAACACCCCCTATTACGGCAATATCAGCCGCATCATGCAGTCCGGTACGGACAGCGCCCACTTTGAGGGGGATGGCGAATCCGACGCACTGAATTTCCAATCGGGTATGCAAAAATTGATGAACGCCTTGAAAACCCAGCAAGTTGAAGCGTTGAAACGCAAACGCATCGAACACGGCTTGAGCGATGACGAAACCAAACTGCTGCTGGAGCTTTTGAGGCGTCCTCCTGTCAACGGCACCATTTAGGCAATGCCGATTACACCGACCTGTGAACAACGAGAGAAACATGTCCGAACAGAACAACCCCGCCACCGAAGAACAAGACGAAAGCAACCGCCCGCTCACGCCGGAGGAGCAAAGGGCACGGCTCAGACAGCTGATTCTGCAAGGTAAAGAACGCGGCTACATCACCTACGCCGAAATCAACGACGCCCTGCCCGATGATATGTCGGATGCCGAGCAGATCGACAACATCGTCAATATGATTTCTGGCCTGGGCATTCAGGTAACCGAAGAAACGCCCGACAGCGAAACCCTGCTGTTGGCCGACAATACGGCCAACATGACCGACGACGATGCCGTTGCCGAAGCCGAAGCCGCCCTCTCCAGCGCCGACTCCGAATTCGGTCGCACCACCGACCCTGTGCGCATGTATATGCGCGAAATGGGGCAGGTGGATTTGCTCACACGCGAAGACGAAATTGTTATCGCTAAAAAAATCGAAACTGCCCTGCGTAACATGATTCAGGCCATCTCCGCCTGCCCCGGCTCGATTGCTGAAATCCTCGAACTGATTGAAAAGATTCGCAACGGTGAAATCCGGGTGGACGAAGCGGTGGAAGATATTATTGACCCGCACGAAGAGCTGCTTGATGAATTGGGCATCGGTGTGGGAAAAGCCGAAGAGGCGGCTCCCAATACCAATTTAGATGAAAACGAAGACAGCAATGCAGATGAAGAAGGTACTGAAGAAGATACTGGCGCCATCTCTGCCGCCAACCTCGAAGAGCTCAAGCAAAAAGTGTTGGCACACTTTGAAAACATCCAAGCTACCTATCAGAAAATGATTGCTGCGCTGCAAAAACACCACAGCCAGCACAAAACCTATCTGAACCTGCGCAACTATATTGCCGATCAACTGCTTAATGTACGCTTTACCACCCGCCAGATTGAAACTCTGAGCAACAATCTGCGCACTCGCGTAGACAGCATCCGCCGCCTGGAACGCGAAATCCGCGACATTTGCCTCAACCGTGTACACATGGATCGCGATTACTTTATCAACAATTTCCTGTCCAATATTACCGATTTAAATTGGGTGGAAGCCGAAATCAGCAAAAACCATGTGTGGAGCGAGGCCCTGAGCCGTTTCCAATATGCCATCATCGAAAAGCAGAATATTCTCATCGAACAGGAGAAACACGCGCAGATTTCCATTGCGGAACTGAAAAAAATCAGCAAAAACATGGTGGCGAACGAAAAAGAAACCGCCGCTGCCAAGCAAGAAATGATACAGGCCAACCTGCGCCTAGTAATTTCCATCGCCAAAAAATACACCAACCGCGGCCTACAATTCCTCGATTTGATTCAGGAAGGCAATATCGGTTTAATGAAAGCGGTGGATAAATTCGAATACCGGCGCGGCTACAAATTCTCCACCTACGCTACTTGGTGGATACGTCAAGCCATTACCCGTTCGATTGCCGACCAGGCGCGTACTATTCGCATCCCAGTGCACATGATTGAAACCATCAACAAAATGAACCGCATCTCGCGCCAGTATCTGCAAGAAACCGGTGAAGACCCAGACGCCGCCGAGCTGGCCGAATTGATGGAAATGCCGGAAGACAAGATCCGAAAAATCATGAAGATTGCCAAAGAGCCTATTTCTATGGAAACCCCTATAGGCGACGACGACGACAGCCACTTAGGTGACTTTATCGAAGACGTAAACAATATTGCCCCGGCCGATGCCGCCATGTATTCCGGACTACGTGAAGCCACCAAAGACGTTTTAGAAAGCCTCACTCCGCGTGAAGCCAAAGTTTTGCGCATGCGTTTCGGCATCGACATGAACACCGACCATACGCTGGAAGAAGTGGGCAAACAGTTTGACGTAACCCGTGAACGCATCCGCCAAATCGAAGCCAAAGCTCTGCGCAAACTGCGCCATCCCACCCGCAGCGACCGCTTGCGCAGCTTCCTAGACAGCGAGGAAAACAAGCAGTAATCCTTGCTAGGCCGGCGGCTTGTCGGTACAATGCCGCCCTTTCTAGCCGGGTCTGTAGCTCAGGGGTTAGAGCAGAGGACTCATAATCCTTTGGTCGCTGGTTCGAGACCAGCCAGACCCACCAAAAATAGCCAACAGGCTGCACGCAGTTGCAGCCTGTTTTCTATTGCAACAGCCTAAAAGCAAGGTTTCTCCACCCTGCTGTATGGCCAAATGAGACAAATCGGCGAACCAACACAGTACCCTTCCTATTTGGAACAGTTATACAAAATAATGCTGTTCAAATTCGCAAAAAACCTGTATAGTGCGCGCTTCACTAAACTGGAAGCGTGGCAGAGTGGTTTAATGCAGCGGTCTTGAAAACCGTCGTGGGTTAGGCCCACCGTGAGTTCGAATCTCACCGCTTCCGCCAAATTGAAAAACCTTTGTTGCGAAACAAAGGTTTTTTATTGCCTTTTGCTCTCTTGCAAAAGGCTGCCTGAAAGTGCAGTTTCACGAAGTGAGTTTTAATTGCGTTGCAGCTGTGATTTCAGGTAGCCCCATTTTTATTTCAGGTGCATTTTCCTTATTCCAACTACCTATCCAGCCCCTGTTGTACCATTTCGGCAGCAGGGCGGCGCTTTGGTGCAGTTGTTCGCGCAAGGCTTCTGCGAAGCTAAAATGAAAAAGGCTACCTGAAAATCTTGCATTTGGTATCTTCAGGTAGCCTTTTCGGCAGACTTACTCTTCCGGCTGTTCGCCGTCGGTCTTGTCGCGTTGCCCTTCGGTAATCTCGATATTGATACCGACTTCCTTGCGGATTTGCGCTTCAATTTCGGCGGCCACTTCCGGGTTTTCCTTCAGCCACACGCGCACGTTGTCTTTGCCTTGGCCGATTTTATCGCCGTTGTAGCTATACCACGCGCCGGATTTTTTGATGATGCCGACTTTATCGCCCCAGTCGATCAGCTCGCCTTCGCGGCTTACGCCTTCGCCGTAGAGGATATCGAACTCGGCTTGGCGGAACGGCGGCGCCACTTTGTTTTTAATCACTTTCACGCGGGTTTCGTTGCCCAGGATGTCGTCGCCTTTTTTAATCTGGCCGATGCGGCGGATATCGAGGCGTACGGAGGCGTAGAACTTGAGCGCGTTGCCGCCGGTGGTGGTTTCCGGGCTGCCGAACATCACGCCGATCTTCATGCGGATTTGGTTGATGAACACCACCAAAGTGTTGGTTTTCTTAATGTGGCCGGTGAGCTTGCGCAAGGCCTGGCTCATCAGGCGGGCTTGCAGGCCGACGTGGCTGTCGCCCATTTCGCCTTCGATTTCCGCTTTCGGCACCAGCGCGGCCACGGAGTCGATCACCACCATATCCACACCGCCGGAGCGCACCAGCATATCGCAGATTTCCAGCGCCTGCTCGCCCGTATCCGGCTGCGACACCATCAGCTCTTCCACCTTCACGCCCAGCTTGCGCGCATAAATCGGGTCGAACGCGTTTTCCGCATCGATAAAGGCACACACGCCGCCGTTTTTCTGACATTGCGCGATGGTTTCCAAGCACAGCGTGGTTTTGCCGGAAGATTCCGGGCCGAAGATTTCCACAATGCGCCCGCGCGGCAAACCGCCCACGCCCAGCGCCAAATCCACACCCAAAGAACCGGTGGAAATCACTTCCAAGTTTTCATCCTGATGGCTGCCGTCCATCTTCATGATGGCGCCTTTGCCGAAATTCTTTTCAATCTGCGCCAGCGCGGCGGCCAGAGCCTTTTTCTTATCGTCTTCAGGAGTAGACGCTTTATCTGCCTTGTTTTTTGCTTCTGCCATAATCAATCCCTGTTTCTGAAGTGTGAATAAATCTGGCGGATTATCGCACAAAGCACCGCCGCTGTGTTTGTCGGGAAGCGGTTGAAACTTGAGCGCCCCGCCCGATGCTGGCAATATAGCGCCATTTGAGCCACACATTGCAGATACCCAACATGACCCAATCCGATGCCCAACACGAACAACACCCGCGCAGCATCAAATCTTTCGTTTTGCGCCAAGGCCACATGACCCCCGCCCAACAGCGCGCCATCGATGAAAACTGGCCGCGCTTCGGCCTGGATTTCCAACACGCGCCCGTTGATTTAAATGCCGTCTTCGGCCGGGAAGCCCCGAAAATCCTCGAAATAGGCTTCGGCATGGGCACTGCCACCGCCGAAATCGCCAAAAGGCTACCTGAAAAAGACTTTCTCGCCATCGACGTGCACGGCCCCGGCGTGGGCAATTTGTGCAAACTCATGGCCGAACAGGATATTGCCAATATCCGCGTGATGCGCCACGATGCCGTGGAAGTAGTGGAAACCATGCTGCCCGATGCCTGCCTAAGCGGTATCCACATCTTCTTCCCCGACCCCTGGCACAAAAAACGCCATCATAAACGCCGCCTGATTCAAGCCCCCTTCGTGGCCAAACTGCTGCCCAAACTCAAAAGCGGCGGCTACATCCACCTCGCCACCGACTGGGAAGAATACGCCGTGCAGATGCTCGAAGTGCTGGGCAGTTTCCCCGAGCTGCAAAACACCGCTGAAGCCTATGCCCTCACTCCCGCCTACCGCCCCGAAACCAAATTTGAAGCACGCGGCAAACGGCTCGGGCATGGTGTGTGGGATTTGGTGTTTAAAAAACGCTGATGAGTGGGTTTCAGGTAGCCTTTGGTTTACCATAGCTAAAACCCTTACTCTCTTCATACCGCGTTGGCTTGGCTTTCCGTATTACTCATACTGCCTGCGGTTCGCCGCCTGGTATAAAAAAATAATTGTTTCAGCTATAATCTTGCGCCCACACACTAGCATTCGCATACCCAACTCAAAAAAGCTACCTGAAAACGAATGAAGTAAGTTTCAGGTAATTTCTTACCATACCTTCAAATCTTCCCCAACCATGCCCTTCACCCTTGCTCACCCCGTTGCCATGCTGCCCTTTACCCGCCGCCGCGTTCACTTCCCAGCCATGGTTATCGACAGCCTCGCACCGGATTTTGTGTATTTCCTGCACGGCCGCGCAGTGCCGGGCGGGCATAGTTGGCCAATCTGCTGTGGCCGAACCTGCCGCTGTGTTTCGCCATCTACGCGCTCTATACCGCCCGCCGTCGGCCGCACCGCTCAGCCAAAACCGTGCAGCAGAAAAGCCTCTTCATGGGCAGGCTGCACCCTGCTGACGTTCTCCGGCTGGGCACTTTGGCAAACCGCTGTCCCCGTACCGCTGGCCCATGCCGCTACGCAAACAATCCGCCTCATCGACTGCGGCGTGCTCAGATTATTACTACTCTGCACAGCGCTTTGCTTTCAGGTATCGCTAACGCACTTCTCTTCTCTTACTGCGTTGGCTCGTCTTGCTGTACTTTTGTACTGTCTACGGCTCATGGTCTGGTAGGAGAAGATGTTGCTTCAGCTATAGCCTGAATGGAGTTGAGAGAGGCGGGATGTTTGTTTGACGCTGGAGCCTGTTCCATAAGTTTGGCTGCATGCAGGCGCTTTATAGTACAGTGCAGCCACTTTTTATCTGTTAGGTGATGATGAATATGAAAGAAGTTTCGTGGTTCCGGCTGTGGTCGTATGCTTTGCTGGCTGCTTTGGTAGTGGTGGCCGATCAGTGGAGCAAATTGTGGGTGTTGGATCATATCGTGTTCAACTGGCGCGAACCGGTTATCGAGGGGTTTTTCGATCTGACACATGTGTACAACCCCGGTGCGGCGTTTAGTTTCCTGGCCGGTGCCTCAGGCTGGCAGAAATATTTGTTTGCCGGCTTGGCGGCGGTGGTTACGCTGTATTTGGCATTGGGTATCCGTTCTGGGAAATTCGGCCGTTTGGGTGATGTGGCAGCAGCGATGATTATCGGCGGCGCCATCGGTAATGTCATCGACCGCATCAACTACGGGCATGTAATCGATTTCTTGTTGTTTTATTGGAATAATCGCTACTATCCGGCGTTTAATGTGGCCGATAGTTTTATCTGTATTGGCGCAGTATTGTTCGTAATTGACGGTTTCTGTCAGGGCAGGCGAAATCAAGCTACCTAAAGATAGCAACAGACACACATAGAGGAAAAACATGGTGAAAACCATTATGCTGGCCAATCCGCGCGGTTTTTGCGCAGGAGTGGACCGTGCCATCAGTATTGTGGAACGGGCATTGGAGCTGTTTGGTGCGCCGGTTTATGTGCGGCATGAAGTGGTGCACAATAAATTCGTGGTGGACAATTTGCGCGCCAAAGGGGCGATTTTCGTGGAGGAGTTGGAGGAAGTACCGCCCGGCGCTACACTGATTTATTCGGCGCACGGCGTATCCAAGGCGGTGCAGCAGGAAGCGGCGGAGCGTGGTTTCCGTGTGTTTGATGCCACTTGTCCGCTGGTAACCAAGGTGCACCGTGAAGTGGCGCGATTGGACGAGCACGGCTACCAAATCATCATGATCGGCCATGCTGGCCATTCGGAAGTGGAAGGCACGATGGGGCAGCTGCCGCCTGGCAGTATGCTTTTGGTGGAAACGGCGGCGGATGTGGTCGATTTGGAAGTACACAACCCCGATAAGCTGGCGCACGTGAGCCAAACCACGCTGTCGATTGACGAAACCAAGGAAATCATCGATGCGCTGCGGGCGCGCTTTCCCAATATCCGAAGCCCGCACAAGGAAGACATCTGCTATGCTACCACCAACCGTCAAGAAGCGGTGAAGCAGCTGGCGGCGGCCAGCGATGTGGTGGTGGTGGTAGGCTCGCCCAATTCTTCCAACAGCAATCGTTTGCGCGAAGTGGCCGCGCAGCATGGCGTGGATGCCTATATGGTGGATAATGCAGGCTACCTGAAAAAGGAATGGTTCACCGGCAAAGAGCGGGTGGGGATTACTGCTGGAGCCTCTGCACCAGAGGTGCTGGTGCGAGAGGTAGTGGATACCGTGCACAGTTGGGGCTATGAAACGGTGCAGGAAAGGGAAGGCAAGAAAGAGGGCATCGTGTTTGTGCTGCCCAAAGAACTGCGTGGGTGAGTGTGGACAGATTGGGCAGCAGGTAATACCGGAATGTTTGTGTTCTCGGGAAAACAGATACTCTGGTTTTGGCTGTATTGAGGTAAGGGCAGATTTAAGCAACCAGTATGGCAAAGGTTGCCTGAAAATGGGTTTTAGGTAGCTCTTTGTTTGGTTTGTGTTATAAAAGATTCATAGCTAAATGCATTGATTTCTTTATACGGCGTAGACCTACCTTGTCGCACTCTTGTACTGTCTGTGGCTTGCTGCTTTATATGAAAAGTGTACTTTAGCCATATACTACGAATCATGCAGGCAAAAAGCAGGCTACCTGAAAAATCAAGCAGCCTAAAAGAACAGCTAGAGAGTAACTTTACTGGGTGCAGATGCTTTCGATAGCCTGCGGGATATCGCCGGCACAAGCCCAAATCAATTGACCCTGCGACTGCATTGGCAGCAGGAGAACCGCACGTTCGGCAGTGCTGCCGGCAGGAATAGCAGTAATCGCGCCTTGACTAAGAGTGATACTCTGCCAGAACTCCTCCTGACCAGCAGGAACGTCGATTGCTTCATTGATTTCATTCAAGCGGGTACCTTTGGCTAAGCGGGTTTCCACCCATACTTTCGCCATATTCAGTGCTTCAACGGCTTTCGGATCGGTGATGGTGGGGGCAGCAGGCACTTGCGGGGCGGTTGCGCCCATACCGCTTTCATTGGCCGGTTCGGCCAAGCCGACAATGGATTTTGCCTGCTCGATGATTTCCGGGTTTATATAGGCATATACGCCGCCACCCACCAGAATCAGAGCCAACAGAAGGCCGACTGAACGCAATGCGCCGCCGCCATTCCTGCCGCTGTGTTTGCTGCGGGATTTGTTGTTTCGGGATAATTTTCTCACTGCTGTAGCCATTTATTTGGTGTCCTAATAATTGTTGGATAGTTTAGATGGGTAGAAAAAGAAATTTCGATAGTGGATAAGCATAAAGCGTGCCAAAGTTTGATGTTGGATTAAGTTTGGCGTGATGAATTTTCATTTTGATTATTATTTGTTGTTATATATAGAAATTTATTTATAGAGAATATGCGGATTAGTGATGGGGAAGAGGCTACCTGAAAACGCAGCGCAGTGAAGTTTCTGCGAAGCTAAAATTTCAGGTAGCCTTTAACGGCAAACGGCAGGCAAGAAAAAGCACCCTCAGGCGAGGGTGCTTTTGCATGGCGTTGGGACAATTACATCATACCCATTCCGCCCATGCCTCCCATTCCGCCCATGTCCGGAGCGGCGGGCTTGTCTTCCGGAATGTCGGCTACCATGCATTCGGTGGTCAGCATCAGGCCAGCGATGGAAGCGGCGTTTTGCAGCGCAAAGCGGGTAACTTTGGCCGGGTCGATTACACCCATTTCCAGCATGTCGCCGTAGCTGTCGTTACCGGCGTTGTAGCCGAAGTTGCCGCTGCCTTCCAGCACTTTGTTCACCACCACGCTCGGCTCGCCGCCGGCGTTGGCCACGATTTGGCGCAGCGGAGACTCAACCGCACGCAATACGATTTGCACGCCGGCTTCTTGGTCGGCATTGGCAGTTTCCACTTTACTCAGGGCAGAGCGGGCACGCAGCAGGGCTACGCCGCCGCCGGCCACTACGCCTTCTTCCACAGCGGCACGAGTGGCGTGCAGCGCGTCGTCTACGCGGTCTTTTTTCTCTTTCATTTCTACTTCGGTGGCCGCGCCCACTTTGATTACGGCCACGCCGCCGGCTAGTTTAGCCACGCGCTCTTGCAGTTTTTCCTTGTCGTACTCGCTGGTAGCGGTGTCAATCTGGGTGCGGATTTCGACCACACGGGCTTCTACGGCGGATTTGTCGCCCAAACCATCGATGATGGTGGTGTTTTCTTTGCCCACTTCGATGCGTTTGGCTTGGCCCAAATCTTCCAGCGTGGCTTTTTCCAAAGACAAGCCCACTTCTTCGGCGATCACAGTGCCGCCGGTGAGGATGGCGATGTCTTGCAGCATGGCTTTGCGGCGGTCGCCGAAGCCCGGGGCTTTCACAGCCACGGTTTTCAGGATGCCGCGAATGTTGTTCACCACCAACGTGGCTAAGGCTTCGCCTTCCACATCTTCAGCGATAATCAGCAGCGGACGGCTGGTTTTGGCCACTTGCTCCAGCACGGGTAGCAGGTCTCGGATATTGCTGATTTTCTTGTCAAACAGCAGAACAAACGGGCTATCCAGCTCGGCCAGTTGTTTTTCCGGGTTGTTGACGAAATAGGGGGAGAGGTAGCCGCGGTCGAACTGCATGCCTTTTACCACTTCCACTTCGTTTTCCAGCGATTTGCCGTCTTCCACGGTAATCACGCCTTCTTTGCCCACTTCATTCATGGCTTGGGCGATGATGTTGCCGATGGATTCGTCGGAGTTGGCGGAAATAGAAGCCACTTGGGCGATTTCCTTAGATTTCTCTGGCACTGGCTTGGCAATGTTCTGCAATTCTTTTACCAAAGCGGAAACGGCTTTATCGATACCACGTTTCAGATCGGTCGGGTTCATGCCGGCGGTAACGTATTTCATGCCTTCGGCCACGATGGCTTGTGCCAACACAGTAGCGGTAGTGGTACCGTCGCCGGCCACATCGTTGGTTTTGGAGGCGACTTCTTTCACCATCTGTGCGCCCATGTTTTCAAACTTGTCTTTCAGTTCGATTTCCTTGGCCACGGTAACGCCATCTTTGGTGATGTGCGGGCCGCCGAAAGTGCGGTCCAACACCACATTACGGCCTTTCGGGCCGAGTGTTATTTTCACGGCGTTAGACAAAATGTTTACGCCGTTTACCATCTTCTGGCGGACTTCATTGCCAAACTGTACATCTTTTGCTGCCATATGTATGACTCCTAAAATAAAAAATCAGAAATTATTATCTTGACGGGCTTGCTTATTCCACGATGCCGAAAATGTCTTCTTCGCGCATCACTAGCAACTCTTCGCCGTCTGCTTTCACGGTTTGGCCGCTGTATTTGCCGAAAATCACGCGGTCGCCCACTTTCACATCCAGCTTACGGCGCCCGCCGTCTTTGGTGAGCTTGCCGGCGCCCACGGCCACTACTTCGCCCATATCGGGTTTTTCAGAGGCAGAGCTGGGCAAAACAATGCCGGAAGCGGTTTTTTCTTCGGCTTCCAGACGTTTGATAACCACACGGTCGTGCAACGGACGAATTTTCATAAATCTTCTCTCCAGAATTGAATTTGATGATTTGTTGCTACCCGATTGAGGGTAAACAGAAATATGCCGGACAGGGCACGGCACACCACTTGTGCGGGCTTGAAGATAAGGCTGGTGACGTTGAATTCAAGAGTGGGGTGGGAAAAATATTTGGCTGAAGGAGGAGAGGATGGCAGAGAGCAAACTCTGCATGTCCCCCCGGCCACAGCTACCCCATCCACATCGGCTTTCGCCTGCTTGATAATCTGGCCGAACACATCCGCCCACACATTAGCAGCAAAGCCGCCATCATCAGCAACCAGACCGTTGCCCCGCTCTACCTTGCTTCTATTGAAGCCGCCTGCCGACAACTCGGCATCAGTACCTGCAGCATCATCCTGCCCGACGGCGAACAATACAAAAATAACGAATCCCTCCAGCAAATCTACACTGGATTGTTGCAGCACCATGCCGACCGCCGTACCACCATCCTCGCTCTCGGCGGCGGCGTAATCGGCGACCTTGCCGGTTTTGCTGCCGCTACCTACCAGCGCGGCATCCCCTTTATCCAAATCCAAGATATCTGCCTAGATACACAAATTCGGAGGTGAACATTGAGTTCAACTGTTGAAATCACTGAGCTGTATTTCGCCGCCCTGTGCGAGCAGGCAAAGAAGGAAAAATCCACATCGCCGAAGGCTGGGCCACGGCAGCCTTATACGAACAACTTTCACAGCAATACAGCTTTACTCTATACAACAGGAACGTGTGCGCGTGGCGGTACATGCTTTTGCCGGTTGAGAGCAGCTGATTGTTGCCAACGACATCGTGGCCTTTATCCCTCCGGTAGTAGTAGGCTGAATATTTGATTTGAATGAATAAGCAATAGAAAGCTAAGCCCTGCACCAACAGCTTTTAATAAGGGGCTGTACTAGATTAGCCCTAAATTCCACACCACTTCCGCAGCGTTTTAAGCTGCCGGGATGGTGTGCCGAAGTTAAGCCGGAATTCGCATTCTTTCAAGAACAGCAGGAAAGATTTGCGGTCGATTCCGTTGTATTTGCGTAAGGCGCGTTTTGCCTGATTCCAAAAATTTTCGATGCCGTTGATGTGGTTCTGACGGTCTGCAAACGCTTTGGCATGATTGATGCGGTGATAGATAAAACCACTCACATCCAGTCTGTCGTAGCTGCTTAGGCTGTCCGTGTAAATGATGCTGTCAGGGATAATTTTTTATTTGATGACAGGCAGTAAAGTTTCATACTTGTCGTTATCTGCAACCACCGTATAGGCCTTATCATGCTGTTTCAGAATACCGGAGACGACCACTTTGCCTGCCGCCACGCGACCGCGCCTACCCTTACGCCGTCTGCCAAAATAACTTTCGTCCAACTCAACTGGGCTATCAAAAATCTCATTAGTAGCCAGTGCCAGATGATGGCTGATGACTTAGCGGATTTTGCGGTAGAACAGGGCTGCCGAATTGGGATGGATACCTAAAATATCGGCAGTGGCACGGGCAGTAACTTCCAGCACAAAAAAACGGATCAGTTCTTTCTGTACTTTTTCTTTAATTTGCAGTGTGTTATCTTCATACTCTGAGGGTAACATAGATTGCTAATCTAGTACGGTCCTCTTAATAAATGAGCAATGCGGCGCTTTCCTCAGCTTCGAAGACTGGATACGCCGTCAAAACGATGGGCAGCGCGTGAATTATTTGGTGTACGGCGTGTATGAAGAATTGGCGTGCTGCCAAGGGCAGGCTGTGATTGAAGAGGCCAAACGCTGCTTTGGCTTGGAAGCAGCCGTGTGCGTGTACCACTACAGGTGGCTGGAAGTGGGTGGCATGGCGGTGTGGGTGGGTGTAACCACCTGCCACCACGATATGGCCTTCGCCGGCTGCCGCTACGTTATCGACATGGTGAAAGCCGAAGAGCTGATTTGGGAATAGGAATTCTATAAGCGTCCAAGTTGTTGTCTCATGATTTGGATAACCAAACGGCGGGTGGCGAACGCCAACAGGTCAAATAGCGGGTTGCAGTCATAAACAAGCTACTTGAAATTTCATGTAGCCTTTTGCCTTGTGTGGTTTTTTAGCCAATCGCATCCGCCACGCGGATTTTGGAGCGGTCGGTAATTGAGGCAAGCCAGTAAAATCTGTAAAATAGCAGAATAGGGCGGCAGGTTTGGAATAATTGCCCACATCCTTTCGCCCTGTGCCGTTTCAGTCTGGCCGTCGGCGCGTTTTTTGCCGAATTTAATTTAAAACCGAATGGTTGTCGTATCCCAATGGCCCTATTGTAGTGCCAACCTGGCATTGGCAGCATTCGGTTTTCAGGAAAAACACCATGCGAGGCTATCAACTCAACCCCAACCAACCCGTAGGCGGCGTTATTGCGGAGGATGCTGACCAGCAAATCGTGCAGCTCAACCTGCAAAAAGGCAATGAAGTGCCACCCTATTCGGCTGAAGCCATTATTACCATCACCGTCCTCTCTGGCGCGGTATGCCTGAAAACCGAGCAGGGGCAGATTGATTTGCAGCCGATGACCCTAGCGCGGCTTGAACCGCAGGAAACCCATGCCCTCGTGGCTTTGGAGGATAATACCTCCGTACTCGTGGTGAAACAGCTGTGCTACCACGCCCTGTTAAACCAAAAACTGCGCTTTGGCCGCTGCTGCGTTTAACCGTTTTCGTGCCGTATTGCCTGGCAATGCGGAATTATTTTAAAACCATAGCTTTACAACACAACTCTTGGAGATGAATCATTATGATTAAAGGTATTCAAATTACCCAATCAGCCCAACACCCCGCCTTGGTGCACTCTTTCTGGCTGTTGGACGACGAAACCCAGCAGGCGCGTTGCCTGTGCAGCAAGGACGAGCATTTCGCTGCCGACCAAATCGTTGCCCTGAGCGATTTGGGCGATGTGAGCTACCAAGAAGTGGCCGTAGACAGCTATATGCGTCCGAAAGTGGAAGGTGGTCAGCACCTGAACGTAAACGTGATGAGCCGCGAAATGCTGGAAGACGCAGCCGCCAACCCCGATAAATACCCGCAGCTCACCATCCGCGTATCCGGCTATGCCGTGCGCTTCAATTCCCTCACGCCCGAGCAGCAACGCGATGTGATTACCCGCACCTTCACGCAGCATATGTAAACCGGAATCACAACACAGCCCCGCCGTTTCAGATGGCGGGGCTGGTTTTTTTGGGGGTATGAAATAGATAAGGGTAGGCTGCAAGATAAGTAAAAGTAGCTCCGGTTTTGCTGAGCCATGACCAAACAGATTCTAGGTCGCCTGATTAGTACGCAGGAAGGCTACCTGAAAATTCAAAATGGTTTGATTATGTGGACCAAATTTTTCAGGTAGCCTGATGTCACCGAAGCTTTATGCTTCGGCTTATTTTTTCTCTTTTTCCGGCCGTATCCAGCCGGATATGGTGGTTTGACGAGCGCGGGTGAGGGTGAGTTCACCTTCGGGGCAGTTGCGGGTGAGCGTGCTGCCGGCGCCGGTGGTGGCGCGGTGGCCGATGGTGAGCGGGGCAACCAGCATGTTGCCGGAGCCGATGCGCACTTCGTCGCCGATAACGGTTTGGTGTTTGTGTACTCCATCGTAGTTGCAGGTGATGGTGCCGGCGCCGATGTTGCTGCGGCTGCCGATTTGCGCGTCGCCGAGGTAGGTGAGGTGGTTGGCTTTGCTGCCGCGGCCGATGGTGCTGTTTTTCACTTCCACGAAGTTGCCGATGTGCACTTCGTCGGCCAAATCGGCATTGGGGCGCAGGCGGGCGAAGGGGCCGATGCGGGCGCTGCTGCCGATGCGGCAGTTTTCGAGGTGCGAGAAGGGCTCGATAACCGTGTTGTCGCCGATGACAGCGTTTTTAATCACGCAGTTGGCGCCGATGGATACGTTGTTGCCGAATTGGTTTTCGCCTCCCAGCACCACGTTCACATCAATCACCACGTCTTGGCCGTGCTGAAGGCTGCCGCGCAGGTCGAAGCGGGCCGGGTCGCGCAGGGTGAGGCCGGCTTGGAGCAGGCTTTGCGTCTGTTCGCGTTGGAAGATGCGCTCGAGTTCGGCGAGCTGGATTTTATTGTTCACCCCGGCGGCAAGGTAGGAGGAGGCTACCTGAACGGGATGCACGGCCACGCCATCGGCGCGGGCAAGGGCGATGACGTCGGTGAGGTAGTATTCGCCTTGAGCATTGTTGCTGGAGAGGCTGCCCAGCCAGCGGGCAAGGTGTGCGTTGGGCAAAACGAAAATGCCGGTGTTGGTTTCGCGGATGGCTTTTTGCTCTGGAGAGGCGTCTTTTTCTTCCACAATGGCCGCTACTTGGCCGTTGGCCTCGCGGATGATGCGGCCCAGCCCGAAGGGGTTGGGCGGGATGTCGGTGAGCAGGCCGATTTCGCTGCCGGCGGCTTGCAGCAGCTCTTCCAGGGTGGCGTGGTTAATCAGCGGAACGTCGCCATAGAGCACGAGGGTGCGGCCCGTGCTGCCGAGGTGCGGCAGGGCGGTTTGCACGGCGTGGCCGGTGCCGAGCTGTTCTGTTTGCTCCACCCAACGGATGCCTTTGCGCTGCACTTGTTCACGCACCTGCTCTTTGCCGTGGCCGATCACCACGTTGATGCTTTGCGGGCTGAGGCTTTGCGCGGTGTCGATAACGCGCTCAAGCATAGTTTTGCCGCCGATGCGGTGCAGCACTTTGGGCAGGGCGGAATACATGCGCGTGCCTTTGCCGGCGGCGAGGATGACGATATGGAGGGGCTGGTGCATGAGTGGGCTTTCTAGAAACGATTTCTTTGAAATGATGGTTTTCAGGTAGCCTGCTTGGGGCTACCTGAAAAAAGAGGATTCAAACTGCCGATATTAATGGCCGCTTGGTGCTTCGGGCACGCTGTCGCCGCTCCAGGTGGTGCGCGGCACGCTGTGTTGGTGTTGTTCGCGGGTAACAGGCACGGGCACGGGGCGGTATTCGTTGTAGCGTTGGTCGCGGGCGAAGGTGCCGTCTTGGTATACCACGGGCGTGCCTGGGGCATAACGCTGGCGCAGGCCGGTTTTGCCTTGTTGGTCTTGGTAGGTCTCCCAAGTGCAGGCGGAAAGGGCGATGAGGGCGAGCAGTAGAACGGCGGGGCGCATGACTTTATCCTTTTTCTGTTGTGAGACGGGTGTTGCTTTTGTTGCCAATTATAACGCGAACAGCCGGGGCTGGCTGTTGGTTTTTAGGCTTTGAGGGAGGTAGGGAGTTGGGGATAGCTGTGTGTCCGTTGAGTTTTCAGGTAGCCTTTGGTCGGCGTGGGGTGGTTGTCGGTGTTGAGGCTACCTGAAAGATTGGCCAGTATATCGGCTTAATGGTAGAGTAGCGGGAGGCAATCGTGCCGTTCAAGCAATGGGAGAAAATCATGAAGCGTTTGGGTTTGATGTTGGCCATTTGTGCGGCGATAAGTGGGGCATATGCTGCTCCAGCATGGGACACGGGCTATGCGTATGGGGCAAACCATTGTTATGGTTTCCACGCACCAGCAGGCTGGACGCAGGATAACCGGTTGCTGGCCGATAAGGGCGTGCCGATGGTGTTTCTGCCGCAAGATGGCAAGTTGCGTGCGGCGCGGGTGATGATTTATGCGGGCAGCATCGGCCGCAAGCCGCACGAGAGCTTTACTGCAGCCGTGCGCGGGCAGGTGAATGATGTGGTGGCGCAATATGCCCAATCGAATGAGCGCATACGGCCAGCCATATTGCGCCGTATCCGTGCCCGCGACGGGGTGAGCGGCGAACTGTGGCGTTTTACCGGTTACAGCAACGGCGGGCAGGAGCTGGTGGCCTATCTGCCGGGCAGCCGTTCGGTGAATTATTTTGTGGCGCAAATCCCCGCGCAGGCAGATGCGGCGGCTGTGGAAACCGCTATGCTGGCTTTGGCAGCCAGCTACCACGAGCGGCAGTCGTGCCCGCCGTGCCGTGGCGAAGGATGTGTGTCGGAGTGATGATGTAATGGGTAAAAGGCTACCTGAAAGTTCAGGTAGCCTTTTGCTTTGTCGGACATAAATTCTAATCGCTGCTTTTGCCGTGCGGCTTGAGCCGGTAGGCACAGACGATGGTGAGGATGCCGACGGCGAGGGCGAAGCTCATATTCAGGTGGATGCCGTTGAGCATGGCTTGCTGCGGGCTGCTGCTGCTGGAGAGGTGTTCGCCGATGTTGGTGGTGCCCACGAAGGCGGCGGATATGGCCTGCACCATGCGCCCGGCCAGCAGCACGCCGAAATTGGGCGCGAGGGCGCAAATCAGCGAGCCGGCGAGGAAGGTGGCTTGGGTGATGAGCACCATTTTGCGGGTTTCAAACCATTGGATGACGCCGGCGGTAATCGGCGTGAATGCGCCCATCACCAGAAGAAAGCCGGTGGTGAGCCATTGGGCGGTGGTTTTATCGATGTGGAAATCGCGCATGATGGGCGTGAGCGCCACGTTGAGCAGGGTGTCGTTCAGGTAGCCGAAGAAGGCGCCGATAAAGAGCGTGGCCACGATGGTTTTGGCGGGGAAGCCGGGGCGGTCGGCAAAATATTCGTGTTGGGTATCGGCAGAATCGGTGTGTTGCATGGGGTGTTCTTTCTTGTTATTCGATTATGGCCAAGAGGCTACCTGAAATCCAGTATTGGAATGCAAGAGCCAGATTTTACATGATTTTTCCAGCTAGAGCCTGCAGCTCGCACATATTGCGGGCGATATGGTCGGCACATGGCTGCGGCTGGGCACGGCTGCCGAACCACACCGTGCGCATGCCCAAAGCTTTGGCCGCTTGCAGATTAGCCGGGCTGTCGTCCACCAGCACGCATTGCTGCGGCGGCACGGCCAGCGCGGCGCACACCATGTGGAAGGCCTGCGGCTGCGGCTTGTAGTGCAGGGCAAGGTCGTCCACGCCGAATAGGGCTTCAAAATGGCTGCCCAGCTGCATGGCTTCGATTAGGGCGTGCACATAAAATGCAGGGCCGTTGGAAAACACGGCTTTGCGGCCGGGTAGGGCGGCGAGCGCGGTATCGATGTGCGGCATCGGCTGCAAGGCGGCGATGAGTTCGGGCAGATGATGACTTTGGCGCAGGAATTCGGCGGGGCAAACCTGCGGATGGTGCTGCTGCAAACCGCCGAGCGTGGCGCCGTAGAGTTGCCAATAGTGCTCGCGCAAGTCGGAGGCTTCGGGCAGGCTCAGGCTCAGTTCGCGTGCCATGAATTCGGTCATGCGGCGGTTGATGAGGCGGAAAATGCCCGCATCGGCGCGGTGCAGGGTATCGTCTAGGTCGAACAGCCAAACGGGCTGGGAGGGCGGCATGAGGCTACCTGAAAAATAAAAAACCGAATTATATAGCTGCTTCAAATGAGCATTCTACTTCTTTGCCCGCCGTGCCATACTTGCCGCTACGGCCTGCTGCCATGCCCAATTTGAATTGGTGGAACTCACACTCCCGCCATCGGGACGGTTTGCTGCTATAATCCCACTGATTTTCACAACCAATTATCATTCAGGAGATTGCTATGGCTCTGGTATCCATGCGCCAGCTTTTAGACCACGCCGCCGAACACGGCTACGGCCTGCCCGCTTTTAATGTGAACAACTTGGAGCAGATGCGCGCCATCATGGAAGCGGCCGACCAAGTGAACGCGCCCGTTATCGTGCAGGCTTCCGCCGGCGCGCGCAAATATGCCGGCGCCCCCTTCTTGCGCCACCTGATTTTGGCGGCAGTGGAAGAGTTTCCGCATATTCCCGTGGTGATGCACCAAGACCACGGTGCCTCGCCCGATGTTTGCCAGCGCTCTATCCAGCTGGGCTTCTCCTCCGTAATGATGGACGGCTCGCTCCTGGCCGACGGCAAAACCCCGTCTTCCTACGAATACAACGTGGACGTTACCCGCACCGTGGTGAACTTCTCCCATGCCTGCGGCGTGTCGGTGGAAGGCGAAATCGGCGTGTTGGGCAACTTGGAAACCGGCGAAGCGGGCGAAGAAGACGGCGTGGGCGCGGTGGGCAAATTGAGCCACGACCAAATGCTCACCAGTGTGGAAGATGCCGTGCGCTTCGTGAACGACACCGGCGTGGACGCGCTGGCGATTGCCGTGGGCACCAGCCACGGTGCATACAAATTCACCCGTCCGCCCACAGGCGACGTATTGCGCATCGACCGCATCAAAGAAATCCACGCAGCCCTGCCGAACACGCATATCGTGATGCACGGCTCCAGCTCGGTGCCGCAGGAATGGCTGAAAGTGATTAACGAGCACGGCGGCGGCATCGGCGAAACCTACGGCGTACCGGTGGAAGAAATTGTGGAAGGCATCAAACACGGCGTGCGCAAAGTGAATATCGACACTGACCTGCGCTTGGCCAGCACAGGGGCAATCCGCAAATTCTTAGCCGAAAACCCTGCCGAATTCGACCCGCGCAAATACCTGGCCAAAACCATCGAAGCCATGAAAGGCATCTGCCTGGCCCGTTATCAGGCCTTCGGCTGCGAAGGCATGGCCAGCAAAATCAAACCGATTTCGCTAGAAAAAATGGCCACCCGTTATGCCAAAGGCGAGCTGAACCAAGTGGTGGCGAAGTAATATAGTGAATGCAATTTAAATCGAGGAAAGGCGGCGAGCCGCAGGCAGTACGCGCGTACAGTCAGGCGAGCCAACGCGGTATCGGTTTAAATGTAATCTGCTATAACTTGATTTGAATGATGTAACAGGCTACCTGAAAATATGTTCAGGTAGCCTGTTTGTTTGGGGCAAGAGGCTACCTGAAAAAGCAGCAGAGCAGCTCCAATGCAGTTTCAGGTAGCCTTCTCCGTTGCCCATCATGAATTTCCCCGCCTCATCCGCTATAATCCACATAAATTAATCACGCCAATTTCTATCTATGAACCCACCCGCTTTCGTGGGCATCGTTACCCCGCAAACCATTGCATTCGAACAGCCCTTTGCCCTGCAAAACGTCGACACGCTGCTGCGTTTTGATTTGATTACCGAAACCTATGGCACGCTCAATGCCGATAAATCCAACGCCATCCTGATTTGACATGCCCTTTCCGGCATGCACCACGTGGCCTGCCGCCACCATCCGGACGACGAACACTCCGGTTGGTGAGGCAACATGGTCGGCCACAATAAACCGGTGGATACCAAGCTTTTTTGTGGTCGGGCCCAATAACCTGGGCAGCAGCGGCCCGTTGAGCATCAACCCCGCCACAGGCAAACCTTACGGCTCGGATTCTCCGATGGTTATCGTAAAAGCCCGGGTGCGCTCGCAAGCCATGCTGGCCGACCATTTCGGCATCAAGGGGCGGCAGTCTCGGCAGTATACAGACCTTGCAATGGGCAACCGACTTCCCCGAACGTGTGCGTCACGTGCCGGTGATTGCCTCTGCGCCTAAATTGTCCACCCAAAACATCGTGTTTAACGACATGGCCCGCCAGGCTATCCTCACCGATCCCGACTTCCACGAAGGCCACTACTCCAGTCGCCAAGCCGTGCCCCGGCGCGGCCTGAAGATTGCTCGCATGATGGGGCACATTACTTATCTGGCTGAAGACGGGCTGGGCAAAAAATTCGGCCGTCAGATGAGGAGCGGTAAGCTGCAATACGGCTACAGCATTGAATTTGAGGTGGAAAGCTACCTGCGCTACCAGGGCGACAAATTCGCTGACCGCTTCAATGCCAACACTTATCTGCTTATGACCAAGGCGCTGGACTATTTCGACCCCGCCGCCGATTTCGACTACTGGCACAACCGTTTTCAGGTAACCTTCGGTGGGCACATATGCTCGTGAGCAAGGGTATGTTTTAGTGATTGGTACGACACGCCGAACATCCATTGGTGCATCCTGGGCTATTTCGATCACCTGTGCGCGAGAAACCGCATCCACGTACTGGAACGCGCGGTGACAGTTGGCAGCCAGCGTATTTCCTACCTGCCGAACCTGTTGGGTGGTTTGGTGTCTTATCGCGAGGGTCAAATGATATATTTGGTTTTATAATTCAGCCTGTTGCCTATATTAACGGGGAGATTGTTTAAACATACCTAATTCGCCATTTGTTTGATTTAAGTCAAATATATCGCGCCCACAGGCAATGGTATCGCCTGTGGGCAAAACGTATAATCAAGTTAAATTTTTTAGACATTTTGTAATGTCAAGGGGGAAAGCAGTATGTTGCGCAATTTTTCAGACAAATTTTTCGGCAACGACGACAAGGGTGACTTCGAGCTGCAATGCCTGATGATGATTATCGAAGACCCGGCACGCCGCCAATGGGCGGTGCGTTTGAAAATCACCAAAAAATACGATGTTAGCAACGCCCGCACCATATTGTTGGAAAAATTCGAAAAAGGGTTTGAAAAAGAACATGATGCCCAGTTGTTTGTGTTGGACGAGCTGGATGAGTTTCCGATATTCCGTGTTAAGGTGTTGGAAGGTTTCCGACAGTAATTGAGTTGTTGATTTATACAAAAGGCTACCTGAAAGCTGGATTAGGCTTTCAGGTAGCCTTTTTAGGAATGTTGAGCAAGTAGGTGAATTTTATCTTCGTGAGGGCAGGCAATACCAGGCTACCTGAAACACTGTAGCAGCTGAGCTTGCACCCATCAGCTGTACCAGTTGAGGCTACCTGAAAATGGTGCCGTCTTGGCAAAACGCATTCGGCTCCGTATAATTCGCACTTTCTACGGCGGGTCTCCCCGCATGCAGGTTTGGGACAAGGGGTCAGGTGCGGAAGCAAGCAGCCCACCCTGAATTCAGCAGTGCCGGGGCTCCGGCTCGCCACCTCATATAAAAACCGCTCCAGTGTAATACCGGAGCGGTTTTGCTATATATGGCTGAATAGCTGAAGCTATTTCAGCAAGAGCTTATTTGTAAAAACGCTCAATAGAATGAATTTTAAACGCGCTTACTTGGCATTTGTCGGCCACGAATTTTTTAAATTCGGCCTGGTTCAGATAGCGCACTTCCTCGCGTGGCAGCTGCAACAAGACCTGGCGGTTTTGGTTGCTGTTGATGGCATCAGCAATGGTTACAACGTAGTTGGTGGTTTTTTTTGTCATAATTTACTCTCGTTAAAGCTGTTATTTTCTAGTGCAAACAGAATTTTTATTATCTGATAGATTGCTTTTGTAAAAATGGTAAATTATCTATTCTGATTGTGCAAGGTTCAGGAGGGTAAAGATATGCAGGGCTATGTAAATGCAGTAATGTCGGTAGGCGGCCTCAGAGGTTTACCACTTTTTTGTGGATAGTTCATCGGTCAGCTGTTGCAGAAGCTGTAAGCGGTTGGCACGGATATGGCCGGCTTCTGCAGTGGCTTTGATCGCGCAGCCAGGTTCTTGGCGGTGGCTGCAGTTGTGGAACCGGCATTGGCCGATGAAGTCGCGCATATCGGGGAAATAGTGGGGCAGGGAGGCTACCTGAAGATGGTGCAGGCCGAATTCCTGCAGGCCGGGGGAATCGATGATGTGGGCGGTTTCGTTTAGGTCGTAGAGCTGGGCGTGGGTGGTGGTGTGTTTGCCGGAGTCGAGGGCGCTGGAGATTTCGTTGGTGTGGGCGATGCTTTGGCCGAGCAGGGCATTAATCAGGGTAGATTTGCCCATACCGCTTTGGCCAAGCAGGATGCTGGTGTGCCCATTCAACACTGGCAGCAGGGCGGCGGCATCTTGCATGGCGCTAACGGGCAGCACGGGGTAGCCCAGGCCTTCATAAAACTCTAGTTTGCTGCGCCATTGTCCTGTTTCCGGCAAATCGGTTTTGTTCAACACAATCACTGCGCCGATATCGGCTGCTTCTGCCGCCAGCAGGGCGCGTTGTAACAGCAGCTCGCTGGGTGTAGGCACAGCAGCCAGCACAATCAGCAGTTGACTCACATTAGCGGCAATCAGCTTGGTTTTCCAAGCATCTTGGCGGAAGAGCAGGCTGCGGCGCGGCAGGAAATCTTCAATCACCGCTTGCTCGGCATTCAGCGGCGTGATGTGTACTTGGTCGCCGCAGGCGAAGTCTACCCGCTTTTTGCGGGTGGTGGCCTCGAAGGTGTGGCCGCCGGTGGTGCGTACAATAAAGCGGCGGCCGTAGCTGGTAACGATTTGGGCGGTGTCGGTCATGGCAGTGTGCCGGGTGGGAAAGTGTCATCATAGCAAGGATTGGCATGCTGATGCCAATTTGCCTGCTGTGCCGGGCAGAATGGCTATATAATCCGGCTTTATTTATCCCGATCAATAGGGAATCGCCACACCATGACTACCACGCCGCTTCTCGATACCATCGACTACCCGCAGGATTTGCGCCGTTTGCGTGAAGACCAGTTGCCGCAGCTGGCTGCTGAATTGCGTACCTTTTTGCTCGACAGCATCAGCAAAACCGGTGGCCATTTCGCTAGCAATCTGGGCGCAGTGGAGCTGGCTGTGGCATTGCATTATGTGTACGATACGCCTAACGACCACTTAATTTGGGACGTAGGCCACCAAAGCTATCCGCACAAAGTGCTCACTGGCCGCCGCAATCGCATGCACACCATGCGCCAATACGGCGGCTTGGCCGGTTTCCCCAAGCGCAGCGAATCGGAATACGACGATTTCGGTGTTGGCCACTCCTCCACTTCCATCGGTGCGGCATTAGGCATGGCGGTGGCCGACAAGCTTTCAGGTAGCCCCAACCGCAGCGTGGCTGTTATCGGCGACGGCGCGATGACCGCCGGCCAAGCTTTTGAAGCACTGAACAATGCGGGCGATATGGACATCGATTTGCTGGTTATCCTCAACGACAACGAAATGTCGATTTCCCCCAACGTGGGCGCTTTCCCCAAATACCTTGCTGGCAGCCAGGCCAAAGACTGGCGCGCCACCCTGCGCAGTATCAAACACAAATCCGAAAAAGTGCTCGACAAATTGCCCGGCGCGCTACACATCGCGCAGAAAGTGGAGCAGCGGCTGAAAAGTGTGCTCGACGGCTCGCGCATCCGTCCAGATTCCCTGTTCGACAACTTCGGCTTCACCTACACCGGCCCGGTGGACGGCCACAACGTGCGGCAACTGGTGGCCGTGCTCAAAGATATGAAACAGCGCAAAGGCCCGCAGCTTTTGCATGTGCTCACGCAAAAAGGGCAGGGCTACAAACTGGCTGAAAACGATCCGGTCGGTTTTCATGCCGTGGGCAAATTTAATCCCGACCAGGGTCCAGTGAGTGGTGGCGCTGCCCCTTTGAGCTACACTCAGATTTTCGGCCAATGGATATGCGACCAAGCCGCTGCAGATGGCAAATTGGTTGCCATCACTCCCGCCATGCGTGAAGGCAGTGGGTTGGTGGAGTTTGAGCGACGCTTTCCCGAACGTTATTTTGACGTCGGTATTGCCGAGCAGCACGCCGTTACCTTTGCTGCCGGCCTAGCCTGTGGTGGCATCAAACCCGTGGTGGCGATTTACTCTACTTTCCTGCAACGCGCTTACGACCAACTTGTGCACGACGTGGCATTGCAAAACCTGCCAGTATTGTTTGCCATCGACCGTGCCGGTATCGTCGGCGCCGACGGCCCCACCCATGCCGGTGCCTATGATTTGAGCTTCCTGCGCTGCATTCCGAATATGGTGCTGGCTGTGCCCAGCAGTGGCGAAGAATGCCGCCTGCTGCTTTCTACCTGCTACGCGTTGGATTGCCCCACTGCCGTGCGCTACCCGCGCGGTGTCAGCGGCAGTACGGTAATCGGCAGCAGCTTGGATACCGTGCCGGTAGGCAAGGGCGTGGTGCGGCGGCAGGGCAGGGGAACTGCTGTGTTGGCTTTCGGCAGTATGGTGCAGCCCGCGTTGCAGGCAGCGGAACAGCTGGATTTAACTGTGGCCGATATGCGCTTTGTGAAACCGCTGGACGAAGAATTGATTGCCGATTTGGCTGCCACCCATCAGCAGCTAGTGTGCATTGAAGAAAACGCCGTGCAAGGCGGAGCCGGCAGTGCGGTGTTGGAGGTGCTGGCCAAACAAGGCTGCCGCTTGCCCGTGTTGCTACTGGGCATCGAAGACATCGTTACTGGCCACGGCGACCCGACTATCCTGCTGGACGACCTGGGTTTGAGTGCTGAGAAACTGACAGCACGGATTGAAACATTTGCATAATTAGTTGGCTGAGTACAGCTGAGAGCAGCTATTGTGATGGGATGAATCATAAAATGATGGTAAAAAGGCTACCTGAAAATTTCAGGTAGCCTTTAATTGCGGTTGAACAAAAAGGGTTGTAATGTATTGGTTATTGCCAAAGCACTTTACTTCCTACTATGTTGGCTTACCTTGTTGTATTCCTGTATTGTTTGTGATTAGCCATCTTGTATCAGTTTCAGTAACTCCGATAAAGCAATAACAAATAATTGTAGCAGCTATAATACACAAAACATAAATAAAAAGAACTTAACTTGGCTTCCAAAGTTAAGTTCTAAAGTCATTATTTTTTGTTATTCTAAAACCCAAAATTAACTGAACTCTTGAAGTCTTGGCACGCTGTACTTTCTATACTATGAACTCAACGGATGCATATCCTACTACCAAAAATCTTTCGTGTTCAGCCTAGCTCTCGCTTCTGGCAACAATCTTGTAAATCTGTGAAGGGTGAATTTGCTCGCCCAAATTCTTGGTAGCTTGCTTGGCTATTCTCGTTATTCCTACCCCTATCATTGCTTTTGTGCAGTATCACAATATGTCGATTCCTCCTCAAATATTGGTGGTAACAAACAACACATAGTCTCCATCTGACTGGCTGCGGTCGATACTTTTCAGCTCGTCATGTTCTTGTCGTGCATCGCTCAGGCATTGGAAGTGAACTTCGAATGGCTGGCCACCGGCAAAGGAGAAATGACCGGCATCATGTATGAGCCAGTGCGAGAGGTGCTGGTCGAAGCCTTGCCCGAATACAACAACTATACCGAAGAGCAGCGCGAGTTTTTGTGCCTGTTTGATAAACTGCCCAAGGGCAAGCGTGAAATTCTGTTCACGTTTATGTGGGAGTGGGTGAGGTGAAAAATTTGGAGCCGGTGGAGTTCTTGGAATTTCAGGTAGCCTGCAGGTTTTTGAGTTTGATCTGCTCGCAAACCTACGGGCTGGAGTTACGCGATTACTGTGATGTTTTTAGATGTTGGAATACAGTTAGAAAATCAGCGAACTGCTCAATAAAAAAGTATTTGATACTCTGTTGCTTATTAACGATGGGAAACCGGAACATAAAGCATTGATGGAATAGTGCTCAGGCTGTTGGCCCAGCTTGTTTCCTCTTCTAGGCAGAGATGGGCATGAGATGACGGCCAGAAATATCCAACAGCTTCTGCTTATGTGGTCTTAATATCAGGGAATTCAAACTCATTGCCCTTCCATTTTGATCAACACCTACAGGGTAGGTAGACAAGCTGGCTGTTATGTTTGTTGGTAGGCAATTCAATTGGTATTAAAAAATGACGGATTTACACTACTGTAAATCCGTCATTTTAGATAATGGGATACTTAGTTAGAAAGAAACCCGCACTCCCGTTCGTACCGATCTGCCCGGCAACGGAGCCAAATACTTCAAGGTGGAGTTATGCGGACGTGCTTCGGTATTACTCAGATTTCGGGCATCCAAAAACCATTCCATTTGAGCGGACTGTCCCAATTGATGGGAGTAATTCAGGTACATATCCCAAATAGTATACCCACCCAAACTGATTTCTTCGTTGATGACGCGCCCTAAATGTTTTTGTGGTAAATAGTGAGTCAAACTGCTGCTGAGCATCCAGTTTCCTTTACTCCAAACTAAACTTGCTCCGTATCGTGATGCTGGTAGTCCGGGCATATAATCACCATCATTTTTACGGCGCACATATTCATCCCATGAAGAACTATTGGAATCATTTTTACCGGTAAAAACCGGACTATTTTTTACCCAATCTACAAATACTTTTGCTTCTAAAGTACCATAACGATCTAAATGAAAATGATGGGATGCTTCTAATTCCATCCCTTTAATCCGGGTATCTCCCTGCCGCCATTCTTTATAAGGCAGCCCATCCCCTTTATCTGTGCCAGTTTGTCCCAAGTAGATATAGTCCTGGAAACGGGTTTGGTAATAATTAACCTTCAGTCGGCTATTTCTCCAACTAATTTGTTGGCTGAATTCCCATGTATTGGCCGTTTCAGGCTGCAAACGCGGATCGCCGTGCTCATTGGTTAAAATGGCGTAGTGTCGGTTACTGGCAAACAGCTCGTTTACTTCCGGCGCCCGTTGCGAACGGCTGTAGCGGATACCGGTTTCCCAACCTTCAGCAGGCTGCCACTTTAAAGCTGCCTGATAGCTGTTCAATTCAAACATTTTATTATTATGTTGTTTGATATAACCTTCATTTAAGCCGCGCCCAGGCTGGTAATTGCCCAATATGGCTTGCTGACGGGTGCGTCCATGCCGCGCACCGATATCAGTTGACCAATTTCCCCAATTAAACTTCTGCAACGCAAACACCGCATATTCGGTCGTTTTTGTGTCCGGCAGATAACGATCAACCCCCTCACCGTTAGTGCGGCGTTGTGTCCAATCCCCGCCTAACACTCCCTGCCACCATTGGATAGGTCGGTAATTTATCTCTAGTCTTCCTTGGTTGCTTTGGCTATTCAGGCTGTCGGCAAATTGGTTGCCGAGCAACTCACGGTTTGTCGCATCAATATGCGCAAAAGAAAACCTGACGTTATCCAACCAGGGTTGTTGCGAACGATACATCCCATCCAGTAGCCAACGGGCTTGGCTGCTTTCTATATTAACTGGTGACAATGCATTCTTCCTACCAGCTCGCGTGGATAAGGAGGCATAGCCCGGTACCCCGTAGCGGTTCAGATAACGGCTGACCCCCAACCCAATATATCCATCTGCACCGATATAGCTGACACCGGCCGATACAGATTGTTGGTGCATATGGCTATTGGCCATTTTGCCGTGTTCATTAGGTGTTACATCTTCAATACTTCTCAACCGTCTGCCTTTGCCTTCGGTAACAGATGGATCATATCCGGGATTTTCCACCCAATTGCCGTAAGAAGGCTTATCCCGACGGTAAACATCGGAAATATCCAATTCGTATTGGTCTAAGTAGTCTTTACCTCTGAGTAGATAATTCCGATCTACATATTTATAGAACCCCTGATTGAAGAAATACTCGTAATTCCTCGAAACTTGACACAAGAGAGTCAGCGGATAATTGGTATTGATTTCTGCCCGATTGTGGCATATCGCAGCCTTACTGTCTCCCGGTACGCGGTAGGATGAAATCTTGTTATTCATCCCGTCGATATGCCAGGCAATCTGCCCGCTTTTGCCGGTAAGGTTGAATAACTGCGTGGTCGGAGTATTGTATCCCCCGCTGATTTCCCCCTTGCCGCCAAAATTTTTCTCCGGCAGTTGTTGGGGAATCTGCCCAGTTTCCACTTGAACCGCCCCTCCAACAGCATGCCCTCCATACAACACGGCAGCAGAAGATTTCTGTACAGTTATCTTATCAGCTAGGAAAGGCTCAACCGCACTGGGCAGATTGCCGCTGATACCGGCCATATCCGATATACCCAAACCATTTTGCATCAGGTATACCCTCGATCCGGTCAAGCTGCGGATTTGCGGCAAACCGTTATTGGGGCCGAAGCTGTTGTTGTGAACACCACTGATTTTTTCTACCGTCTGCCCCAAGGATATTGCTCGAACAGATTGCAGATCTGAGTTATAAAGCACGCTCTTGCTACCGCTATCCAAACGGGCACCCGATTGCGGGGTTTTACGTCCCGTGATATGAATCTCCGATAACTCTACTGCATCTTCAGCCCAAACTGTTGTTGGGTAAGTATTAAAAACAACTAAACCTACTGACAGAAAAACAAAAAACTTCATAGCTACACCAGTTACACTATGTTATTCTATAACATAGTGTAACATGATTTAATAAAACAGCTCTACTGAGATCTTAAAATAGGTAGTGATGCAGATGCCGGGCACTATGATGCAGCTATTACTTACCCATACGCCGGCCATTTGGGCAGGTCGTTGCACTGGTTGTCGGCTACTTTTACCAGTCCTGCATATTTTTTGCACGGCGTCCGAATAGCTGCCAGCTGGCGGTAGTGGTTTCATCAATCGTGCCGGTGGTGTTGGCGGTTTTGCGGGTAGAAATTCACCGAACTATCCACCCCCAGACGCCGAGCCGAACCCAGCATAGGCAGGAAGCGGGAAAACAGCCGGTCGGCCGGCATGTCGTCGATTTCTTCCAGCGAACCGATACTCAGGCCGTCACCGTCAATTTGGCTCATGATGCCGTAGCAGACGGCCTTACTGCCGTTGTGGAACTGGTAACGGGTATCGGCAATCTGTCGCCGCCCGGATTTATAGCCGATCCAACCACTCAAAATCGGACTGCGGCGGATGGCATCGATGTGATACATCAGGTTGGTTTGGCTCTGCTGTAAGCGCGGCGCCACAATCCCTTCTTCTTGGAAAGGGGTGGTAGCCAAATATTCCAGGCAGTACATTTCTTTCACTGCAGTTTTACCGGTGCGGCGGCAGGAGAAATCCACCGTATTGCGGTGGTCGTCCATCTCCTGCATCTTCAACACCTGCATCGGGTCGAGACCGACGTTGTGCACATGCTTGTGCCACAGGGCATGCGGCCTGATGCCGGTAACCGGGTCGGGTCGGGCATAGCGCATGATTTCCTGCTCGGCACTATGCTGTATTTGGATGCGTTGGGCGGCGGTCGTCATGCAGCCTCCTCCTGTGGAGCCAACTGCGCCAAATAGGCCGCCCATTCCTCATGGCAGTCGCGGCACACGTCCAAATATTGCAACTGCTCGTGCCTGTCCAATTTGGCGCCGCAGTCGGCACAGTAGTCAGCTGGCAGCATCATTTATCCCCGTTCTGCTGCCGGTATTCAATCAACACCGGATCTTGTTGTAGCCGTTGGTTGGCGCGTTGTGCCAGTACCGATAAATTTTCCAACGCTTTGGCACTGCGCTCGGAGAATTCCAAAAGCGACTGCTGGGTGGCGGCATCCTGTTTCAGGTGGCCCAACGCCTGCTCTTCCTGCTCGATGACTTTCGGTGTCATACCCATATCGGCCAACGACAGACCGTTTTTACTCAAGAAATCCTGCAGGCTGCGAATCAGCGGATGGGAGTGGACTTCGTAAATCACCTTCATCTCGCCGCTGGCCCGGTCGAGGTATTCGCCGATCACTACATTGCCTTCCTGATCCACCTTCCATGCCGGTGCGCGCAAAACCACCCCGTCCGCCACAATCGTCTGCAGTATCTGCTGGACGATAGCGGTAATGGCCGCCTGCATATCGACATAAATCTCGGTCAAATACCGTGGGTCGCGCTGCTCGAACGCGGCGTGGTGCAGCATAAACAGCTGCGTCTGCTTTACGCAGGCCGGCTGGCTTCGGCAGTATTCGCGATCCACAGTGCAGGTGCGGCAGGCCGAGTAGCCGTCCGGCTTGGCCGGGAAATAGGTGGCGGTGCGGGCATTCATGCCGTGCTTGAGCGCATTGAAGCGGGTCCTTCGTGTTTCCTCCGGCGTCGGGTGGCCTTCCAGATTCTTACGCACCGCCGCCTTGCCTTCCGCCGTCTTCGGACCGGTGGCATTTGCCCAACCCTTCATTAGGTTGCGGTGCCAGGCCGCCTGGGCGCAGGTCTCCCCGCATTTCGGGCAGGCTGCCTGATAGGCAAACGGATGCCACTCGCATTCAGGTGCATCCCGCACCGTCTGCGGGGCACACTCAAAAGTGTGCTTGCAGGCGGTGCAACGGAAAACAACGGTATCGAGGGATTGGGAAGAATGGTCGGCCATACGGGCATTAAACGACCAAAGACAAGAACAAAACAGGGGTATTTTTGGCACAGGATAGGCAGTAAAATCCACCCTACACAGGAAGGGAAATCATGAAACGAGCAATCATCTATGTGCGGGTCAGTACCGCCCGCCAAGCCGACGAGGGCATTTCAATCGATGCCCAGACAGATCAATGCAAAAAGAAAGCCCAAGAGCTCGGTGCCGGTGTGCTGCAGATATTCCGCGATGAGGGTATTACCGGTACTTCGGCTGTGAAGAGGCAGGCATTTCAACGCGCGATTCATTATTGTGCGGTAAACGATGTGGACTACTTCATCGTCTGGTCCACCTCCCGTTTCGCCCGTAATAAGTTGGATGCCGCCCGCTACAAACTGCTGCTGCGTGAAAGCGGCACCCGCCTGGTATATGCATCGATGAATATCGATAGCGACACCGACGAGGGCTGGTTCACCGATTCGATTATGGAGATTATGGATGAGCAGGTATCGCGCCAAATCAGTCGCGACACCCGCCGCGCCATGTTGAAAAATGCGGAAGAAGGCTGGTTTAACGGCGGGCGCGCACCGTTCGGCTATCAAATAACCAGCCAGGGCAAACGCCGTAAACTGGTACCGAACGATGCCGAAAAACCACTGGTGCAGGAAGCCTTCCGCCGTTTTGCGGCAGGGGAGGGCGCCGTTGCCATCGCCCGCAGCTTTACTGGGCGCGGTCATACCCGGCGCGGGGCCGAATGGCAGGCCGCCAGTCTGTCGCATATGCTGAAAAACCGTGTCTACATCGGGCAGACCGTGTATAACAAACGCAGCGGCAACAAACCCAACCCGCCGGAAGAGTGGATTATTCGGCAAACCCACGAGCCGTTGGTTTCGGAAAAAGATTTCGAAGCCGTACAAAAACGCTACCGGCCGGATTATAAGCAAACCGGCAGCCCTTCCAGCCGTTTCCTATTCACCGGTTTGCTGCGGTGCGGTCACTGCGGCAAGGCCATGAGCATTGAAACCGCTACCAGCAAAACCAAACGCCGCTACAATTACTACAACTGCAGCGGCTTCAAGAAAGGTTGCAATTGCATATCGCGCCGCATATCGGCCGAAAAGCTGGATGACTACCTGCTAAATATTGTGGTCGACAAACTGCTTACCCAAGAGGTGGTCAGCGATTTTATTGGTGAGGCTTATCGGAAATACGTCGAAAAACGTACCAATAATGCCGAGCAGCACAAACTACTGCAGCAAGAGCTCACCGAACTACGCCGCCGGCGCAATACCCTATTCGAACTGGTGGAATCAGGGCTGTCCGGTTCAGACAGCCGCTCCCTACTTGAGCGCGTGGCCGGTTATGATGAACGGGAACAAACCCTGCTCATCGAACTCGACAAGCTGGCTGGCGCGCCCGATGTCGATGCAATCCCGGAGATTGATGTCGACAGCGCATTACGCACGCTGAAAACTATCCTCCTGAATACTGCAAATGAAAAAAAGCTCCGCATTTTATTGCAGAGCTTTATCGGAAAAATTGATATAAATCCCACTGAAGTGGTTATACACTACAACCCGGAACGAATTATCAATGATTCCATAGGGGTTCATAGTACGGAAAGTTGGCACGCCCAGGGGGAATCGAACCCCCGTTACCGCCGTGAAAGGGCGATGTCCTAACCGCTAGACGATGGGCGCGGATAAATTATGGCGCACCCGGAGCGATTCGAACGCCCGACCCTCTGGTTCGTAGCCAGATACTCTATCCAACTGAGCTACGGGTGCGCTGTGAAGTTCTGAATTATATTTAGGATTAATTTCCAAGTCAAGCTATTTCGCCGAAAATATTCCCTATTCATGCACAATATTGTCTAGCTGTTTCATTCATCAGTAAAAATAAATGTTATATAAGCCCTTTTTATCAAATACTTTTAAACTGTACAGCTTGGTTTCCAGGTAGCTTTCCCTAGCTTGCAGACTACCTATAACTTGGCAAATCCAACCAAACTCGCTATAACCCAGCTTCATCACCATCTACCCAATTCTGCTCCTCATGACCGAAACTTCTTCCCTCTGGCTGGCCAAACAGCTTATTGCCCGGGCCTCCATCACCCCGGATGACCACGGCTGTCAAGAGATAATTGCCGAACGTTTACGCGCCATTGGTTTTTCTATTGAACACATGCCCTTTGGCCACACACAAAACTTATGGGCGCGGCGCGGCAGCGGTATGCCGCTATTGTGCTTTGCTGGCCATACTGACGTTGTTTCGCCCGGCTCCGTTGGAGCATGGGCATCTCCGCCGTTCCAGCCCACCGAACGCAACGGCAAACTCTACGGGCGCGGCTCAGCCGACATGAAAACCAGCATCGCCTGTTTCATTACTGCCTGCGAGCGCTTTATTGCACAGCATCCACAATTTTCAGGTAGTCTCTCCCTGCTAATTACTTCAGACGAAGAGGGCGACGGCAAAGAAGGCACCGTGCGCGTGGTTGAAACCCTGCACCAACGTGGTGAGCATATCGACTACTGCATCATCGGTGAGCCTACCGCGGAACACATCCTGGGCGATACCATCAAAAATGGCCGACGCGGCTCGCTTTCAGGTAGCCTCACCATCCACGGCAAACAAGGACACATCGCCTACCCCCACCTCGCCGCCAATCCCATTCATCTGGCCGCTCCCGCTCTAGCCGAGCTCACTGCCGAGCATTGGGACAACGGCAACGCCTACTTCCCGCCCACCGGCTTCCAAATTTCCAATATCCACGCCGGCACCGGCACCACCAACGTTATCCCTGGCGAGCTATCCGTTCAGTTAAACTTCCGTTTCTCCACCGAATCCGATGCCGAAAGCCTGCAACGCCGCGTGGAAGCCATCTTGGATAGACACCGTCTACACTACAGCCTCCAATGGCAGCTCTCCGGCCAACCCTTCCTAACCGAAACCGGCCGCCTCACCCAAGCCACCCAAGCCGCCATTGCCGAAGAGTGCGGCATTAAAGCTGTGTTCTCCACCAGCGGCGGCACATCGGACGGCCGCTTTATTAAAGCCATTGCCCGCGAGCTCATCGAGCTCGGCCCGGTGAATGAAAGCATTCACCAGATCGACGAGCACATCGAGCTTGCCGCCATCCCCCGCCTATCCGCCGTCTACGAAAACATCCTGTGCCGCCTACTGCTTGGTTAGGCCTGTTGGATATTTCAAATTGAATGCCACAAAATTTCAAGTAGCCTGCTCTGCCCACAGGCTACCTGAAACTTAGCTTCCTACTGCGTTGGCTTGCCTTGCCGTACTACTTACTGTCTGCTCTTCGCTTTATTGGTGTGAAGAGATCATTATTTCAGCTATAGCTGCCGATTTTTGGTTGGAGGCTACCTGAAAATCCAATACACTGAAATCAAGTTATCAGGCCAAACAAAAGCCGCCCCAACAAATGGGACGGCTCAATAATCATCACAGCGGATTAAGTCCGCTCGAACACAGCCCCCTTTTCTTCCACCACGCTCTCCGGCGGCAGCCCGCGCAGTTCGGCTAGTTTGGCCGCAATTTGTGCTTGGGCGGCGGCACATAGGTCTTGTCGTGTTTTGCCTTCCGGCGAGATCGGTTCCAGAAAATACAGCACACCTTCGCTGCGCCGTTGCGGAAGGATGCGGCAGAACGACTGCCAAAGGCTGGTTTCACCGCAATAGGCCACATCCGTGTTCGGGCTGCCATCTTCATTCGGGTAGTACACCAACACCGGCCACACTGGATATTTGCCGATGATGGCGGTATCAAACAGCCCGCTCTTAAACGGCTTGATGCCCCGCCCGTCGGTGCTTGTTCCTTCGGGGAATACCACCGCATAATCCTTTTCTGCCAAAATCTGCAACAGCACATCCATCACCTGCTGCGATGATTGGCGGTTGCCGCGTTTAATAAAAACCGTGTCCACCCGCGCCACCAGCCAGCCGATTACCGGCCAGTCGCGCACTTCCTGCTTGGCCACAAAGCGCACGGCCTGCACGGAGTTGATGAGGAAAATATCCAGCCAGGAGATGTGGTTGCCCACCATAAACTGGCCACCTTCGGCGAAAAAACGTTCCGCTCCGTGCACGGTCAGCTTGGTACCGAACACTTTCATGCACTGGCGCGACCAGCATTGAATCCGCCATTGGCGTTTGGCCTTATCTTCACGGCCGAAAAACAAGGCTACCTGAAAGCAGCCCCACAACAAAATGGCAGCCACCCCAAATAGCCTGACAATCAGTCTGAGCCTACGCATCAGCTAACCTTGTCTTCTGATTTATTTAACAAAATGTTTGGCGTAACGCGGATGGATATTGGCCATCGGCATCATCACCAGCATATCGGCACTACCGAAATCCTTATCCCAATGCGGTTCGCCGCAAATCCACACGCCGGCGCGCAGGTAGCCTTTCATCAGAGGCGGTGCTTCCACCTCCAAATCCTGCCGCAGTTCATTCAGCGGCAGCGGTACTTTCGGGAACACGCGGTATTCCTCGGGCGAGTAATGGGTCTGTTTGAGCTGGTTAAACAGGCTGGCAGCATAATGCCCGCCGTCATCTACATGCACGCTGCCACAGCCGATCATGTATTCCAGACCATGTGCTTGCATGAAACTGATCAAACCCATCCACAGCAGTGAAATCGTGCCGCCGGTACGGTAGTCTTTATGTACGCAGGCGCGCCCCAGCTCCACGGTTTTGGGCAGGATATGGCGAATGCGGGAGAGGTCGAATTCCGAATCGGAATACCAGCCGCCGGCGGCTTGGGCAGCTTCTTCGGTGATCAAGCGGTAGGTGCCGATGATGCGGCCGCTGGTTTTGTCGCGCACGATCAGGTGGCGGCAGAATTCATCATAACGGTCGATATCGCGGCCGTCTTCACCGTGTATACCGGCGCCCATCTCGCGGCCGAAGATGTCGAAACGCAGACGTTGCGCTTCTTCCACGGCATCAGCTTCGCGGGTCACACTCACCTCAAGATTGCCGCCGTCCACCAGCAGCCATTCTTGGTCTTTTGTCTGTTGCATGGGTGTTTCTCCTGAGAAACGTGCATTTCGCACAGGCCGAACTGTAAAGCCACAAGGCGCAAGTGGCAAGTAGATTGTTTGCCCGTGCGGCGGAAATGGCGGATTTTAACAAAGGTTTTACTCGACAGCGAAATGGCACGCCTTAGATTATTCAAGAATATCGTCGGCCAAATGTTTGCTCTAGGTTAAAGTTTGTGCCTTCAGGTAGCCCTGTTAATCCATAGCTAAACAGGCTACCTGAAAGCCTGCCTAAGTAGTATAAATCTTTCAGGTAGCCTCTTACATTCGCCGTAAAAACCGTGGCGGCACTTCCTTAATTAGCCATACTTTATTGGCTGTTAAATAAAACACAAAACCCTGCCGCCGCATCAGCCCGGCCTGCACTTCCAATACCAACGGCTTGCCGTGGCGGCCACCTACCGACACAGCCGTCTCCACATCGCCCGACAGGTGCACATAATGCCGGCTGCCCGGCAACAAGCCTTGCTCTTCAATAGCTTCGGCAAAACGCTGCGCCGTGCCGTGATACAGGATTTCCGGCGGCTCGGTTTCGGTGTGGGCAATATCCACCTGTGCAGTGGAATGCCCTTGCTCGGCACGGATTTTGCGGCCATCGGCAGACAGCGTAAACCGTTTTTTATTATTGGTAGCCACCACTTCATGCAATAGCGGCAGGCTGATGTTGCGCCCGTGCGCAGCTGCCTGAGTTAATAGTTCACCCACATCTGCCCAGCCTTCGCCATCTAGCGTCAAACCGATGGCTTCGGGATGATGGCGCAGGATATAACTGAGGAATTTGCTCACGCCGGCGTTTGATTTGTCCATTGTATTGCCTTTAAATCTGGTGTTTGGCTGTATTTTGATATCGCGCTGGGATTAAAAAACGAAAAATATTAAATGAGCCCTACCACATTCATCAAACCATACCGGCCTGATGCAGCACTTGTTCCTAGCAATTAAGGCTACCTGAAAATAAAATCATTAAATAAATAAACTTGTTAAAACAGCATGTTAAATACAAAAACCTATCCAGCACACCGTTGTAGGCACCCTACCCACAAAATGTTGTATCCAGCAGCACATCCGCCAAGTTCATCGCGATAGAACTTGAACCGAAAATGCTTTCTATGGTATAAAGCAAGTTTCGTTTCTATCTAATATTTTTTTGAAGTTTGGAGAATTAACCATGGCACGAGTTTGCAAAGTAACCGGGAAGCGGCCGATGTCCGGTAACAACGTATCGCACGCCAACAACAAAACCAAGCGCCGTTTTTTGCCGAACCTGCAATCGCGCCGTTTTTGGGTTGAGAGCGAAAACCGCTGGGTGCGCCTGCGCGTTTCCAACGCGGCTTTGCGTTTGATTGACAAAGTTGGCATTGATGCCGTTCTGGCTGATCTGCGCGCACGCGGCGAAGCCTAATCACATTATTTAAGGAATTAGAGTCATGCGCGATAAAATCAAGCTGGAATCCAGCGCCGGCACCGGCCATTTCTACACCACCACCAAAAACAAGCGGACTACCCCCGGCAAATTCGAAATCAAAAAATTCGATCCGGTTGCCCGCAAGCACGTGGTTTACAAAGAAACCAAGCTGAAATAATCTTTCAGCCACACTTTCTACTCAGACTGCATTTTCTGCTTGGCAGAGAATGCAGTTTTCTATATCTGCCGCACTAAGGGCGCATCTGCCGTTAAATAGGGCAAATGCGCGTAATACCAATGCCCTGCCGGGCAAAGAGCCTGTATACTATGCGCCGCTTTTTGCAAATCTAATGCTTGACCAAGTTTGCATATCGTGTGCCTTGCCGCCATATCAAATACACTGCTGAAGCATATTTTGCAAATGAAGCGAACTGATGCTGCATGAAGTGATTTTTAGCCAGATAAAGGCTACCTGAAACCCTGCCAATCCCATGATTGCAGCCTGCTTCGGCAGACTGCGGAGCCCATTCCACTATGCTTTCCTTAGAAACTTGGATCGGCCTGCGCTACATGCGCGCCAAAAAACGCAACGGGCTGATGTCTGTTATCAGCATCATCTCGATTTTCGGCATTGCCACCGGCGTAACCGCGCTGATTGTGGTGCTTTCCGTAATGAACGGTTTTCAAAAAGAAATTCGCGGCCAGCTGCTGCAAGTTACCCCGCATATGCAGATGAGCTATCTACAAGCTGATCCGGGTGACACTTGGCAAGGCTTGGCCAAAATCGCTCAAGTCAACCCACGTGTGCTGGGTGTGGCGCCCTACGTGAGTGGGCAGGCGCTGTTGGCTAATTCCGGTGAGGTGCAGGGCGTGCAGGTAAAGGGGATCGACCCGGCTGAAGAACCAAAAGTGTCAGAATACGGCGAAAAGCTGCCCAATGAGCTGTATCAGCAGCTCAAACCTGGCCAGTTTGAAATGATTTTGGGCAAAGATATTGCTGATCGCTTAGGCGTGCAGCCGGGCGAAAAAGTTACTCTGATTTCGCCTGAAGGCAACGTTACACCGGTAGGCATGGTGCCGCGCATGAAGCAATTCACCGTGGCTTCCACTGTTTCCACCGGCATTTTCGCTGTGGATAACAGCTTGTCTATTATCCATATTGAAGACGCCAAAACCCTGTATCGTGCCGGGGATGGCGATGTTAGCATTCAGCTGCGCCTTTCGCAGCCGGAAACCGCACCCGACGTGACCGCCACTATTGTGCCCGCCGAGCAGCGCAACCGTATCGCCGCTTTCGACTGGACCTACCAAAACCGCGACTACTTCCAAGCCGTGGAAGTGGAGAAGAAGATGATGTTTGTCATCATGTTCTTCATCAGCCTTGTCGCCTCCATCAATCTGATTTCCACCCTCATTATGACTGTAACCGAAAAGCAGGCTGCCATCGCCATTTTGCGCACCCTCGGCCTGCCCCCGCGCGGCATCATGAAGATTTTCTTGGTGCAGGGTACGCTCTTGGGCGTGGTTGGCACCGCCATCGGCGTGGTGCTGGGCGTGACTGTGGCGCTGAATGTGGGCGTTATCGTTTCTGCCATCGAGCAGATGGCCGGTCGCAAGCTGGTTACTTCCGCCATCTATTTCATCGACTATATGCCTTCGCAAGTAAAGCTGTCTGATGTGCTAGCGATTATTGCTATTTCCCTCGGCCTCTCCTTCGTGGCCACCATGCTGCCCAGCTGGCGCGCATCCAAAACCCAACCCGCAGAGGCCTTGCGCTATGAATAAAGAAGCCGTTATCCAATGCCAAAACGTAGGCAAAACCTACGACGACGGCAGCCTCAAAGTAGAAGTGCTGCGCAATATCGATTTTCAGGTAGCCTCAGGCGAAGGCATCGGCATCATCGGCGCCTCCGGCAGCGGCAAATCCACCCTGCTGCACATTCTCGGCGGGCTGGATAAACCCACCAGCGGCGAAGTGAAAATCCAAGGTCAGGGCCTAAACAGCCTCTCCCAGGTGGCTATCGGCCAGCTGCGCAACCGGCATTTGGGCTTCGTTTACCAATTCCACCACCTGCTGCCCGAGTTTTCCGCGCTGGAAAACGTGATGATGCCGCTTTTGGTGGCACGCAAGAGCCGGGCCGAAGCGCAGACGGCCGCTGCCGAAATTTTAGAAAAAGTCGGCCTTGGCAGCCGTATGACCCACCGCCCCGGCGAACTCTCCGGCGGCGAACGTCAACGTGCCGCCATCGCCCGCGCCCTGGTAACCAAGCCCGACTGCCTGCTGGCTGACGAGCCCACCGGCAACCTCGACCGCAAAAACGCTATCCATGCATTGGAAATGATGCTGGAGCTCAAACATGAGCTGGGTACCGCTCTCATTGTAGTTACCCACGACGAGCAACTGGCCAAACGCTTCGACCGCGTGCTCACTATGGACGACGGCAGTTTGCGGGCTTGAATCTATCCAACAACTATCCAAGCCGCCTAGCGCATAACAAAGGCTACCTGAAAGCTCAAACTAGAAAGAGTTTGGCAATTTTCAGGTAGCCTTTGCCCATTTCCGAAAATGAAGGCATAAATCACCCTGCCCCGATAGCATTTCAGGTAGCCATTTATTTCAGATGGTATCGGGGTACCTGAAAACAGAGGTGATTTACTTATCCAACCGTTTCAATTGTTTGGTAGCATATTTATCATCTGCTGCCGCAGCGCAGCGGTAGTAGCGGATAGCTTTTTTCAGATGGCCTGCATCTTCATACAGGACACCGAGGTTGGATAATGCAAGGATGCTACCCGCGTGGGCGGCGAGTTTGTACTATTTCTCCGCCAGTTTTTTGCTGCAGGGCACGCGCCTTTGCCGTTGTTAAAACCGAGGTTGTTACAGGCGGCGGCATTAACCTGCAAGGCGGCGCGGGCGTACCATTTGCGGGCTTTGGCGTGGTTTTGTGGCAGGCCGAGGCCTTTTTCGTATAGGTAGCCGATGGCTTCCTGTGCTTCGGCATGGCCGTAGTTGGCAGCGCGGTGGTAGTGCTTTTCAGCTTTGGCAAGGTTTGGCTTGACGCCGTAGCCGTATTGGCGGGCGCGGCCGAGGACGAACCAGTTGTCGGGGCAGCCTTTTTTGGCGAGTTTGCGGTAGGTGCGGCAGGCGGTGCTGGCTTCGGCCAGGTCGGCGGAGAAAGAGGCGCAATGGAGGTATTCGAGCAGGGTGGCGCGGTAGAGGGATTTGGGGTTTATGATTTTCCTTTAGAGGTGTTTTCAGGTAGTCTCAAGCACAGGCTACCTGAGACGTTTGGAGGGCATTCGTTTTGATTTTACTGAATACTGCCCTGATGCCGTTCAGTTTTGTTCCTACTTTTTTTAAGTAGCCTGCTCGGCCAACACGGCGGCGATGAGCTCTTGAGCGCCGTTGTCGGCCAGTTTTTTGGCTACGGCACGGCCGAGAGCATCGGCGTATTCGCGCAGAGCTTGGGCCTCTTCACGCAGGATGACGGAGCCGTCGGAATGGCAAACGGCGGGCAGTCTATCATGAAACGGCGGCGTGTTTGTGGGCGTTTTGCGCTGCCCACTATATAATCTGGCCATCGTTCGACCACTTCAGGCTACCTGAAAAATGAAACGCCATCCCCTGTTGATTCCGCTGTCGCAAGACCACCACCATTCGCTGGCCATGTGTGCCCGCATCTTGCGCGACCCTGCCGCCGACCATCGTGCCGATTTTGCCAAGCAGAAAGATGATTTGCTGGCGCATTTTGCCGAAGAGGAAGCGCTGTTTGCGCCGTGGTGGGATAAATTGGCACAGCCGGCCATGCAACGGCGTTTTGAGGACGAACATGTGCTGTTGCGCCAAATGCTGGCCGCGCCTCAGTTCGACAATCCCGGTTGGATGAAGACTTTTGCCGAAATCCTGCGCGGCCATGCGCGTTTTGAAGAGCGCGAACTATTTCAGGCGTTTCAGGAAATCTTGGGTGAAGAGGGAGAGGCTACCTGAAAATATTGTGTGGCTTGCCCAGTAGGGTTTCAGGTAGCCTTTTGAGTGGCTATATCATATAGAAAAACAAGAGCAAACTGCCGATATAGCAGTTTGCTCTTTACATACAAGTACGCCTTAGGCTGTCGGCTTGTCGTGCAGCGTAGCGGCATAGTAGGTGTTTTCCAGCAGGATGGCGATAGTCATCGGACCTACGCCGCCGGGAACGGGAGTAATCATGGAGGCACGCTCTTTGGCGGCTTCAAAATCCACATCACCACAGAGTTTGCCGTCTTCTAGCCGGTTGATGCCCACATCCACCACCACGGCGCCAGGTTTAATCCAGCTGCCCTGAATCAGCCTGGCTTTGCCCGTGCCCACTACCACTACGTCGGCTTTAGAAACCTCATGCTCCAAGTTTACAGTAAAGCGGTGGCATACGGTAACAGTGGCACCAGCCAACAGCATTTCCAGCGCCTGCGGGCGGCCAACAATATTGGATGCGCCCACGATTACCACTTTTTTGCCGCGCAGCTCCACGCCGTAAGTTTCTAGCAGGGTCATCACTCCTTTGGGTGTGCAAGGGCGCATCAGCGGCATTTTCATGGCCAGCCGGCCGATGTTGTAGGGGTGGAGGCCATCCACGTCTTTATCCGGCTGGATGCGCTCGATAACCGACTGGCTGTTAATGTGTGCCGGCAAGGGTAGCTGCACCAAAATGCCGTCCACGGTGGGGGCGGTATTGAGTTCGTCAATCAGCTGAAGCAGTTCTTCTTCGGTAGTGGAAGCGGGCAGCTCGTAGGAACGGGAATCGAAATTAGCCTTTTCACAGGCAATTTTTTTGTTGTGCACATACACTACACTGGCAGGGTCACTACCAATCAGCAAAACAGCCAAACACGGGGGGCGCAAGCCTTGTTTGCAGCGCTCGGCCACTTTGTCGGCAAGTTTCAGCAGACGTTCGTTGGCAACGGCTTTACCATCGAGAATCTGGGCTGTCATGGACTGTTCCTTTTCTGTCGGGGTGGGTGGGGAAGTAAAATGGATTGGCTGAATGGCTGCCACGAATAGAAGTAGCAATCTATTGATAAAAAATAAAGATAATCCATGCAGCACTATGCGCTGCAGTCAGCAATTGTTAAGGTTTCAACGATTGTCGACGTGGCGATTATAGCATGTTGCTAATAACTCTTTTGGGCTGCTGGAAATCTTGCCCGTGTGAGTTTACTGTGCATATACGTACTGGTGTTGTGAATTAGATATTCTATTAATAAATTGTTATTTAACATGAAATGTTATCCATGAAAGCAAGGCGACATTTAATTTTGAATCACCTGCTTGACAAAACAAAAGCAGCGTGGGTAAAATCCTTATTTCTTATCGGGGCGTAGCGCAGTCTGGTTAGCGCATCTGCTTTGGGAGCAGAGGGTCGTGAGTTCGAATCCCACCGCCCCGACCAAAGTTCTCTGAGAAATTGTGAACGACAGGATAGCGCCCGTAGCTCAACCGGATAGAGCACCCGCCTTCTAAGCGGGCGGTTACAGGTTCGATTCCTGTCGGGCGCGCCATAAAGTTTTATGGTGGCTGTAGCTCAGTTGGTAGAGCCCCGGATTGTGATTCCGGTTGTCGTGGGTTCGAGCCCCATCAGCCACCCCAAATTGAAAACCCGTATGCTGAAGCATGCGGGTTTTCTTTGTATCCCAAGCTTATTTCACCCCACTAAATCCTCTTTTTCAGGTAGCCTGTGTTGATTGTGCAAATATTGTACACACACTAAGCCACGATTATTCTGCTACCCCCAGCAAATACTTGCTTACGCTATACTTTACCGATATAATGCCACGCTTTCCACCCTTGCCCGCTGTTTCCGCATGACGGCGGGCTGTATTTAGCCATAAGGAGAGAACATGCGTCATTACGAGATTGTATTTATCGTTCATCCCGACCAGAGCGAGCAAGTACCTGCCATGGTTGAACGTTACAAAGCCCTGATTACCGAAACCGGCGGCCACATTCACCGCTTGGAAGACTGGGGTCGCCGCCAGTTGGCCTACCCCATCAACAAGCTGCACAAAGCACACTACGTGCTGATGAACATCGAGTGCACCCCGGCTGCCATCGAAGAGCTGGAAACCGGTTTCCGCTTCAACGACGCCGTATTGCGCCACCTGACCATCAAAATGGACGAAGCTGTTACCGAAGCTTCTCCCATGATGAAGGAAGAAAAATCCAAAAACCTGCTGAATGGCCAGCCTCAGGAAGAAGTTGCCACCAAAGCCTAAGAGTGAGATTTTGAACAATACTGTAAGCCTTACCGCCCGCATCAAGGATGTCGATGCCTTGCGCTACACCCCGGCCGGCATAGCCGTATTGGGATTGGTTTTAGAGCATGAATCGTGGCAAACAGAAGCAGGCGAACATTATCTCGCCCGGTTTGAACTCCAGGCGAAATTAATCGGCAAACAGGCAAAATTCTGGCAATACAAAGCAGGCAGTATGGTGGATATATCCGGATTTCTTGCGGCTTACAGCCAAAAATACCGTCGCCCCATATTGCATATACAGACAATTATTGAAAATAAAGGTTGAATTGAGATGGCTCGTCAAACATTTAAACGTAGAAAATTCTGCCGCTTTACCGCAGAAGGCATCAAACAAGTAGATTACAAATCAGTTGATTTGCTGAAAGATTTCATTTCCGAGAACGGTAAAATCATTCCTGCCCGCATTACCTGTACCAAAGCCCATTATCAGCGCCAGCTGTCTGTGGCCGTAAAACGTGCCCGTTTCCTGGCTCTGCTGCCGTACACCGACCAACACAAATAATTAACGGAGAATTTATATTATGCAAATCATTCTGTTAGAAAAAATTGGCGGCTTGGGCAATCTGGGTGATGTGGTAACCGTAAAGAATGGCTATGCCCGCAACTTCCTGATTCCGCAAGGTAAAGCCAAACGTGCTACCGAAGCTGCACTGGCCGACTTCGAGGCTCGCCGTGCCGAACTCGAGGCTCGTCAGGCTGCAATCCTGGCTGATGCACAGGCTCGTCAGGCTAAACTGGAAGGCCAATCTATCACTATCGCCCAAAAGGCTGGCGTGGACGGACGCTTGTTCGGTTCTGTAACTAACGCCGACATTGTCGAAGCTATCCGTGCATTTGGTGTGGAAGCTGTTAAAGCCAACGTACGTCTGCCCAACGGCCCTTTCAAAGTAGTTGGTGAATACGAAGTCGAAATTGCCCTGCATGCTGATGCTGTAGCCAATATTACCGTGGTTGTTGTGCCGGCCACAGAATAAGTCCACGCTGTTATCTGCAACATCAAAAAGGCTACCTGAATATTTCAGGTAGCCTTTATTTTATTGTTTTTACTGTATAAGGGATAAATACGTTTTTTAATGTGGCTAAAGCAATTATTTTCATAAAAGTAAAAGGCCACGCGGCATAAACAGTATGGGTAGATAAGATGGCGAAATATAGCTAAATACTTATTTCTTCATCCGATGTTGGTTCACTTTGCGGTATTCCCGTGCTGTCTGGGACTGCAGCTTTGTCTCTTTCCTGTTTGGCATGACTATAATTTATTCAGTAGAAGGGCTACCTGAAAATTTTAGTTTCGTAGAAAAATGTGCTGCGCTTCGTTTTCAGGTAGCCTTTTCTTTACTCTGCGGTTTAGGCACCGTTCAAATCGAAGCCGCTGTGCCGGAGTAGGGCGTCGATGCTGGGGGCGCGGCCGCGGAAGGCTTGGAAGGATTCGGCGGCGCTGCGCGAGCCGCCCACGGCGAGGATTTCCTGCCAGAAGCGGCGGCCGCATTCGGCCACATCGCCGCTTTCTTCAAATGCGGCGTAGGCATCAGCGCTGAGCACTTCAGCCCAGGCATAGCTGTAGTAGCCGGCCGAGTAGCCGCCGGCGAAGATGTGGCCGAAGCTGTTGGCGAAACGGTTGTAGGCGGGCGGTTGCACCACGGCCACTTCGCGGCGCACGCTGTCCAACACTTGAGCCCAGCCGGAAAGACGGTTGGGATTGGTTTCGCTGTAAATCAGCATGTCGAACAAGGCGAATTCCATCTGACGCACGAGGAACATGCCGCGTTGGAAGTTTTTGGCGGCGAGCATTTTGTCGAACAATTCCTGCGGCAGTGGTGCGCCGTTGTCTTCGTGTTCAGACATGCCGCGCAGCACATCGTATTCCCACACGAAGTTTTCCATAAACTGGCTGGGCAGCTCCACAGCATCCCATTCCACGCCGTTGATGCCGCTCACGCCCAGCTCGTCCACTTGGGTGAGCAGATGGTGCAGGCCGTGGCCGGTTTCGTGGAAAAGGGTGAGGATTTCATCGTGGGAGAGGCGGGCTTCTTTGCCTGCTGCGGGCGGGGTGAAGTTGCATACCAGATAGGCGGTGGGGCTTTGCAGCTGGCCGTTGGGCAGGAGGCGGCGGCCTTTATAGTCGTTCATCCACGCGCCGCCGCGTTTACCTTCGCGGGCGTACAAATCCATAAACACGCCGCCGATGTGCGCGCCGTTTTGCGAGAGCTCGAAATAGCGCACGTCGGGGTGCCACACAGGCACGGTTTTTTCGGTGAAATCCACGCCGTAGAGCAGTTTGATTTGGGCGAATAGGCCGAGGAGCACTTTGTCCACGGGGAAGTATTTTTTCACTTCGGTTTCGCTGAACGAATATTTGGCCTGACGCAGTTTTTCGGAGGCGTAGGCCAAATCCCAGGGCTGCGGGTTTTCAATGGCGAGGGTGTCGCGGGCGAAGGCCTGCACGGCGGCAAAGTCTTGTTCGGCGAATGGTTTGGCGCGTTTGGCCAAATCGCGCAGGAAGTCCAGCACTTGCGCGGGAGAATCGGCCATTTTGGTGGCCAGCGAGAGCTCGGCGAAGTTGGCATAGCCCAGCAGCTTGGCTTCTTGTAGGGTGATTTCCAGGCGGCGGGTAATGTTGGGGCTGTTGTCGAACCGGCCTTCATTGGAAAGCTCGCTGGCGCGGGTAACGTAGGCACGGTATACCTCTTCGCGCAGTTCGCGGTTGTCGGCGTATTGCATCACGGCGAGGTAGTGTGGCATTTGCAGGCCGATTTTGTAGCCGCTTTTGCCTTCGGCCTGCGCGGCGGCAGCAAACATGGCCATGGCGTCTTCAGGTAGCCCGGAGAGCGGCTCGGCATTGTCGAAATAGAGGGCGAAGGCATCGGTGGCATCAAGCACGTTTTGCGAGAATTTGGCGGCTAGTTGTGCGCCTTCGGTTTGCAGGGCAGCGAATTCGGCCTGTTTTTCGGGCGGCAGCTCGGCGCCGCTGAGCACGAAATCGCGCAGGTCGTGGTTGAGCTTGGTTTGCTGCGCCGGGCTTAAGGCGGCGAATTCGGGGGAGCTTTTGATGGTTTTGAAGCGTTGGTAAAGCTCGATGTCTTGGCCGATTTCGGTAAAGAACACGGTGATTTCCGGCATCAGCTCGTTATATACGGTGCGCAGCTCGGGGGTGTCGGCCACGGAGTTGAGGTGCGATACCACGCCCCAGATGCGGCCGACGCGCTCGGTGATGTCGGTAAGTTTTTCCACGGTGTTGCCCCAAGTGGCTTTGCTTTGAGCCTTAACTGCGGCAATGCCGGCCCGGGCTTCGGCGATGGCGGATTCGAGTGCAGGGCGGATGTGGGCGGTTTGGATTTGGTCGAAACGCGGCTCTTCACCGAGTTGGAGCAGGGGATTCACGGATTGTCCTTTTGATGATGGGGATGATACGGGCAAATAGGGGCGGGGCGGGTTTTCACAAGGGCAGGGGCAGGGTTAATTGGTGTTTTCAGGTAGCCTGGGTTTGAATCGGCTTGAGGCTACCTGAAAATGAACATCCGGTTGTGGCGGAATAGGGCGGTTTGAGTCTGTTGCGCTTAGCGATGCGGTTTCAGGTAGCCTTTGCTGATACAGCCTTGGGCAGATGACTCAATGGGATAGTTGGTGGGCTTTTAGCAGCTGGTAAAACAGTTCTACTGCTTGGGCGTGCTGCTGTGCGGAAATCGGGAGGGATAGGAAATTTGGCCAATCGATATCGGCAGGGCTGAAGCCGCAGACGTAGGCCAGGATCATGTTGGCAAAGCCAGCGGTGGATTCGGCATAGCCCAGTTGTTGGGCAACGAAATCGTGGAAGGGTCGAAGGGTGTCGGGTTCGTCAATATGGTGACAGCGGGTGGCCATGGTGTAGCCGCTGATGAAGTTCATCAGGCTGGGAAGCGTGGGCGGGTTGATATACATACCGAGCCGGTTTTGCATTTGGAAGAGCAGGGCAGAAAGGGTGGTGGGAAAAGGCATGGTGTGGATTGGGGCTACCTGAAAAGTGGGCATGATTATAGCCAAAGCGCATTTCACTTCCTACCGCGTGAGCCAGCCTTGCGGTGCTGTTTGTACTGTATCCGGCTCGGTAGGAAAAATCATGGCTTTGGCTATGGCCAAAGTGCCGGTTTCAGGTAGCCTCAAGTTTTCAGGTAGCCTCAGTTGCGGTGTGAATACGGATAAAAAACTGCCGACCTTTCTATGATATGTGTGGGAGGGTCGGCAGGGCAGGCTGCCTGAAAACGTAATGAGGGCAGCCGGATTATTTGCCGTTTGCTGCGGCAGGGGCAGAAGCGGCTTCTGCTGTGGCTTGGGCCGGCGTTGCTGCTGCGGCTGGTGCGGCTTCGGTGTGTTGCTTGAGGCCGCCGCCGAGGGCTTTATAAAGGTCGGCTAGGTTTTCCAGCATGGAAAGCTGGGTAGCGAGCACAGCGGCATCGGCGGAATAGCTGCTGCGTTCGGCATCGAGCACTTCCAGCGAGCTAGACACGCCGTGGCGGTAGCGCAGATTAATCAGGCGCAAGCGGTCGTTGTAGGCTTTTTGGGTTTGCACGCGGGCATCGTATTGTTGTTGCAGGGTTTCGCGTGCCACCAGGGCGTTGGATACATCTTGGAAGGCGGACTGCACGGCTTTTTCATACGTGGCCACGGCCGATTGCTGGCGCAGTTTTGCCACATCCAGGCTGGCGCGCAGACTGCCCCAGTTGAAAATCGGTACTTTGATGGTGGGGGAGAATACCCAGGTGCGGTTTATGCCGTCGAATAGGCGATTCATCTCGGTGCTGCCGGTGCCGATGCTGCTGGTGATGCTGATGCTAGGGAAGAAGGCGGCACGGGCGGCGCCGATATTGGCATTGGCCTGTCGCAGGTCGTGCTCGGCAGCGCGGATATCGGGGCGGTTTTGCAGCAAGTCGGAGGAGAGGCCGGCGGGCAGTTGGGTGATGCGGAACTGTTTATTCAGCGGCAGGCCGGCGGGCAGATTGTTGGGCACGGGCTGGTTAATCAGCACGGCCAGGGCGTTGTGTGCCTGCTCGCGGGCGCGCAGGGCGGCGGCGTAGTCGGCTTTGGCCGATTCAATCAGGGCTTCCATTTCACGCAGGTTGACGGCAGAAATCACGCCGGCGTTGTGCTGGATTTGGTTGAGCCGGTAGGTTTGCTCGCGGGTTTGCAGCACTCTTTGTGCAAGCTTCATGGATTCTTCGGCGTAGCGTTCGTTGAAATAGGCTTTGGCTACGGCGGAAACCAGCGCGAGGTGGGCGGAATCACGCGCGGCGGCGCTGCTGAAATAGCCTTGCAGTGCGGCTTGATTGTTGCTGCGGGCTTTGCCGAACAGGTCGAGCTCGTAGGAGGCGATGCCGAGGCCGACGGTGTAGGATTCAGCAATGTAGGAGCGGCCGGTGGCGCTCAAATCTTGCGCCACGCGGGTACGTTGGCCGGTGCCGCTGGCGTTGATGCCGGGCAGTGAGGCGGCGCGGGTAATGGCGTATTGGGCTCGCACTGCTTCGGCATTCAGGGCGGCCATGCGTAGGTCGGGGTTGTTTTGCAGCGCCAGGGTAATCAGGGATTTAAGGCGCGGGTCGGCAAAGTAGTCTTCCCAGCCGGTGTCGGCGGCACGGCTACTTTGGTTGGTGGCGGTGTCGTAGCGGAAGCTGGCGGGCACGTTTACTTCGGGCTGCTGATAGCGTGGCGCAAGGGTGCAGGCGGAGAGCAGCAGGTTGAAGGCGAGGCTGCCGGCAATCGGTTTTAAAACGGTTGTTCTCATGTGCTTTGTCCTTATGGTTTTCAGGTAGCCTCCAATGCGGCAGAGGCTACCTGAAAACGTTTTACTGGTCGTTATGCAGGTCGCGTTTCTCTTCTTCGCTCAGCCCTTCTTCAGCGGCAGAAACGTAGAGTTCGGCCTGCTCGGGGCTTATGTTGGTGTGGGCGGCGGCCATTTCGGTTTCGTGTTGGGACGGTTTAAACAGCTTGCGTACCAACACATAGAACAGCGGCACCAGGAACACCGACAGCAGCGTGCCGACAGACATACCCCAGAATACGGCGGTACCGATGGCGCGTTGGCTGGCGGAGCTGGCACCGGAAGCGACATACAGCGGCACCACGCCCAAGATGAAGGCGAAGGAGGTCATCAGAATCGGGCGGAAACGCAGGTGGGCGGCGGCCAAGGCTGATTCCATCGCGCTCTTGCCCTGCGCTTGCAGGTCTTTGGCAAATTCGATAATCAGAATCGCGTTTTTCGCGCTCAAGCCGACTACAGTAATCATACCGACCATGAAGTAGATGTCGTTGAAGAACACCTCCCGGATGCCGAATACGCCGTTGAACAGGTTGCGGCCGAACACGCCCAGCACCACGCCGAGGAAGCCCAAGGGGGCAACCAGCAGCACGGCAGCGGGAATCGACCAGCTTTCATATAGGGCGGCCAGCACGAGGAAAGTGGCCAGCAATACGAAGCCGTAGAGCATGGTGCGCTGGGAAGAGCCGCTGGCCTGTTCGCGCGATTCGCCCGCCCACTCCACGCTGTAGCCGTCCATTTGCGATACGATGCGTTCTACTTCGGCTATAGCGTCGCCGCTGGCGAAACCGGGTTTGACCGCGCCGCTAATCGACATGGCGGGATAGCCGTTGAAACGAGTGCTCTGCTCCATGCCGGCTTCCCACGAGGCGCTGACCACGGTGGAAAGCGGCACGGCCACGCCTTGACCGTTGGGCACGGTCATGGCCAAAATTTGCTCGGCCTGCATACGGGCCTGGGGCACGGCTTGCACATACACTTTTTGCAGACGGTCGTTGTTGGGGAAGTCGTTTACATACGCTCCGCCCAGAGCCGTACCCAAGGTGCTGCGGATAGAAGCCATGCTGATGCCTTGTGCGGCAGCAGCTGCGCGGTCGATGGTAAGTTTGAGCTGCGGCGCATCTTCCAAGCCGGCGGCACGGGTGTCGCCAAATATCGGGTTTTTACGCATTTCGGCAATCAATTTATTGCGTGCCGCCAGCAGGGCTTGATGGCCTTGGCTGTTGCGGTCTTGCAGGTAGAATTCCAGGCCGCCGTTACCCAGTTCGCGGATGGGTGGTGGATTCACGGCGATAGCGAAACCGTCGCGGATCAGGCCGCTGGACATGAAGGTACCAGTCAGTTTCCGAGTGATGCTGGCCGCATCTTCACCTGCGCCTTTGCGTTCGTCCCAGTTTTTCAAAATCACAAAGCCCATAGCCATGTTCTGACCGCTACCTGAAAAGCTGAAGCCGGATACGGTGAATACATCTTTCACGCCGGGCGTGCCTTTGGCAATCTGCTCCACGGCCAGTAGGGTTTGGTCGGTACGCTCTTTGGTGGCGCCGGCCGGCAGCTGGATGCTGACCATCAGGTTGCCTTGGTCTTCTGACGGCAGGAAGGAAGACGGGATACGGGTGTAGAGCAGGCCGGCGGCAGCCACCAGCGCTAAGTACACAATCAGCATACGGCCGGCACGGTGTAGCAGGGCGGCCACCCAGCCTTCGTAGCGCTTGTTGCCAGCAGTGAATTTGCGGTTGAACCAGCCGAAGAAGCCGGTTTTTTCCTCGTGATGCCCTTTCCTAATCGGTTTGAGCAGCGAGGCGCACAAGGCTGGCGTGAGTGACAGAGCAAGGAAGGCTGAGAAAGCGATAGAGAGCACCATAGTGATGGCAAACTGCTGGTAGATTTTGCCGGTGGCGCCGCTGAACATGGCCAGCGGTACGAACACGGAAATCAACACGGCGGTAATGCCGACCACGGCGCCGGAAATCTGCCCCATGGCTTTGTGTGTGGCTTCGCGCGGCGGCAGGCCTTCTTCCGACATGATGCGCTCCACGTTTTCTACCACCACGATGGCATCGTCCACCACAATACCGATTACCAGCACCATGGCAAACATGGTCAGCACGTTGATCGACATGCCGAAATAGTAGATGCCGGCAAGACCGCCTAAGAGCGAAATCGGCACCACAATGGTGGGGATCAGGGTATAGCGGATGTTTTGCAGGAACACGAACATCACGATAAACACCAACACCATGGCTTCCACCAAGGTGTGTACCACTTGTTCGATGGAGATTTCCACAAAGGTGGAGGTATCGTACGGAGCGCTCCAGCTAACATCACTGGGGAAATATTGCGCCAATTTGGCCATACGTTCTTTTACCAGTGCGGCAGTGGCGGTGGCGTTGCCGCTATTGGACAACATCACGGCCATGCCGACGTTTGGCTTGCCGTTGAGGCGGGTACTGGCAGAGTAGTCTTCCGAACCTAGCTCGATTTTGGCCACATCGCGCAGATAAACGTTGGCACCATCTGTGGTGCTGCGCAGGATGATGTTGCCGAATTCTTCTGGCGTGCTGAGTTGGCCTTCGGCGGTGATGGTGGCAGTGATGGTTTGCCCCTGCACTGATGGTAGAGAGCCGAGCGAGCCAGCGGAAATTTGCACGTTTTGTGCGCTGATGGCGGCGGAAACGTCGGCAAAGGAGAGGTTGAAGTTTTGCAATTTCTGCGGGTCTACCCAGATACGCATGGCGCGTTCGGCAGCAAACAGGCGCACTGCACCCACACCTTCAACACGTTGCAATTCTGGCACGATATTGCGTTTGGCGTAATCGGCCATTTCTTCCAAATCTTGCGTTTGCGAAGAGAGCGCCACCACCATCAGGAAGTTGGATCGAGATTTGGATATGCGTACACCGTATTGCTGCACGGTGGCAGGCAGGCTGGACAAGACTTCATTCAGCTTGTTGTTTACTTCCAGCTGTGCCACGTCTTCATCGGTGTCGGGCGTGAAGGTGAGGGTAACGCTACCTGAACCGCTGGAGTCGGCAGAGGTAGACATATAATCCAAGCCTTCCACGCCATTCATATTGCGCTCGATCACTGCCAATACACTGTCTTCCATCACTTGGGCGGAAGCACCGGGGTAGGTGGCGGTGAGGTTGAATGTAGGCGCGGCAACAGACGGGTATTGCGATACTGGCAGTTTTCGGATGGCCAGCACACCCGCCAAAATAATAAAGATGGAGATAACCCATGCGAACACGGGTCGGTCAATAAAAAATTTAGCCATTTACGTACGCCCCTTTATTTGGCTTGGGAAGCAGATTGGGCGGCCGGAGCGGAGGCTGCTGTGCCGGATAGGACGGGAGCAGAAGTGCTGTTTGGCTTGATCGGGGCGGCAGCTGTGCCAGATTGTTGCGGCTGTGAGGCTTGCCATTCCTGGGTTTTCACTTTTTGCGCCCCCATCATGCCGGCAATCATAGTGCCGTCTATGGCTACTTTGTCGCCGTCTTTCAGCCCGCCGGTAATAATCCAATTGTTGCCGCTTTGGCCGGCAATGGTTACTTCCTGTTGGCGCATTGAGCCATCGGACGCTACGATTACCACGGTATTTTTGGCACCACGGGTAACGGCGCGTTGCGGAATGAGGTAGGCGCTGTTGGCTTGTGCCTGCGGCAGGCGTACGCGCACATACAGACCGGGTAGCAGGATATTGTCGTCGTTCGGCACTTCCACACGCAGGGAAACCTGGCCGGTGGTTTCGTTTACCGTCGGGTCGGTAAACAGTAGGCGGCCTTTTTGCGGGTATTCGCTGCCGTCTTCTAAAATAATGGTTACTTCCACTGCGCCGTTTACCGCACTCATCTGGCCTTCGGCAATCTGGCGGCGCAGTTTCATCACATCCAGCGCAGACTGGGTAACGTTTGCATACATCGGATTGGTTTGCTGGATGGTGGCCAGCACGGTTGCACCACCGGCAGTGAGCAATGCACCTTCGGATACGTTGGAGCGGCCGATATAGCCGGAAATCGGCGCGGTAATACGAGCGTGGTTCACATTAACCTGCGCCGAGCGGATGGCGGCGCGGGCGGCGTTCACATTGGCCACGGCAGAACGTTGTGCGGCCACGGCAGCATCGTATTCCTGTTTGCTGATGGCATCAGCAGCTACCAAGGGCTGGTAGCGTGCCAAATCGGCATTGGCTTTAGCCTGAGCGGCTTCGGCGGCAGCTAGCTGGGCGCGTGCGCTGGCAAGGCCGGCTGAGTAGCTGGCGTCGTCCAGTTGATACAGCGCCTGGCCAGCTTGTACATAACTGCCTTCTTGGAACAGGCGGCGTTTGATGATGCCGCTCACCTGCGGGCGCACTTCGGCAGAGCGGAATGATTCCAAACGGCCGGGCAGTTCGGTGTTGATGGTGGTGTCTTCTGCCTTCACGGTAAGCACGCTTACTACTAATTCCAGCTCACTCTGCCGCTGTGGCTCGCTTTTGCCGCAAGCAGACAGCGCTAATACGGAAGTCACGACGATTGCACTCAGCCTGAAGCTCGTTTTCCCTGATATGCTGAAATATGTCATTATGATGATGGCCTTGTTAAGTTGATGTCTAATTTAATGAATTATGGCCGCTTGAAGCCCATGGGGGGCGGAAGCAGCCGCTAGATAAAAATAATATTTTACATACATTATTGTATGTTGTCTATGGCTATTCAAATGAAGAAATGCTAATATACTAAAAAGCAACATTATTGCGCGGGCGAGCCGATAGGAAGCTTGAAAGCCTGCTCTAAACATGACAGAATTCAATAATAAATAAACCAGTGAATATTCTGGAATAGTGATGAGAAAAACGAAAATTGAAGCGCAGAAAACACGCAACTACCTACTTAAGGCAGCATTGGATACATTCTATATAAGAGGGGTCAGCCGTTCATCTCTAAACGAAATCGCTCAAACTGCCGGCGTAACGCGTGGCGCGCTGTATTGGCATTTCAAAAATAAAGAAGATTTATTTGAAGGTCTGTTTCAAAAAGTATTTGTCGAATTATCTAGCAAGTTGGCGTACGATATAGAAACCCAATCGCCGGATATTTGGGAAAGTTTTGAAGTAGCCACCATTAATCTGTTTCAAAAGCTGGAAACCGATGAAACCGTAAGAAAGTTTTGCAACATCATTCATTTGAAATGCGAATACACTGAGCAAAACCACTCTGTGGTGAAAATCATGCGCAGCTATCAGGATATGTGGCAGCGTCAGCTCACCGATGTGCTGACGTTAAGCCTGCAAAAGAAAAAGCTACCGGAAGATTTGAATATTAATCTGGCGGTGGTGTTTATGATGTCAGTTATCAGCGGGCTGATGAACATTTGGATGAATATGCCCGAACAATTCAGCATCGGCAAAACTGCGCCGAATATTATCCGTACCGCCATGAAGGCATTGCAGCATTCGCCGGATTTGTGCACTCAGTCTTTTAAACCTCTGCCACTGAGTATGCGGCAGCATAAGGCTTAATATTTCCGTACCGCATACAGGCTACCTGAAAATTTTCTGCTTCATTCATACAGAGTTTTCAGGTAGCCTGAAGTGTTTGTAGCTAAAGCTCTTATTTATTCCTACTACGTTGGATCGCCTTTTCGTATTACTCATACTGTCTACGGCTCACCACCTGGTAGGGAAAAATAATTGCCTCAGCTATATTACCGTTTGAGCTCCTCAAAATATGCCATATGAAAACCTTGTTTTCCGAGTTAGTCCTTTCCCTGTTGCTCATCGGCGTAGCAGTGGGCATCATCGGCATTGTGCTGACATTGCTGCTGCACACGGTACAGCATTTGGCGTTTGGTTATCCGCTGAATGTAGAGAGTTGTCGTACTGCGTGATGGTGGAAGAGAGCATACCGCTGCGGCGTTTGATAGTGCTGCTGCGCTATTGGCTTGCGGCATGGTGTTGTGATGGTGCGCTCGGCATTGGGTGATGTGATTCAGTATCCGCTACTGGATTTTCTTTTTCCGGATGAGTGGGTTAAAACATGAGCACTGGTAGCCTGTGCGTGGAATATTTGACTGCCGGTAGTGGATATGGGGGCGGCAGCATTTGTGGGAGCAGTGGTGTTTTGGGTGTGGCGTAGAAAATGCTGATTACCACGCTGGTGTTTATGCTGGAATTGTCGAACCAGTCGCCAGCGCTGTGGCTGCCGCTGTGTTTGGTACTGACTTTGCTGGTGTATCGGGCATTGCCGGTGAAGCAGGTGGTTTGAGGGCAGGATGGCTGGAGAATCTACCTGAAAAACAAAAACAGTGGTATTGCCATGCCGCTTCCAATTTTTACCAGCCGCCATAAGTAGGCATAACAAAAGGCTACCTGAAGTTTTCAGGTAGCCTTTTCTGTGCTGAATAAGCTTAGCGGATATTGGCTTGTTGATAGAGGCGGGCAATTTCCTGCTCGATCAGCAGGTTTTGCAGGTCTTGCTGGATTTGTGGTTTCATTTGGGCAAACGGCGGCACGCGCACGGGGCGTTTGGCTTCCAGATAGAAAATGGCGAAAATGCCGTTGCTTTCCACTGGGGTTTCGGTGAATTTGCCCTGGCCGAGCGATTTCACGGCGTTGTACACTATGGGTGCACCTTCTTCCAAATCTTTCAGCGGGGTAAAAGTGGGGCTGATGCCGCCGTTGGCACGGCTTGGCGTGTCGATGGTGTATTGGCGGGCAACGTCGGTGAAACGGCGGCCGCGTCGGAGGTCGGCCACGGCTTTTTGGGCGTTATCGCGGCTGTTGAGGATGATTTCGCCGAGTTTTACTTCTTGCGTGCCGCGATAGCGGTTGGTGATTTCCTGATAGGCCTGTTGTACTTGGGCTTCGGTTACGGGATTAGAACGCAGAATGTGAGCCACTAGAGCTTGGGCGGTTACATTGCCTTCAAAGGTTTCCCAGTCTTGGTGGAAGGTGGTTTTGCGGTCTTCACCACTGGTGCGGGCATCGGTGCGGGCGCGTTCGATGATTTGTTTGAATTCGGGGCTTTCGTTTAGGCGCAGGCGGCGTGATTCTTGAATCATCAGTTCGCGGGTTACGAGGCGGCGGGCAATGTTTTCGCGCAGCTCAGGGGTGTCGACCACCTGGCCGTTGCTCTGCTCGTTAATAATCCTTACCTGTTGGTCGATTACGGTGCTGTCAATGCGGGTATTGTTTACGGTTACAACGGTTTGGGCAGCTAGCGGGGAGACAGCCAAAACGGTAGTCAGTAGTAGTGCGAGTGAAGTTTGTTTCATGTTGTTGTCCTTAAATTCAAGATAGTTATAGCCGGATTATAAAGGATTTTGCGGCGCGCATTCTCCGGTGTTTGTGCGCAGATGATCAGGGCGTGGATTTAGGCAGGGTATAAATCGTGCAATATCTGCTGGACTGTGTGTTGGTTGCCGGTGTGGCAGATGTGTAATGGCTCCCGTCGGCCAGTTCGAGCAGGCTGTGAGAAAACGGTTTCCAGGGCGCTGGAGAATGATTTGTGTGCTCATGCAGGCAGTACTTTCTTAAACGGACGGATGAGGATTTCGGCATATACGCCGGCTTCCACATAGGGGTCTTGCCCAGCCCATTCTTCAGCTTCGTCTAAAGAGGCGAAGTCGGCCACGATGAGGCTACCTGAAAAGCCGGTTTCGCCCTCAGGCAGGGGACATGGTCCAGCCAAAACCAGCCGGCCAGCTTTGGCCAGCTTTTCTAACCTGGCCAAATGCGCGCTGCGGGCAGCTAGTCTGGCTTTGGTGGAATCGGTCACGTCGGAGGCCATCAGCATGAACAACATAATTCGGTTTCTCTTGATAAATTTGGAAATCGGGCAAAGGCGTTTGCTGCAACGAAATCTGTGGATAGTTTTGCCCAGCTGCCGTCAAACTTTGCATCATCTTGTAAGCTGGCAGTTTGCAAGTGGTGCGATTTAGGTGTTTATCTTAAAGCAAATGCGGAAATTCTGCACTTAAATATCGCAAAGCTGAGGATTGGGAGGATGCGTTGGCAACAGTGCAAACACACCAGAAAGGCGAAAGATTGAAAGACTGGATTTTTGTTAAATAATTAAAAATGTTTCATTCCTGTATAGAAAATCGGGCCAAATAGCAGAAATGGCTTGGCATAAATAGGAAATAAACGATATGATACCTAAGTTTAGAGATTTTAATCCGTTGCACAACTGCCGTGCTCAGGCTGGAATTTTGCTTATTTGGCCCTGTATTTTTCTGTTGGTTCAGACGGTTAGCAGTGCATTACTTTAGGTTGTTAAGGGGGATTTGATGTTTTGTAAGCAGTATAAAATGAAACTGATCGCGGCTTCGCTGGGTTTGGTAGCCTCTGTCGGTGCCCATGCCGCTTTGGGCGTTTTGCAGGTTCAGTCGCGTTTGGACGAGCCGTTTTCCGCCACAGTGGTGGTAACGGGCGACGAGGCACGTGCTTTGGCTTCGGCCAAGCCCACCATCAATGGTGCCAATCTGCAAGCCACGGTATCGCGCCGAAGCAGCGACCGTGCCGTTATCCATTTGCATTCCAGCACGCCAATTAAAGAGCCGGTGATGACTTTCTGGCTGGGCGTAGGTAATCAAAACCACCAATATACCGCCATTTTGGACCCCCGCGATTATCAATCTGCCCCCAGTAGCTCTCGTTCGCGCCACGAACGCCGTGCTGAAGCTGCACCGAGCCGCCGCCATCCTGCCGAATCCAGACGGCACCGCCGTGCTGCCGACCGTCGCGAAGCACCAGTGCAGATTCAGGGAGAAAGCTATCAGATTAAAGATGGCGAATTGCTGGTGGACATTGCCCAGCGCGTTAAGCCGTCCGGCATGACTTTGCGTCAAACCATCAACGCCTTGGTGGCCGCCAACCCACGCGCCTTCCGCAACGGAAACCCTGATTTGATGTATCGTGGTGCCACCCTCACCATTCCCGATGGCGAAACCCTGCGCCGTTTGGCACACAACCCACCACGCCGCGTAAGCGACCGCGCACAGGAAGAGCGCCCAGCTGTTGACACTGCTCCAGCACGCCAGCTGCCGTCGGTGGAAACTCAGTCGGCCGTACCCACTCCGCCGATTACTCCCCCTGCACCGCCTGTTGAGCCGGCTCAACCCCAGCCGCAACAACCTGCCCAGCCGCCAGTTCAGCAATTGCCTCAAGAGCAGCCTGCTGTTCCGCCCATGGCCAGTGATGTAGTCCCCGAGATGCCGGCTTCTGCCGTGCTGCCCGATATGGGTGCCAGCTTGCCTGAGCAGGCTTCCGATATGATGGTGTCCGAGCCGGTGGAAGAAATGCCGCCGCCCGTGGTTGCCCCGCCGGTGGTGGAAACCCCGCCGATGGAGGAAGAGGGCATGGACATCACTCAGATGGCACTCTACGGTGGTGGTGGATTGTTGGTGTTGGGTGGTTTGGCGTATCTCCTGATGAACCGCCGTCGCAAAATGGCCGCACCTGCCCGCGGTGACGATCATGCGGACGATGACGGCCTCTATTTTGAGAGTGTTACCGACCATTCTGGCAGCTTTTCTGCCGCTCCGGCTGCTCCTGCCGCAGTGCAGCCTGCACCGGTGAGTGAACAGGATTTGGGTTTGGACTTGAGCCACTTGGACGAACAGCAGCAGCTGGGTAGTACTCCCAGTACTGGAGACGCGGCCCGGCAGGCCGAAGCCGATGAGTGGAGTTGGCTGCAGTCCGAAAAACCTGCTGCAGCACCTGCTGCCCCGGCTGCACCCGCTGCTGCTGGATCTGCCGCTTCGGATGACGATTGGCTGAACTTTGCTACCGAAGAGCCTACTGCTTTCGCTGCCCCGGCGGCTCAAGTACCTGTGCAGCCAGCGCCCGAGCCACAGGCTGAACCGGTTGCCCCTGAAGAGCTGGATTGGGTGTTGGATGAAACTCCTGCTGCCGTTGAAGTGGTAGAGCCTGCCCAGCCGGCAGCATCGGAAATGGACAATACCATTTCCTTTGATGTATCAAGCTTGGATACTGAAGGCGTAAGCAGTGTAGCTGAAGAAGCTGCTGCTGCATCCAATGTAATGGATTTGGACTTTGGCAGCACGCCGGCTGTTCCGGCTCAAGCCGCTCCGGTGGAAGTTAGCCAGCCCGCTTCGGCATATGCCGAGCCGGTTAGTGCCGGCCCGCTGCCGAAAGAGGCGCTGGAAGCCAAATTGGAACTGGCTAAAATGTATCTGGAAATCGATGATGCCAACACTGCCCGCCAGACTCTGATGGAGTTGATTAACGAATCAGAAGGCAGCAGCATTCAGGCTGAGGCGCAGCAATTGTTGAACGACATCGGCCAGTAATCCAGCTAGCCACAGCAACCCGGGCAGTTCCGCCCGGGTTTTTCTATACAGGGCAGGATTTGCCGGCGTTGTTTCTGTTTCCAGGTAGCCTTCTCAAGCAATATTGTGGCTACCTGAAAAGAGTAGGCTGGCTTCGGCTCATAGAGAGCAGTCAGATGGCAGGCGTAAAACTGCTGTACACAGTACTCCGCTGGCGTAAGCATGCCGACCTGCCCAGTTATACCGTTATCTGATTTTCAGGTAGCCTTTCTCAATATGCAGGCTACCTGAAAACATGGCTGCAACGAAGCTATAGTGAACTACAATTAAGAATGCTGCTGCGTTGGCTTGCTTTGCTGCACTGTCGTTGCTATCTGCGGCTTGCTGCCCTGTCTCATTCTTAGGTTTTAAGCCACTAAAAAACCAATTAATTTGAAAAAACATGAATCCATCTCCCATCAAACGCCGTGTCTTATTCGTCAGCTACGACGGCAGCCGTTTTTTCGGTTGGCAGAAGCAGGCAGACGGCATTGCCACCGTGCAAAGCGCCTTGGAAGCTGCTTTGAGCGAATTGGCGCAGGAACACATCAGCGTGGTAACGGCCGGGCGCACCGATACCGGCGTGCACGCTACCGCGCAGGTGGTGCATTTCGATTCTGCCGCGCGGCGGCCGGATCAGGCCTGGGTGCGCGGCGTGAACGCGCTATTGCCCGAGGGCGTGGCCGTGTGGCGGGTGCAGGATGTGGCGCCGGAGTTTCATGCCCGTTTCGATGCCTGCGGGCGGCGTTATCGTTATCTGTTGCAATCGGCGCCGGTGCGTTCGCCGCTGTTGGTGGGGCGTGCGGGGTGGGCGCATTATGCCTTGGATATGGAAGCCATGCGCCAAGCTGCCGCGCTTTTGGTGGGCGAGCACGATTTTTCCAGTTTCCGCGCTGCCGAATGCCAGGCCAAATCGCCGGTGAAAACCCTGTATCGTGTGGCTTTGTGCGGCACGCCGGAATTGATGGCGGTGGATTTCCACGGCAACGCGTTTTTGCACCACATGGTGCGCAACCTGATGGGCGCGCTGGTGTATGTGGGCTGCGGTAAGTTGAGTGTGGACAGTTTTGCCGAGCTGCTGACCGCCCGCAGCCGCAAGCTTGCGCCCCCCACTTTTATGCCCGACGGGCTGTATCTCACCGGCATCGACTATCCGCCGCAATTCGGCGTGGCCACGCCGCCGCCGCCCGCCTGGCTGTTTCCCGATTGGTGAGGAGAATCAGATGGTTTTAACTTTAATGTTTCGTGAATATTGCAGCCTGTGCCACCACATGCGTGCTGCCCTGCAGCCGTATCAGGCGGCATATGGTTTTGAGTTGCAGGTGTTTGATGTGGATGAAGATCCGGAGCAGGAAGCGCATTATAACGAGCGCGTGCAGGTGTTGCAGCATGAGGGGCGAGGAAATCTGCCATTGGCATTTTGATAAAGCCAAATTGCTGGCGGTGCTGCAAAATGCAAAGGCTACCTGAAGGGAAAACCCGGGCAACGTAGCCACTGCCGTGCGGCAAACCGGTGCTGCTTGGCTGGATGTGTCCAGCGGGGTGGAGCAGGCTCCAGGGGAGAAGAGTAGGGAACTAAAGGAGTGCTTTGTGCGGCTGGCGCGCGAGGCATGATTGATAAGTGGTGCGGGCAATGAAAAGGCTACCTGAAAACTTTTCAGGTAGCCTTTTAATAGTAGCGATCACTTCTGGTAAATGCCGTACTCGTAGCCGGAGCAGAACGCATTGCCTGTTTTTGTCTGCACATCAATATAGCTGCATTTGTCGTAGCCGTGCACCGCTTCGCAGGCGCGCACTGCCTGCACGATGGCCTGCTGGCTATCCTGGTCTTTGCCCACGAAAATGTCGGAAGGCTTGTCTGGGCCGTTGTCGGGATAGGCGAACATGACGCAGGTGTTGGCGAAAGTGGCTACCAGATGGCAGGTATGGCCGCGCCCGCAGCGGCGCATGGTTTCCGCCACTGCTTCGGTTTCAGTGTGGAAGCCGCCGGCATACATCACCCGCCGGTTTGGGATGTCATAAGCAACCGCCATATAAAACGGCCTGCGGCGCAGTTGTGCTATTTCAGACTGCACTTGCCGTGGCTTTGGGGGTATTGTTGGCCGTAAACGCCATAATCATATCCGGTGCAAAACTTGCCCGTTCTTGTTGGTATCTCCCAGTAGCTGCATTGGTTATTTCCATGCTTCGCTTCGCAGTCCCTCATAGCTTTGACAGCGGCTCTCCTATCATCAACATCAATTGCCACAAAAAGGTCTTGCAACGATTTCGCCCGTGTATCAGGCTCAACAACAACAGCACAACTATTTGCAAAAGTCGCCACCAATTGACAATTAGAACTCCCACAACGCCTCAAAGCCTCCTCTACAGCTCTTTGTTCAGAATAATACCCCCCATCCCCTGATATTCTGTGATTAGAAAAATCATAGGCGATGGCCATCCAATACGGCGTGGCGCGAAAATGGGCGATACGTGCTTGCACCTCCGCCTCGCGCTGCTCCCAGGCGCGTATTTCAGCGGCGGTGGGGCCGCGGTTGATCGGCTGTTGTGTTGCTCCTCTTCTTGCACGGGCTGCATTATCTGCATCCGTCTGCATACCTGCTCTGGTATGTGGATCTAAATTCTGTGCCCAAGCCAAGCCCGCACTGCCCAATAGCACTGCCGCCAATACGCCCGCTGCCGTGTTCATCATGGTTTGCTTCATCTTGCCGCTCCTGTTTGGAAAGGGGAAAAAGGGTATTGCCGCTGATCGGATTGTAACAAAAAACAAGATATTGTAAACATCTATCCCGCTGCTTGAAGGCTACCTGAAAACCATATTATGGTTTTCAGGTAGCCTTTTCGTGTATGGTGATTGGGGATGGCATTGCCGGATTGGTTTCTGGCGTAGTCGTAAGTTGGGCATGGATGCCTGGCCTACCTTTTATTGGGTTACGCCTGCGGCTATACCATCGTCAGCGCGGCAGGATTTTCTTGGCGGCTTCCACGCCCCAGTAAACGGCTTCCTCCATCACGGAGTAGCTGCTCAGATCGCTGTGGGCGAAGGTGAGGCGGGAGTGGTGCTGACGCAGCTGGAGTAGGGTTGGGTGGGTGAGGTAGCCGGGGGCGGGGGAGCTCATGCCGTGGCCGCGTATGCTGATATCTACGGAGGCGACCTGGTGCCAGAAGCTTGGGCCGTAGGCTTGGATGAGGTCTTGAGCAGCGTGTTCGAGCAGCTCGGCCTCACTGGCTTTGAGCAGCCAGCGGCGGATGCTTTGCGGGCTGTCGTGGTTGAGGGCGGTGTAGGCGGTGAAGATGGTGTGTTCGGGTTTGGCGGTGCGGATAAGCTGGTTGGTGGACACAACGTAGCCGAGGCCTCGTGTGCCGTGCACCACGTTGTCCCACGCCAATTCGCTGCGCTGTGCTTCCCGGGGGAAGCCGTTGAGCACGAAATTGCTCACCAACCAGGGGGCGTAGGCGGGCAGGTTGAGCGAGAAGCCGTAGCGCTGGGGCTGGGCGATGATGCGGGCAGCAATCATCAGAGGCATGGCGCAGATAACGTTTTGGGCGCGGATGAGGGCGGTGTGGCCGCTTTGGTTGTGGCGCAGGATAACGGCAACGTCTTCATCGGTTTCGCTGATTTGCAGGGCGGAGGCGTTGACGGCGGCGGGTTGGGAAAAGGTGAGCTCGGCGGTTTCAGGTAGCCTGTCGATGTTTTGCAGGCGGATATGGCGGCGGATGGCTTCGGAAAGGTGGGCGAGGCCTTCGGGCCAGGTGAGCACGGCTTCGTTGGTGTGGCCGCGAGCGGCGAAGTAGTGCAGGCCGGCAAAGGCGGATACTTGGGCGATGCCTTGGCCGTAGTCGTCGCGGCAGCAGTAGTCGAGATACCAGAGCAGGCTGGGGGATCGGTAGTTTTCTTTTTCGAGCCAGGCGGCGAAGGTGGTTTGGTCGAGGCGGCGCCATTCTTCGTCGGCGGAGGAATGGGTGATGGGAATGGCGAAGATTTTTCGCCCGTCGCGGCCGCGTGCGCGGCGCAGGATTTCGATAAGGGCGTGGAAGCGGCGGCTGTCGGCATCTTCTTGCGGCAGCAGGGAATATTGCCAGCGGTTTTGGTAATACAGGCGCTCGGTGGGGGCGTAAACCAAATCGGTTTCGCGATACAGGGGCTCGGGCCGGTCGATGCCGTCGAGCAGGATGCCGAGGTCGGATAAGAGTTGGCGCACATACACGCTTTCCTGCGAGGGCAGGGCCAAATAGTGCGCGCCGGAGGGGGCGGAGAGGCTACCTGAAACATAGGCGGCATTGTTGCCGTTGCGCTCGATGCCTTCGGCGAGGAGGAAATTGCACTGCCCGTGTTTGGCCAAATGCCAGGCGGCGGAGAGGGCGGCGGCGCCGCTGCCGAGGATAAGGGTGTGGCAGCGGTGTTCGGATTGGGGGGCAAGGGAAACTTGGCCGTTGCGCAGCTCGTGGCCGAAGGGCAGGCCAATGCGGTGGATGTGCACAGGAGGCAGGCGGTGGAGGTATTGATGGCCTAGGCGTGAGGCTGCGGCTGCGGCGGTTAGGGCGGCGGCGCTGCCGAGCAGTTGGCGGCGGGTGAGTTTCATGTTTCAGGTAGCCTCTGGCAGAGGTGGGGTTGGGCGGGATGGCTGGCAGAAGTCTAATAGTTTATATGTTTTCAGGTAGCCTTTATCCATTATGGCTACCTGAAAAACAAGATTGCGGTGCGGCCTTATTCGGCAGATTGATTTTGCTGTTTGCTGCGTTCGACTTGTCGTTTTTGGCGCATTTCCTGCAGTTTGGCGTGGAAAAATTGGCTGCGGCGGCGTTTGCGTTGCCAGAAGTAGAACAGCACCAGTGCGCCGATGCCGATGATCATATAGAGGATGTGCTGGAACTGGTGGGCTTTCATGAGCAGCCAGTCTTTGTTTGCGGCGCCGTAGTGGCCGAGATACACCCAGGCGGGCACAGAAATCAGGGAGGCGAGACCGTCCATAATCAGCCAGCGCCAAAATGAGATCCGGCCGCTCATGCCGGCAGTGATGAAGATGGGGGTGCGCAGGCCGGGCAGGAAACGGGCCACGAATAATACCCAGCTGCCGTGTTTGTCGAACTTTTCCTGCACTTGCAGGTAACGTTGCGGCGGCATCAGACGTTGGACGAAGCGGGCTTTGAGGATGCGGTCGCCGTAGAAGTGGCCGAGCAGGAACATCATGCCGTCGCCGGTGAGCACGCCGATCATGCCCACCACCACCATAATGTGCTCATTGCTGTGGCCGAGGCCGGAAATCACGCCGCCGGCAATCAGGGTGATGTCTTCGGGAATGGGAATGCCGAAACCGCAGGCAACCAACACCACGAATACAGCGGCATAGCCGTATTGGGTGAACAGGGCTTCTAGAATGTCCAGCATGGTTGTGGGTGTTCCTGTGAGTTGCTGTTATTTTTGACGGATGCTGTCGGCAATGCGTTCGGCGCAGCGCTGCGCAAGCTTGGTGTCGCGTGCTTCCACCATCACGCGTACCACGGGCTCGGTGCCAGAGGCGCGCAATACCACGCGGCCGTGCCCGGCCAATTCGGCTTCCACGGCCTGCAGCTCGGCGGTGGAGGCGGCTTGCCAATCCTGCTCTTTGCTGATGCGTACGTTAATCATGGTTTGCGGGAAGGGCAGCCAATCTACGGCAGCGGCCAAATCCTGATCCAGCGTTTGCAGTGCAGCCAGCACTTGCAGTGCGGCAATGGTGCCGTCGCCGGTGTTGTGTTTGTCGAGGCAGAGGATGTGGCCGCTGGCTTCACCGCCCAGCTGCCAGCCGTGTTGGTGCAGCTGTTCCAGCACATAGCGGTCGCCCACTTTGGCGCGGCAGAATTCGATCTTGAGCTGCGCCAAGGCCAGCTCCATCGCCATATTGGTCATCACCGTGCCGACTACGCCGCCAACCAGCAAACCGGCTTTATGGCGGGCGCGGGCAATCACATAAATCAGCGAATCGCCGTCGTACACTTTGCCTTGTTTGTCCACCATCATCAGGCGGTCGCCGTCGCCATCGAGCGCAATGCCGTAGTCGGCCTCATTTTGCAGCACGGCGGCTTGCAGGGTTTTGGTGTAGGTGGCGCCGCATTTATGGTTGATATTGAAACCGTTGGGCTGATTGCCGATTTCGATCACGTCTGCACCCAGCTCGTGGAACACTTTAGGTGCCACGTGATAACCGGCGCCATTGGCGGTGTCCACCACCAGCTTCAGCCCGCGTAAATCCATATTGGCGGGGAAGGTGGATTTGCAAAATTCGATGTAGCGGTCGTCTGCGCCGCTCACGCGTTTGGCTCGGCCGAGGTGGTCGGAGGAAACGGTGTGCATTTCCTGTTCCAGCTGCTGCTCGATTTCCTGCTCGATTTCATCAGACAGCTTCATACCGTCTTCGGTGAAGAATTTGATGCCGTTATCGGCATAGTGGTTGTGGGAGGCGGAAATCATCACGCCGGCAGAAAGGCGCAGCGCGCGGGTCAGATAGGCCACGCCCGGGGTAGGCAGCGGGCCGGTTTGGATAACATTCACGCCGGCAGCGGTGAAACCGGCCACCAGCGCGGTTTCCAGCATATAGCCGGAGATGCGGGTGTCTTTGCCGATGAGCACGGTGGGTTTGATTTCATCGTCGTGCTGGGTCAGCACTTGGCCGGCTGCATAGGCCAGCTTTAATACGAAATCGGGCGTAATCGGAAATTTGCCCACTTCGCCGCGCACACCGTCCGTGCCGAAATATTTTTTTGCCATCGTGAAATCCTTTGTAGTAGCCGCTTGCAGGCCGAATGAGCGAATTGTAAAGCAGCACTCCTTCTTATGCCAGCATTGCGGCGGTTAAATCGGGCAAACCTACGGCGCAAAAGGCATTTGAATGGCGGCAATCAGTAGGCGGCAAAGCATTCGGCAATGAAGTTTATATCCAGCCCAAAGGCTACCTGAAAAATTAGAGCGGCGCAGAAACTCGCGCTACATTTTGATTCGTTGAAGTTTTGCTTTCAGGTAGCCTTTGCCTGAATGGTGCATGTGTTACAGCGAAGCAGGCTAAGGTGGGATTATTGCCCGTTTAGAACGGCTATATATAGATTATGCCAGCGATGGTCGCTATAATCGGGTCTTTCAAACCGTTCAAGCACAGAAGGAAAAACCATGGCAGACTTCAATAAAATTCTCGACGCCGGCGATGTAGACGGCGGCATCATCAATGTAGTGGTGGAAATTCCGCAAGGCTCCAACCAGAAAATCGAATGGGACCGCAAAATCGGCGCAATGAAACTCGACCGCATTGAGCCGCAGATTTTTGCCAAACCCACCAACTACGGCTTCATCCCGCAAACTCTCGATGAAGACGGCGACGAACTCGACGCCCTGATTATTACCGATCTGCCGCTGCCCACCGGCATCTACATGGAAGCCAGAGTGATCGGCGTGATGAAATTTGTGGACGACGGCGAAGTGGACGACAAAGTAGTGGTGGTGCCTGCCGACGACCGCCACAACGGCAATGCCATCAAGACTTTGGCCGATTTGCTGCCGCAGCTGATCAAGCAAATCGAATTCCACTTCAATCACTATAAAGACCTGAAAAAACCCGGCAGCACTAAAGTTGGCCACTGGGGCGACATTGAAGAAGCCAAAGCCGTTATCCGCGAATCGCAAGCCCGTTGGAAAGCGCAGTAACCTTGTGCTAGAGGCTGGCTGAAAAGGCTACCTGAAACGTAGAAACCCGTTGTTCTGAATAAGAGAACAGCGGGTTTTTGTTTTTTCAGGTAGCCTGATTTGGTGAAGGATGGTTGCTTATTTATTCTTTTCTAAGTCCTTGGATAAGGTGATCAATAGATCACGGAGTTGTTGATACTCTTGGAAGGATAGGTTTTTTATTGCTTTGGTTTCTATGCTTAAGTGTGAAGGGACAACTTTTTTTATCAGGGTTTCGCCCTTGGGCAACAAATTGATTAGCCAGCTGCGCCTGTCTTCTGGGTTTAAAATCCGCTGTACTAAGCCTTTTTTCTCTAGTTTATTGATTCTATTGGTTAGTCCGCCAGATGAAATCAATACTAGATCTTGTATCTGTTTTGGTGTCAATGTCTGGTTTGGCTCTCGTAACAATGCTGCCAATACATCGAATTCGCCAACTGTTAGTTTATAGTTGGCCAAGTTTTCATCTACTAATTGAGAAATAATCGAACCAATCCGAATAATCCTGCCGATGATTTCTGTGCCTGAGGTATCTAGGCGGTGGTCAAATTTCTTCCAATGGTCGGTTATATAGCCAACAACATCAATCACTTCTTTTGATTCTGCTTGAGTCATTATTTACCCCAATATTCGGTTATCTAATAAAATCATATATTAATACAAATATTTATCCAAAATGCAAGATTGCAAGCCATCGAGGGGAGAATAGGAATTATATCAAATAAAATTTGATATATATCAAATTTTATCAAGGTTTTCTTTAAAAGTCCTTATGCTGGATTGCGGTGTATTATTATTTCATATAAAATATTTTCATGCAAAGATATTTTATATGAAACTTTATTGGCTGTATGGCTTTAAAGTAATCTTTGCATAGGAAACATATAACTATTTCATACGCTTTAAAAAGGATTAAACTATGAAAACCGCTATCCGAAGTGCGATGCTTACATTCAAAAAAGACCCATTTTTTCATGAAATGGATGAATGCTTGGTATATGAATCTGATGCTGTAATTGTGATGGAAGGAGGGAAAATTACCCAAGTTGGCCGTGCACAAGATATTTTGCCTGAGTTGGATGGCGTGGAAGTAAAACGCTACACCGACAGCGTCATCATCCCTGGCTTTATCGATTCGCACGTCCACTACCCGCAAACTGAAATCATCGGTGCCTATGGCGAACAGCTCTTAGACTGGCTAAACAACTACACCTTCATCGCCGAGCAGGGGTTTAAAAATAAAGAACACGCCAGTGAAGTGGCAAAAGTATTTTTGAAAGAGCAGATTAGAAACGGTGTTACTTCCTCTACTGTTTATTGCACAGTATTCCCGCAATCGGTAGATGCCATCTTTGAAGAAGCGGAAAAATACGATATGCGGATTATGGCGGGTAAGGTTTGCATGGATAGGAATGCACCGGAAGTATTATTGGATACACCGCAGCGTGCCTATGATGAATCTTCTTCCCTAATTAAAAAATGGCATAACAAGGGGCGTGCCGAATATGTGATTACCCCCCGTTTTGTGCCTACCTCTACACCAGAACAGATGGAAATGATGCAGGCGTTAGCTGCGGAAAATCCAGATATGCTCATTCAATCGCATGTTTCTGAAAATGTGAATGAGGTGGCTTGGGTGAAAGATTTATGTCCGAAAGCCAAAGACTATACAGATGCTTATGCACAATATGGATTGGTTAGGCCGAGGGCGATTTATGGTCACGGTATTCACTTAACTGATCGGGAATTAAGTGTATTCAGTGAAACTGGTGCTGCTGTTGCACACTGCCCAACTTCTAATTTCTTCTTAGGGTCAGGTTGCCTAAACGTGAAAAAACTGCGGGATAAAAACCGTCCTGTCCACGTTGGCTTGGCAACTGACTTAGGTGCCGGTACCAGCTTCTCCATGTTGCAAACCATGAATGAAGCTTATAAAGCAGCACAAATGAACGGTACGCCATATACCTCTCTTCACAGTTTCTATTTGGCCAGCTGTGGCACGGCTGAAGCACTTGGGCTACAAGATAAAGTTGGCACGATTGCTGTAGGTATGGAAGCGGATTTAACGGTATTAAATTTGAAATCTACGCCGATTATCGACTACCGCATGAAATATGCAAAAGATTTGGAAGAGGCGTTGTTTATCCAAATGACTTTGGGGGATGACCGCGCTATTGCTGCCACGTATGTTGCAGGCAAAGAAGTCTATCGTGCCAACTGATATTTTCAGGTAGCCTATTAGAGGTTTCTTGAATTATTAGGCTACCTGAAAACGATTTTTTAGTTAAATCGGATTTTTGGAGTATTGATCATGAGTAACAAAACTGAATTTAAACTCGGCGGTACAAGAGCGTGGATCGTTTGGGTTATTGCCGTATTATTTGTGGTGTGGCTGTTCAACGTGCAAACGGGATATGCCATCGTTAACGACAGCGTATCCAAAGCGCTGAATCTGAGTATTGATCAAGTCGGCTTGATTGCTGCTACCTACACTTGGACTTTCGCTATTGCGCAAATGTTCTCCGGCGCTTTGCTGGATAAGCTAGGTAGCCGGAAAATCCTGATTCCTGCCATTACTTTGGTGATTATCGGCGTGTTCCTGTTTGCTTTTGCACAGAGTTTTGAAATGCTGCTCTTGTCGCAGGTTGTATTGGCTATCGGCTCCAGCGCCGGTTTTGTGGGCGCGGGTTATGTGGGCGGTGTTTGGTTCGGTATGGCTAAATTCGGCCTGATGTTCGGATTGGTGCAGCTCGTGGCCGCCTTGTCTTCCGCTTTCGGCCAAACTGGTTTCGACTTCGCCTTGGCTAATTGGGACTGGCGCACCATCATCACTGGCTTCGGTATCTTCGGTGTGCTGCTGCTGGTTGCTGCTGTGATGTTCGTGTGCAACCCTGCCCCGGTGGAAAGTCCAAAAAGCTCCGTTGGTGAATTTATTTCCTCTGTATTGCAATCTATTGTTGAAGTGTTGAAGAAAAGCCAGATTTGGGCCATCAGCATTCAAGGTGCAATTGTGTTCGGTACCATCCTAGCTTTGGGTGTGGTATGGGGCCCGAAGTTGTTGATTGCCCACGGAATGGATCCCAGTGCCGCCAACCACGCTACTGCCTGCCTCTGGCTGGGTCTGGCTGTAGGCAGCCCGCTGATCGACCGCATCTCTAATGCCACCAAATCACGTAAATTGCCAATTACGATTGCTACCATGGTGCAGATGCTTGTGTTAGCCGGTGCGATGTACATCGATGTAACTCCTACAATCGCCATGGTTTTGTACTTTATCTTCGGTTTCTGCAATGCCGGCCATATGCTGAACTTCACTGCTGCGTCAGACAACGTACCCCCGCACAGAATCGGTACTTCATCTTCTATCGTAAACGGTTCTATGTTTATCGCAGGTGGTATTTTGATGGGCTTGCCTGGTAAGATGTTGGCTGGCACTCAGGAAACATTGGCCGACTACCAAGCCGCTCTGCAACCTACCCTGATTGCATTGGCTGTCGCCTTGATTATTGCACTGCTTTGGATTAAAGAAAGTTTCCCGAAGCAGCAATAAATAGATAAATAAAATAGATTCAGGGGGATAGAGAAACTATTCCCCTGAATTTGCAAGAAAACAGCTAATTCCCTCCCTTCCTCGTTATCTCAACCCAACGTTCAGTCTTTCCTGATGCCGCCTGTTTGAGTGGGCAGTAAAGTACCAATTATGGAATTTTTAAAGGAACTATTATGTTTGCCAGTAAAAAAGCGTGGCTTTGTTGGATTTTAGCCGTCAGCTATGTCATTTTGATTTTTGGCTTTCAGACAGGATATGCGGTTATTAACCCAAAAATATCTGAAACATTAGGCTTGAGTGCTACAGAGATGAGCCTGATCAGCGCAACATATACTTTTTTCTTTGCATTCTTTCAGATATTTTCAGGTAGCATTTTGGATAAAACAGGTGTTAAACCAGCAATCCCATTGGCTTGTCTGTTTTTAACGATGGGTTTGGTGTTGTTTGTGCTGTCTAAATCGTTATGGGGGTTTGTATTAGCACAGATTTTTGTGGCATTAGGAGGCTCATTTGGCTTTATTGGTGCTGGATTTGTGGGCAGAATTTGGTTTTCCAGTGAAAAATATGGATTAATGTTCTCATGGGTTCAGTTTGTAGCATCGGTTTCAGCTTGTTTGATCCAGTTGGTATTTATTAAAGTTTTGGAGCATCTGCCATGGGGTGATGTTGTTATTGGTTTTTCTGTATTGGGTGGAATGATGATTCTATTGATGGCGATTTTGCTTGATAATCCAAAAAAATTAAATTTTCAGCCATTGCGTATCGAAACAGCCAGAGCTGTTATTAAGAGTTGTATAGTTGATTTGCTTAAGACAATTCATCAAAAAAAAGTTTTATTTATTATGTTTATTGGAGCGGTTTCTTTTGGGTCGATGCTCAGTTTCAGTATCGTATGGGGTAGCCGATTGCTGCAATCTTATGGAATTGGCCAAAATCAGGCGCATTTGGCAGTAGCAATGAGCTGGTTGGGTTTGGCGATAGGCTCGCCGTTGTTCAGTTATATCAGTAATTTTTTAAGAAGTAATGCAAAAGCTCTTGGAATAGGGCTGATTGGACAAACGGTTACTTTGGCAATCTTGGTTTGTTTGCAAACTAATGCATGGCAGTCTACTCCCCTTCTTTTCTTGTTCGGTATTTTTACTGGAGCATCTATGTTGCCATTTGCAATTGCTGCATCATTGGTTGATGCCAATCATGTTGGCACATCAGCAGCACTGGTGAATGGTAGTCAATTTTTATTTGGTGCAATTTTGGTTTCTATACCAGGCTACCTATTAAATCTCTATCCAGCAGCCAGTATGAGACAGATATTGCTTCCCGTATTCTTTATTTTATTAGCAACAACCTCTTGCTATGTTTTGCTTAGGAAAAAAGCAGCCAAATAAATTAGATATGATGATGCAAACCCCTTGTGATGAATAACCAACACAAGGGGTTGTTCCATGGTGGTACTCAAATTAAACAGACTCTTACCATTACTTATCCGCAGCTGCCGCATATTCAAACCGGCCGTGGCGCAGGAAGTGGGCGGTTTGTCGGGCGACGGTGGGGTCGGTGAGCATGGCGGAGTGGTTGACGGGTAGGACGAGATAGTCGTGGCAGTTGGCAGGGCGGGTTTCGGAGAGGAGGACGGTACCGTCGCCTTCGCCTTGCAAGCCGACGATTTGGCCGACGCCTAGGTGATGGTTGCCGGCGATGCAGCCGAGTTCGAGCTGGGGAGGCCAGGGCGGGAGATTGCCATCTAGGCCGTTCTGGTAGGCACCGCCGATAAGTGCAGGGGCGTAACGGTACAGCCGGTTGGCGGTTTCGCTGCCGAGATGCGGGGTGGCGAGGGTAACGCTGCGGCCGCGTACCAGTTCGGGGTAGTCGCCGGCGAAACGGCGCAACACGAGGCCGCCGAGGCTGTGGCAGATGAAGTGCAGCGGTTCTTGGTGCTGCTGGTAGTGGCGGCGGACGGTTTCGGCGAGGCGGCGGCTGTGCTGGGGCAGAGTTTGGGCGATGCTGTAGTAGCCGAAGCAGCGGCTGTGGATATTATGGCGGCGCAGTTGCCAGGCAAGCGGGAGCATCACCCAGGCATGCATATGGATGCCGTGCAGCAGGAGGGCGCGCAGCGGGGTTTTGGGCTGGTTCATGGTGTTAGCGGCTGCCGTCGGCAAGTAGCCATTTCTGGGCTTCAGCGGCATCGTTGAAATATTTGGGATGCTGGCGGGTGAGTAGGCTGGAAATATGGACGGAGAGGCGTATCCAGAGGTCGTTGGTGACGATGGCGATGCGGCCGAAGTCGTTGTCGTGGTTGTTGAGGAAGCGCAGTTGTTCGGTAGCCATGTCGATGGTGTAGTCGCACAACAGGGATAGGTCGAGGAGGAGGTCGGGGCGGTGTACGCGTTGGAGGCACTCGAGGATGGCGGCTTCGAGGGTTTTGAAGTCTTCAAGGGTGAATTCGTTGTAGAGGGCAACGTTGAGGCCGTAGTTTTGCTGGCGGATGGAAATCATGGCAGAACTCCTGTTGAGATGGGTTTCCCGCGAGGGAGGGAGTGATACCGGCACGCTGTGGGCGCTTGCTGATTATAGTGAAATTGCCGGCAAACTGCTATGGCATGAGTTTGTATTGCCGCAATGAATGCGCTGTATGCGGGCGGCAAAAAGGCTACCTGAAAATCCACTTGGTCTATTTTCAGGTAGCCTTTTATAGCAAGCCAACTGAATTTTCGCTACAGCGTTGGTTCGCCTTGCCGTACTTCTGTATTGCTTGCGGCTTAATGCCTTGTAGCAGCAAGTCAATTTGGCTTGAGGATGGATTGAGCCGAGACTTTATTTGATGTCGCTGCGGCTGGACAACACTTGGTCGATGAGGCCGTATGCTTGGGCTTCTTCGGCCGACATGAAGTTGTCGCGGTCGGTGTCGCGTTCGAGTTCGTCCAGCGTGCGGCCGCAATGTTCGGCCAAGAGCTGGTTGAGTTTGGCTTTCAGTTTGAGCAGCTCTTTGGCGTGGATTTCGATATCGGAAGCCTGGCCGCCCAAGCCTCCGCTGATTAGGGGCTGGTGAATCATCACTCGGCTGTTGGGCAGGGCGAAGCGTTTGCCTTTGGCGCCGGCGGAAAGCAGGAACGCGCCCATGCTGGCGGCTTGGCCGAGGCACAGGGTGGACACATCGGGCTTGATGAAGTTCATGGTGTCGTAAATCGACATGCCGGCAGAAACCGAGCCGCCGGGGCTGTTGATGTAGAGGAAAATATCTTTATCGGGGTTTTCGCTTTCCAAAAACAGCAGCTGTGCCACCACCAGGTTGGCAGTTTGGTCGTTTACCGGGCCCACCAGGAAGATAATCCGCTCTTTGAGCAGGCGGGAGTAAATATCGAAGGCGCGCTCGCCCCGGCCGCTCTGTTCGATAACTGTGGGCACCAGATAGTTGTTTTCGATTGTGGGATTCATGGGATTCCTCGCGTTTATAAGGGATAATTTGGGCAAAAAGCACCTCGGCGGATACGGCCTTGGTGCTTTGTTTGCAACGAGTTTCAGGTAGCCTGAATTACTGCTGGCCCATCACTTCGTCGAAGCTCAGTTTTTTCTCGTTTACCTTGGCCTGACCCAACACATAATCCACCACATTGGCTTCTACGGCCATAGAAATCGGGCCTTCCAAGCGGCTGCGGTCGGCGAAGTACCAATCCATTACTTCCTGCGGATCTTCGTAGCTTTCGGAGAAGGTTTGTACCACGGCTTTAACTTGGTCGTCGGTCGGCTGCAGATTGTGCTTGCCCACCAGGTCGGCCAAAATCAGACCCAGTGCCACACGGCGTTCGGCCTGCTCGGTAAACAGGCTGTCGGACAAATCCACGTCTTCCGGCTTCATGCCTTGGTTCACTAGGTTTTGACAGGCGTTTGCGGCCATACGGGCAGTTTCTTCGCGCACCAGTGTTTTCGGTAGCTCGATGGGGGTAACGTCCAGCAGGGCTTTCATCACGTTGTCTTTGGTTTGCGCTTCCACGCGGCGGGTTACTTCGCGTTTGATGTTTTTCTTCACTTCTTCGCGCATTTTGGCCACGTCGCCGTCTTGGATGCCCAAGGCTTTGGCAAATTGTTCGTCCACTTCCGGCAGCACGGCTTCTGCTACGTTGCGTAGGGTGATGGCGAATACGGCGGTTTTGCCGGCCACTTCTTTGCCGTGGTAGTCGGCAGGGAAGTTTACGCTGACATCTTTGGTTTCGCCTTCTTTCAAGCCTTGGATGCCGGCTTCAAATTCGGGCAGCATCTGGCCTTGGCCGAGGATGAAGGGGTAGTTTTGTGCAGAGCCACCTTCGAAGAGGATGCCGTCGATGGTGCCGGCAAAGTCGATGATTACGCGGTCGCCGTCTTTGGCTTCGCGCTCCACGCGGTTGAAGCGGGTACGCTGGCGGCGCAGGATGTCGATGGTTTTTTCCACTTCCGCTTCGCCCACTTCGCCCACTACTTTTTCGATTTCCTGGTCGGCCAGGCTGCCCACGGTGATTTCGGGGAACACTTCGAAACGGGCGTTTACTTTGAATACTTTTTCGTCGTCTTGCGCTTCAACGGCATCAAAAGCGAGCAGGCCGGCGAGGCGGATATCTTCGGAATCCACGATTTCACCGAATTTGTGACGCAGGCTGTCGTTTAAAACTTCATCGCGGATGCTCGCGCCATACATGGATTCAATCATGCGCAGCGGGGCTTTGCCGGGGCGGAAGCCGTCCACACGGGCACGTTTTTGAGTGGCTTGCAGGCGTTTTTGTACGGCTGTTTCGATGTCTGCCCAGGACAGTTCCAGTTGCAGGCTGCGTTCGAGACCTTCCAGTTTTTCAATAGTTACGCTCATTCGTAAGACCTTGTTTTGGTGTTAATCAAGCCGATAGGCGGATGCCTGCTCGGAAAAGTTTGCACTTGGCCGGCGTGTTTTTCCGCACCGACCGTAAACGAAAGGCGCAAGTGTATCATAACTTGATGGTGCAGGCAGTATTTGGCTGAGGAATTTATGTGGCAAAACGGGTTTCAGGTAGCCTTTTTAGCGAGGGTGTGAGGCTGGTGGGAAACGGGAGGATGCGAAAGGGTAGGATGCTAAAGGGAGGCTACCTGAAAACTGGGTTGGAGTTTCAGGTAGCCTTTATTTGAACAGATTTGGTTTGAGGCTTGGCTGCTAACATGATGGTGTTGCTTTATTTTCAGGTAGCCTATTTGGTATTCCATCAACTTGCCGCTCCAGCCTTCCTTTCCGCACGCAGCATGGCGGCAGCGTCGTCGAATTCGCGGATGAAGTTGCCTTCGCCGAGCAGGGTAACGATGCCGCTGCGCTCCAGGCTGGCGCGTACTTGCTCATTGGCGCCGGTAACGATAACGCGGATACCGCGTTTTTGCAGGCCGCTGATAACGCGTTCTAGGGTGAGGATGCCGGTGATATCGATATAGGGCACCCAGCGCATCCGCAACACCACGGCGCGTGGCTGGGTGTTGATATCGGCCAGCGTGGTTTCGAATTTTTCCATCGCGCCGAAGAAGAAGGGGCCGTTCACGATAAACATCAGCACGTTATCCGGCAGGACGGCGGCATCGCGGCTGTGTTCTTCCTTGCGCACTTCTACCGCTTTGGCCATCTGACCGATAAAGTGCAGGGTGGACAAAATCACGCCGATGTTCACCGCCACCACCAAATCCACCAAGATGGTGAGGAAAAAGGTGATGAAAAACAGAATATAGGCAGCACGCTGGGCGCGGCGCAGGATGTGCAGGCAGCGTTTGGGCTCGCTCATGTTCCAGGCTACCTGAAACAGGATGGCAGCCAGTGCGGCCAAGGGAATATCGGCGGCCAGCGGTGCGGCCACGAGCAGAATCAGCGCCAATGTGAGGGCATGGATGATGCCGGCCAGCGGGCTGTTGCCGCCCTGGCGGATATTGGTGGCGGTGCGGGCGATGGCGCCGGTGGCGGCGAACCCGCCGAAAAATGGTGTGATGATATTGGCCAGCCCTTGGCCCACCAGCTCCTGATTGGCGCTGTGGTGCGTGCCGGCCATGCCGTCGGCCACCACGGCGGAGAGCAGCGATTCAATCGCGCCGAGCATGGCGATGGTGAAGGCAGGCAGAATCAGTTTGGCAGTTTCGGCTGTTGCAAAATTGGGCAGGGAAAAATGTGGCAGGGCGCGCGGAATGGCGCCGTAGGCCGAGCCGACGGTGGCCACGCCTTCAAAGTGGAACAGGCTTTGCAGCACGGTGGCGCACAGCAGCACCCACATCGGCGAAGGCAGGCGGCGCAGCAGCGGCACTTTGGGCATCAACAACAGCAGCGCAAGTGAAAACAGCCCCAGTGCGGTGGTGGTGGGGTGGAGATGAGGCAGACTTTGCAGCAGCGACCACAGCTGTTGGTGGAAATGCTCACCGCCGGCTTTGGGCAGGCCGAAAAATGCTGCCCATTGCCCCACAAAAATCACCACGCCGATGCCGGCAGTAAAGCCCATAATCACCGGCATGGAGATAAAGCGGATCATGCCGCCGAAGCGGAATAGTCCCATAAACAACAGTATGATGCCGGCGAGGATGGTGGCAATTTGCAGGCCGTCGAAGCCGAATTTGGCGGTGATGCCGGAGAGAATGGCGATAAATGCGCCGGTGGGGCCGGCAATCTGCACGCGTGAGCCGCCGGTCACGGCCACAATCACGCTGGCTACGATGGCGGTGTAAATCCCCTGTTCGGGTTTCACGCCGGTGGCGATGGCAAAGGCCATGGAAAGCGGCAGCGCCACCACGCCCACAATAATGCCTGCCACAATATTGTTCGCCCAATGGGTGCGGCCAAGCAAACCGGCGCGGCGGGCTTCTATCCAAGCAATCATGTTTGATTCCGTGCGCTTCTGTAAAAATATGTGAATTGTACGCTTGTGAGATGGGAATGACAAAGGCTACCTGATTATCAGGTAGCCTTTGTTTGCAGTAATCCGGTTTGAATGGTGCGGGGAGGATGCTGAATTATTAAAAACGGATAAGGTGTTTGCATAGGCAGCTGGTTGCCTGGGTTGATAGGCCGACGGCAAGGCTACCTGAAACTTTCGCTGAGTGAAGGCAGCGTTTTCAGGTAGCCTTTATTTTGCTAAAGCAGCCTAGGCTTTCAGCTAGTCTGCCCGCTCTGCCGCAGGGCGGCGATGCGTTCGCGGGCGTTGGGATGGCTGTCGTACCAGCGGGCATACCAGCGATCATTTACCAGGCTGGCGGCATTGCTGCGGTAGAGTTTGATCAGTGCAGAAATCAGGTCTTCGGCATGGGTGTGCGCGGCGGCGAAACGGTCGGCTTCAAATTCGTTGCGGCGTGAGGAAAAGCTGCCCAACGGGGCGAAGGGGAAAGAGAGCACAGGCAGCACCAGCATCATCAACAGCAGCGCCATGGCGTGGCTGGGATAGGCCACGCCCAAACCGTGATACACGGCGGCAAAGTGGATGATTTGCCCAAGCGCAAACAGCACCAAGAGTGCGAGCAGGAAACGCACGGCGATTTGCTTCACGATATGGCGGTGTTTGAAATGCCCCAGTTCGTGCGCCAACACGGCTTCAACCTCCTGCGGCTGCATGCCTTTGAGCAGGGTGTCAAAAAACACGATGCGTTTGTTTTGGCCGAGGCCGGTGAAATAGGCGTTGGCGTGGCCGCTGCGTTTGCTACCGTCCATCACGAAAATGCCGTTGCTGGCAAAGCCGGTGCGCGTGAGCAGATTGGTGATGCGCTGTTGCAAGTCTTCATCGGCCAGCGGTTCGAAGCGGTTGAACAGCGGGGCAATCCATTTGGGAAACGCCCACAGCATCAGCAGCGAGAAACCGAGCCACAACAGCCACACCCACAGCCACCACGCATTTCCAGCCGCGCCCATCAGATAAATCACGGCATACAGAAGCGGAATGCCGATGGCCGCGCCCAACAGCAGGCCTTTGATTTGGTCGGCAAAGAAAGTGCCCAAGGTCATGTTGTTGAAGTCGAATGCGGCTTCCAGCCGGAAGCTGCGGTAGAGCGCAAAGGGCAGGGACAGCAGGCTGCTAGCCAGCGAAAACAGCACCACCAACAGCACGCCTTGGTTTAACGGCGAGGCGGCAAGGCGGTTGGCTGTTTCTGCCAGCAGATTCAGCCCGCCGCCGAGGGTAAACATCAGCAGCAGCAAGGTTTCATACAGAATATGCCAACGCGAAAACCGCTGTTTGGCCAGCGCGTAGTCGGCGGCTTTTTGGTGTTCTTCCAGCGAAACCACGTCTTTGAAATCGCGCGGCACGCGGCCTCGGTGCGGCAGCACGACGCGGCTCTGGCGCAAAGAGAGCAGCAGTTGCAGCAGGGTGGAAAAGGCGGTAAAACCGAGAAAGAGGTAAAACACGGTGGCGGACATGGGCTGCTCCGAGTGGAAAACGGGCGGCAGTATAGTGGGATTTCTGATAAAGAGCTATGGCACTCGCTTGATTTGCTGTAATGGATGCATAGTGCATGGCTGGCTGATTTATGTTTGAAAAGAATGATTTGTTTTGTTTGGATTCAAATGCTTGGCAAATCAGTGGAAATTTGTACGATGGAAGCAGGCAAAAAAGCGGCACATATTGAATATGTGCCAAATCTACAAAGGAGAAATAGAGGAGAAACTTGTTAAGCGGTCTCCTTGACCACCCAACAGTAATGCATTATAGGGCGGCCTAAAAAGGAAGGCAAGGCTAATACTATGATTTAACCTGCTTTTTCTGGATTGTAAGTAAGTGTGAATGTAGAATGCTAGCAGCATGAAACTAAAACAGAAATTAAATATACTGATTTATTCGAAATTCGGATTGTATATGGATTTAGGATGGATGTCGGTATTTTATGGCTGCTATATGCAAAATGCTGTGTGCAAATAATACACTAATTTTTCAGGTAGCCTGTTTGGATAGAAAGCTACCTGAAAAATATGAGTGTGGTTTAGAAAGCATCCCAATCGTTCAGCATCACGCCCAGGCCGATGCTGTTGTGTTTGTGGTTGTAATCGAGCAGGCTTTCTCCGTAGCCGTGGAAGGCTTGCACATAGCCTTTGAGTCGGCCGGCGATGGGGAAGGTGTAGTTCAGCTGCAGGCTGCCTTTGCTGCTGGCAGGATTGTAGCGGGCGAGGGCACCGAGGGTTTGGCGGTCGTTGAAGCGGTAGTACATCTGCAAATCGCCGTAGCCCATGTAGCGGTTGATGTTGGAGTTGTCGTCATCGTCGCTTTTTTCGGGAATGCGCCACCACAGGCGCGGCACCACGGTGAGGTTGCCCCATTCCATGCCGGCCATGGCGTAGATGCGGTTCCAAGAGCGGGAAAGTGGGTCGCTTTGGCCGTTGGACTGGTGTGCGGCACCAATGCCGAGCATACGCAGGCCGCCGCCGCCAGGCAGAGCGGCTTTCACGGGCTGGGTAAGGAAGATTTCGGGCTCGTAGTCGGTGTTGCGGAAGGGGGAGGACATGGAGCCTTTATATACTTGCCAGTGGGAAACTTGAGTGTAGCCGAACCAGAGGTCAGCGTTGGTGCCGAATAGGTCTTGTAATAGCTTGGTTTTGAAGGAAATCTGCATTTTGGCTTCAACGTGGTTTTGGCGCTGCTGCTCGGGAATGGCGGAAGTGTGTTCGGGGGAGGAGGGGTTGCGGTTGGGCGAGCTGTTGTACCAGCCGGGCAGCAGGTAGAGCGGGCGGTGGGCACGCACGCTGAGGATGCTGGATTCGTGGTTTACGTCTAAATCGTAGGCGAGGCTGAGCGGGCTGAAGGCCTGCGGCTGGGTGGGGGCGGCAGGGGCTTCGGTGAGCACCACCTTGGGTGTGCTCTCGGCCTGGCTTTGCTCGATGCTTTGTTTGATGTCGATGGCGGCTTTGGTGTCGGCGGGAGCAGATAAGGGCTGGGTGGGCGGAAGTTGTGCACCCATGCTGTGGTCGTAGCAAGCAAGGCGGGCGGCGGGGTCGCCGATTTGGGTACAGGCCAGGGCGCCGGCGGGGGCTTGGGTTTGGGCGGCGCTGTGGGCAGAAACGAAAAGGACGGTGGCGATGAGGGGGAGGCGGAATGTTTGCATGATGGTTGGGGTGTGAAACGTCATCTTTGGAGTAAGGCTACCTGAAAACCTGCTTCAGATTTCGCCCATGCGGTAAAACAAATCGGCCAGTGCGGCCAGGCGCAGGGTGTCGCAGCCCCAGCGTTCGGATTGGATGCGGCGCATCCACAAAATGGGATGCATACTGCGGCGCAAGGTGCGAATTATAGCGGGATTTTGCTTTTGCAGGCAGGTTTTGTAATGTTCAGCGGCTTGGTCGAGCAGGCCGCTGCGCAGGAGGATGTCGGCGGTGGATTGCAGGTAGCACAGCCAGTCGCGGCTTTGGCACTGCAGCAGGCTGAGCACGGTGGCGGGGTTGTCTTCGAAGTCGATAAAGCCGATGCCGCCGGCTTCGGTCAGCACTATATTGCGGGCGAAAGCTTGGCTGAGAAATTGGTTTTGCCGGTGTACGGCTTCGATGGCATGCAGACCTTGCAGCCAGCCTTCGAGGCTGCCGACTTTGGTTTGCTTTTCGATGGCGATGAGCAGGGTTTGCTCGCCCACATGGCTCATCAATAGGGCATTCTCCTGCACGGCCAATAGTTTCGGCGCGGGAATGCCGGCTTCGGCCAGTTCGCGTAGGCGGCCGGCTTCAATGGCTATGCTGGCCTCGCCGCCGGGGTTGGGCACTGGGGTGAGCACGCCCAAGCGGCACACTTTGGCCAGGCCGTTGAGTAGGCTGTAACGCCAGGCGGCTTGGCGTGGAGCGGCTTTGCGCAGCCACACGGTTTCGCCGTTGTCTAAACGGTGGCGGGCGATGGTTTCGGTTTGGGCGGCAGCGAGGGCGGCCAGCTGGGCGGCGTAGTTCATGGCAGTGCGGGAAAAAGAAAGCGGCATTATATAGCGAAACAGTTTTGCCCGCCTTGCTGTGAGGCTACTCCATTTTTAAGTAACCTGCCGCACATTCACACTACCAGGCGAGAAGGCGAAGTCAGCGATATGGTATGGATACAGGGTAAAGTAGGCGCTTTGGTGACGCTGGTGCCCATCTACGCCTTGGGCAGCTTCCAAAGGCGGTTGCCCTTTCCAAGCCCTCCGTGCCGATGCTCACCGTTTCCAAAGATGCCGACAACTTGCAAAAATGCTTCGAGCTCGGTGCGCACGGCTATATTTTGAAAAACACCGATGCCGATTTCCGCCAGGTCGTGGCTGGGCAGTAAACCGTGTCGCCCGAGCTTCCCGCCCGACCATTCCGCCATCCTCGATTCCCGCACCCAGAGCGAGCACGATGTGTTGCACTGCGCAGCTGGTGGTTATCAGCAACAAAATGATTGTTTGGCGGATGTTTTTATCCGAAAACACGGTGAAGGCGTATATGCAGATTATCTTCCGCAAACTAAACATCGACAACTGCGTACGTGCTGCCGTGTATGCCCGAGAATTGGGCTTGGATAAGTGAAGAGGAATAATGAGATTGGCGGTTTCAGGTAGCCTGATATTGGAAAAGGCTACCTGAAAACGAGCTACGCAAGTTTCTGTGAAGCTAAATTTTCAGGTAGCCTTTTCAGCCTTTCTTATGTCCGCCGCACACTTTACAGGTGGGATTTGGGGGGGGGGGGGATGGAGAAGTGCTGCCATTGGCCGCTGAGTGCGTTGTATCAGCACAAAACGCCGTTTTCGGCAGGCAGGCCGAGCAGGATTTTCAGGGTTTCGGCAGCTTGGGTGGTGCTGATAATGCCCACTAGTGGGGAGAACACGCCGAATAGGGTGTAGGTAGTGGTGGCCGGCAATGTTGCGGTTGCCGGCGGCTAGGGTTTGATAAATGTCTTGTGTGGCGGAATCCACCATATCGCCCCCCATTTGGCTGATGCTTTTCAGATTAACGGGCTTGTCTTTGGCGAAAATCGGGCTGCTGATGAGCAGGCATGAAGATGAAGATGCTGTGTTTCATGTTTGTTTTCTGGTGTAGTGTTGCAGAAAAAAACAGCCTGATGTGGCTTACATTTCAGGCTGTTTTCGCTCCGGCGCGGGGATTAGCGATGCTGCTTTTGATAATCCTTGTTCCACGCTTGAACGGTGGTATTGGCATCGCGCGCGGCGGAGTGCAAGGTGTTGCAGGCAGATAAAGTGTCCAGCAAAACAGCGCATAAAACGATTCTTTTCATCTGCATTTTTCCTTTTAAGTGATTGATATGTGTGCGATGATTAAGCTTGTTTGGCGGCTTGCATATTTTGGATAAACCGGTCAAACAGATAGCCGACATCTTGCGGGCCGGGGCTGGCTTCGGGGTGGCCTTGGAAGCAGAACACGGGTTTGTCGGTCAGCTCGATGCCTTGCAAAGTGTTGTCGAACAAGGATTGGTGGGTAATCCTTGCGTTGGCGGGCAGGGTGTCGGCATCGACGGCGAAACCGTGGTTTTGGCTGGTGATGACGACTTTGCCGCTGTCCAAGTCTTGCACGGGATGGTTCGCGCCGTGGTGGCTGAAGTGCATTTTCAGGGTTTTTGCGCCGATGGCGAGGCTGATAAGCTGGTGTCCCAAGCAGATGCCGAAGATGGGTTTGCCGCTTGCCATCAGTTTTTGCACGGCTTCGATGGCGTAGATGCAAGGCTCGGGGTCGCCGGGGCCGTTGGAGAGGAACACGCCATCTGGGTTGAGCGCCAACACATCTTCCGCGCTGGTTTGGGCGGGGACGACGGTCAGGCGGCAGCCGCGTGAGGTGAGCATACGCAGGATGTTGGTTTTCACGCCGAAATCGTAGGCGACTACGTGGAACGGCTGCTCGGCAGGGGTAACGAAACCTTTGCCCAACGCCCATTCGCCTTCGGTCCATTCGTAGGCTTCTTTGCAGGAAACCTCTTTCGCCAAATCTTTGCCGACCATGCTGCCGAACGCGGCGATGAGTTCTTGCGCTTTTGCAACCGTTGCGTCCGCGCCGGTCAGAATTGCGCCGCCTTGCGCGCCTTTTTCACGCAGCAGCGTGGTCAGGCGGCGGGTATCGATGTCAGCGATGGCGACGGTTTTATTGCGCACCAGATAGTCGTGCAGGCTTTCGGACGCGCGGAAGTTGCTGTGCAGCAGCGGCAGGTCGCGGATAATCAAGCCGGCGGCATAAACGCTGCGGCTTTCTTCATCTTCGGCGTTGGTGCCGGTGTTGCCGATGTGGGGATAGGTGAGGGTTACGATTTGTTTGCAGTAGGACGGGTCGGTCAGGATTTCCTGATAGCCGGTCATGGAGGTGTTGAACACGACTTCGCCGGAAGCTGAACCTTTGTAACCGATTGATGTGCCTTGAAATACGCTGCCGTCAGCGAGAACGAGAAGGGCGGGAGTGGTCATGATTGGTGTCCGGACGCGGGGGATAAAGAACACGTTTCGCGGCTTTCTAAGCGGGGCAAAACGTGCTTCGGCGAAGGCGGCAGTGCCTGCCGGAAGCGTGTTATTCTAATGGACAATGGGAGGGCTGGGCAAGTTTGGGTGGGGAGTTTTCAGGTAACCTGAGCGCTTGTATGGTGGAGGAGTTATATTTGGCTGTTGCCATACCGAAGGCTACCTGAAATTTGTGGAAGGCAGACAAAACAATATAGCTTTTAGGCTACCTGAAGAAGCGGTTTCCATATTTTCGGGTAGCTTTTTCGTATCGCAGCAAAAGGTCACCTAAAACCGCACACTTTATTTCGGCAGGCGGCTGATGCGGATTTGTTCGATGCGCTGGCCGGCTTTGGCGGCCACGGTGAAGCGCCAGCCGTGGTAGTCGAGGGTGTCACCCACTTCAGGCAGGGTTTTCAGCTCTTCCATCATCAGGCCGGCCACGGTGTGGTAGTCGGCATCTTCTTCGGGCGGGGGAAGACCAAGCTGCGGGGCGAGCTCGGCGTATTCGTGACTGCCGTCCACCAGCAGGCTATCGCTGCTGTCAGTGTTGTTTTCGCCGGATTGGTCATTCGGCTCTTTACGCTCGTAGGCTTCGGGAAATTCGCCGGCAATGGCGGAGAGCAAGTCTTTGGTGGTAACCATACCCTGCACGGCGCCGAATTCATCCACCACGAGAGCGTAGTCGGCACTGCTGTGGCGGAATTGTTCGATGGCGGAAAGGGTATTGGTGCTGTCGGGCAGGATGAGCGGCTGGCACAGGGCGGCCTGGATATCGGGCTCTTCGCCGCTGAGCAGCTGGTTGAGCAAGTCTTTTTTGTTGATGTAGCCCAAAGGCTCGTCAGCACCGGCCTTGCCCACCACGAGGAGGCGGGAATACGGGGAGTTTTGCAGCTGGGCGTATTGCTGTTCGCGGCTTTGGGAAATATCGAGGCGTTCGATGTCGCGGCGGGGCACCATGATGCCGGGCAAGGGGCGCTCGGCCAGGGTGAGCACGCTGCGGATCATGGATTTTTCGTTTTCTTCAAAGTGTCCGGCATCATGATTTTCTTCGCCGGCTTTGGCCAGCATGGTTTCGCGGATGCCCATCATGCCAAGCACGTTTTCGGTGGTACGGCGGCGCCAAGAGCGGCTGCCGTAGGCGTTTCTGTCGGTGTTGCGCTGGGAGATTTGGTTGAACACTTCAATCAGCACGGAGAAGCCGATGGCGGCATACAGGTAGCCTTTGGGGATGACTACGTGGAAGGCTTCGGCAATCAGGCTGAAGCCAATCATCAAGAGGAAGCCGAGACAGAGCATCACCACAGTGGGATGGCGGTTGACAAATTCGGTGAGCGGTTTGCTTGCCCAAATCATCATGGCCATCGCCACAATCACGGCGGCCATGGCGATTTGGATATGCTGCACCACAGCCACGGCAGTAACCACAGCATCGATGGAAAACACAGCATCGAGCACGAGAATCTGCAATACCACGCCCCAAAACGGCGCATGTTGTTTGCGATGATCGGTGTCGGAAACGGCGTAGTGGTTGGCGCCTTCCAGCCGTTCATGCAGCTCGGTGGTGGCCTTATACAGTAGGAACAGGCCGCCCACAAACATGATGATGTCTTTGCCGGCCACTTCCAGCCGCCCCAGGGCAAATAGCGGAGCGGTGAGCTGCATGATGCGGCCCATAAAGGCGAGCATGAGCAGCCGGATGAGCACGGCCAAAGTCAGGCCGGTGATGCGGGCGCGGTCGCGCTGGGCGGGGCGCACTTTGCCGGCCAGAATGGCCACGAACACCAGGTTGTCGATGCCGAGCACGACTTCGAGAATAATCAGCGTGGCGAAGCCCAGCCAGATTACCGGGTCGGCCAGCCAGGAGAAATCCATAAGTAGAATCCTTAAAATTAAAGCGGCAATGAGCTTTTTTCAAAACCCCATCTTTGGCGCATTTCTTCGCAGTACGCCTCCCGAATGTTGGAAAATATTCAAATATTGTCTTCGTGATTTGCGATGCTACTGCTTTGAATTGAGATCAAATATGGGGTTTTGTAAGGGTTTCATAATAGGGAAAAACAAAGGCTACCTGAAAATGCCGTGGGCAGTTTTCAGGTAGCCTTTAAATACGACGCACCGCGTACAAACTTATCTACCGAGGCAGGCTCGGGCTCTGAGGAGGCGGGGGAAGCAGGGTGCATATCGGTACGGGAGTAGTAAAGAGATGGCAAGTTTAGCAGATTGCGACAGCTTGCTGAAGCAATTATTCCTTTGGTTAAACTCAAACAGTATGGCGGCTACACTACTGGCCGTTGGCGGTAGAACAGCAGCCCCGGCAGCGCCAGCCCGAAGGCCAGTGCGCCGATAACGAAGCCTGATTTTACAAAATAATCCACCGCCTGCTCTAAAAGCTGTTCGGAAAAGCCCTTGTGATTTATCTGCACCAGCGCAATCATAGCCTTATACACATACACGCCTGGAATCATCGGAATGATGGCGGCCACAGTAAACACTTTCGGGTGCGCCCGATAGCGTTGCGACAAATACACGCCGATAAAGCCCACCAGCGAAGCCGCACACAGCGTGGCCAAGCCCTGCGACAGACCAAACTGCATCATGAGCGTGCGCGAGCCATGCCCCAACGCACCCAAATAAGCACAGTATTTCAACGCATTGCGCGGTACATTGAACAAAATCGCAAAGCCCACGGCGGGGATAGCGGCGAAGAACATATCGTCTAGCAAATTCAGCAGCATGGTTTAATCCCAAGCAGAAACATTCAACAGGCTCAAGGCCAACACAATGCCCAAACAGGTGCTGAACGTGAGCAGCATGGCCACTGCCCAGCGGCTCATGCCCATATTCACATGGCCTTTGAGCATATCGGCCAGCGAATTAATCAGCGGCATCCCAGGCACTAGCAGCAGGACGCTGGCCGCCGTGGCGATTTCTGGGTGCTCGCCCCAACCGAACTTCAGTGCCGTGCCCGACACCATTGAAGCCACAAAAGCAGTAACCGCGAACACCACTGCCGGGTTGTAGTGCCGTGCCGACAACCTTTGGCGTACCCACATGCCGCAGGCCGAAGCAATAAACGTGATGAAGCAAATCAGCGGATCGCCACCCGAGAGGTGGGCAAAGCTCGCGCAGGAGAGCCCCACCATAAACACCACAAAATAGCGGTTGTATTTTTCCGGCTTCACCGCATCCAGCTGTTCACGCACTTCCTGCACGCTAGATAGACCGTCTTCCGCATCCAGCACAATGTGCTGCACCGCTGTGATCACCGACATATTGATGCCTTTGTCGAAATTCTTGCGCGTGGTGGTGATGCATTGATTGCAACGGCGCGTGGTGATCACAATCGCATTGGGTGTGAGCGCACACTCCACACTGTCCATGCCCAGTGCACGGCCAAGGCGCACGGCGATTTGGTCAATAAGTGTGCTTTCCGCACCGTATTGCAACAGCAACAGTGCGGCATGGACGCACAGGCGGGTGATTTCCTGCTGCTGTTCGTAATCAGTGGAAACGGAGGGAAGGGAGGCGGGAACGGGAGTCGTCATTAAATATACCGGCTGGGAAAAACAGAAGGAAGACGCGTGCAGAAAACGGCTGGAAATGCTGTGGGTCAAAGAGCCGTTTGGTTGGATGTATGATGGGAACGAATTATACCGCAAGCCCCGTACAGCAGCCAATTGTGCAGTGTGAATGCGGGTGTTTACGGGCAAAAAGGCTACCTGAAAACGTGAACTTCAGTGAGGTTAAAACGGTTTCAGGCAGCCCTTATATGGTGTGGGTGCTGATATACGCTCGTGGCATTGCTTTTCCCCACGGGAGAAGGATACAGATGATAGGCTGCTTGAAAACGGGATATCAACATGGTAAACAACCCATCATTTTCAGATTACAATACCACTTCAAACCCCATATCGGCATCCAGCAAGAATCATGTTTCCACGAGTTCTTTCCGTCTCCGCCGCCCGAGGGCTGCGTGCGCACCTGCGCGGCGGCGGTTTGGTGGCTTATCCCACGGAATCCAGCTACGGATTGGGCTGCCTGCCCACGCACCGCCGTGCCTTGCGCCGGCTGATGCAGCTGAAAAAGCGGCCACAGCATAAAGGATTGATTGTTATCGGCAATGATTTGAAGCAGCTTGAGCCGTTGCTGCAAAGGCTACCTGAAAACCAGCGCCGGCTGGCGCAAAGCACTTGGCCGGCGGCGGTCACGTTTTTATTTGCGGCAGCCGATAGCGTGCCGGCGCTGTTGCGCGGGCGTGGGCGGGAAAAACTGGCGGTGCGCGTGCCGGCGCATGATGGGGCACGGCGTCTGTGTGCGCTGCTGGGCGCACCGCTGGTGTCCACTTCGTGCAACCGCAGCGGGCGGCGGGCTTTACGGCATCAGCGCGAGGTGCAGCGCTGTTTTGGGCGGGATGTGTATGTGGTAAACGGCCGCTGCGGTGGGGCGAAGCGGCCGAGCCGGATTGTGGATGCGCAGAGCGGGACGTGTTTGCGTTAGAGGCTACCTGAAAGCTGTTTTCAAGTAGCCTCTAACATACTATGCCGCGAGGTATGTGGCAGATCGGCGTTGCTGCGGGAATATTTGAATTTTCGTCCCTTTCAAATTTTCAGGTAGCCTGTATCATTCATGTCCAGTTCACCTTTGCGCCTCATACCTGCGCCCGCAGACGGATGGCAAGATCGATAGATTAACCATACTTGGCTTCTAAGCCTATGGGTGTTAAAAGCTACCTGAAACTTGCAGGAGCAGGGTTTATATCCGCCTGCTGCAATGGCTGAGTTTGCTCGAAGCAGTTTTTTAATTTGGCTGAAACGCGCCCGCTGTTAGCAAAGTTTCAGGTAGCCTTCATCTATCTTTGCCAATCCGGCGGCGGTTTGTTATAAGGTAATCTGATTAAAACGAATAAACAATGAGGTAGCTATGCGCTTGGGCGGGTTGTGCTGTTGGGTGGCGGGTGTGCTGCTGGCTTTTCTGTTGCCGGCAGCACATTTTATTGCCATTGCCTCTGCCTTGGCGCTGTTGCTCGCTCTGATCGGCTGCTTCCGGCGCGTTCGTGGGGCGTGGTGGCTGCTGTGCGGGCTGCTTTACGGTGTGTGGCGGGTGCAGCTGGCGCTATCGCAGCAGTGGCCGGCGGAGCCGGAGTTTCAAAGGGTACGGTTGGATTTTCAGGTAGCCTTGGTGACGGAGGCATCGGCGCAGTCGGTGCGGTTTGAGGCTTGGGCGCAAACAGAGGCGGGGGAGCGGTTTCGGCTGCTGGTGTCGGACCGGTATTTGCGCGAATGGCGGCCGGGCAGCCGCTGGCGGATGACGGTGCGGGTGCGGCCTACGGTGGGCGAGCGCAATGAAAACGGCTTCGACCGCGAGGCTTGGGCCTTGAGCCAGCATATCGACGGCATGGCTTCGGCTGCCCGCGAGCGGGTGGAACTGCCGCCGGACACGGGTTGGCAATCGCGTTGGCAAAACTGGCGCTACGACAGGCAGCAGGCCTGGCAGCAGGCGGCGGAAAGCTACCCGAACGGGGCGGCACTGATGCGGGCTTTGGGTGGCGGCGGATACGGCGGGCTGGCGGATGAGCATTGGCAGGCGTTTCGCGTGTTGGGCATCAATCATCTGATTAGCGTGTCGGGGCTGCACATCGGCATGGTGGCGCTGGCAGCGGCGTATCTGGCGCGGCTTTTGCTGCTGCGCCTGCCGCTGGCCGAGCCGCGACGCTGGTATTTGGCGGCGGGCTTGGCAGCGGCTTTGTTTTATTCGGTATTGGCCGGCTTCGGCGTGCCGATTCAGCGCAGTTTGCTGATGCTGGCGGTGTTTGCCTGGCAATGGTATCGGCGCGGCAGCCCTGCGCCGTGGCGGGCTTGGTGGCAGGCTTTGGCCGTAGTGCTGCTGTTTGACCCGCTTTCGGCTTTGGGCGTGGGCTTTTGGTTTTCCTTCGGCGCGGTGGCGGCGCTGATTTGGGTGGCACAGGGTCGGCTGGAGGCCATACCGGATGATGATGCACCGGAAGGCGGCTGGCTGCGTGCGGCCAAGCATTCCGGCAAATGGCGCACCGCGCTGCGCGCCCAATATGCGGCCACGCTGTTGGGGTTTTGGCAGGCCGGGCAGGTGTTCGGCATTGTGCCGCTGGCCGCGCCTTTGGCCAATGCGCTGCTGATTCCGTGGTTTTCCTGGGTGTTGGTGCCGCTGGCCTTGCTGGCGGTGTTGCTGCCGTTTGAAGGCTACCTGAAAATGGCGGCTGCCATCGGCGAATACACCATGGGCGCGGTGGTGTGGGCGGGCGGCATCGTGCCCACCGGCGCGCTGGCGCATTTGCCGCCGCTGTTTTGGCTGGCCGTGCTGGCCGCGCTGGCGGTATGGCTGTTGCCGCGCGGCCTGGGTTTGCGGCCTTGGGCGGTGCTGGTGTTGGCGGCATCCTGCCTGTATCGCACGCCCGCGCCGGAGCACGGCACGGCGGCGGTGCGGATTATCGACGTGGGGCAGGGGCTTGCCTTGCAGGTGCGCACGCAAAACCATTGGCTGCTGTTCGACACCGGCACGGCAGGGGTGGCGCAGACGCAGCTGGTGCCCAACCTGCTGGCGCAGGGGCTGCCGTCGCCCGATGTGTTGGTACTCTCGCATCACGATGCCGACCACGACGGCGGCTTCCCCGCCATTCAGGCAGTCTTTGTGCCGCGCCAACTGTATGCCGGCCAGCCGGAAGCCTATGCCGAAGCGGCTCAATGGTGTGCTGGCGGCACGGCGTGGGAGTGGGACGGCGTGCACTTCGAATTCCTCACCCCGCTGCACAATCCGCAGGCCGACGACAACGAACAAAGCTGCGTGTTGCGCGTGTTGGCCAACGGGCAGGCCATGCTGGCCGGCGGCGATTTGGGCATTGCGGGCGAGCGCTGGCTGGTGGGCACATACGGCGATTCGCTGCACAGCCAATTATTGGTGCTGGGGCACCACGGCAGCCGCTCCTCATCCGATTCGGCCTATCTGAACGCGGTGGCGCCCGAAGCGGCGGTGGCGGCCAACGGCTTCGCCAACCCCTACGGCCACCCCGCCGCCATTGTGCGCCACCGCCTCTCCGCCCACCGCATCCGGCTCTACACCACCGCCCGCAGCGGGCAGCTGGATTTCGTGCTGGGGCAGGGCGGAGCAATGCGGCCGCAGCGCTTGGGCAGGAGGTTTTGGCAGCGCAAGCCGTTTGAGGAGTGAAGGTTTCAGGTAGTCTGTTGGTGGATGGAGAGGCTACCTGAAAATCTTTCCACTACTCAACCACCCCCGTCCGCGCTTACCGCCCGTTTGCGGTACAATGTGTGTCCTTCCTGTTTTCAATCAGGCTACCTGAAAGCGCGTAGCCAAACCCCTCTCCCAAGCCCGAAATATGACCGCCCCTGTTTACATCCCCCTGCGCCAACACACCGAATTTTCCATCACCGACGGCACTTTGCGCATCAAAGAGCTGGTGAAGAAAGCTGCCGCTTTCGGCCTGCCCGCGCTGGGCATCAGCGATTTGATGAACACGTTCGGCCTGGTGAAATTCTACAAAACCTGCCGTGGCGTGGGTATCAAACCGGTGGTGGGGGCGGATGTGTGGGTGGCTAATCCGGACAATCCGGAGCAGCCCTTCCGAGCCATGCTCTTGGTGCGCAACGAAGCGGGCTACCGCCGCCTGTGTGAGCTGCTCACCCGTGCCTATGTGGGCACGGACCGCAACGTTGCCCATGCCGAGCTGGAGCCGCAATGGCTGGCTGAGGGCGATAATGAGGGGCTGATTTGTCTTTCTGGTGCGAATTTGGGCGAAGTAGGCCGCCAGCTGATGAACGGCCATGACAACGCCGCCCGCGTCGCCGCGCAGAAATACGCGCAATGGTTTCCCGATGCTTTTTATTTGGAACTGCAAAGGCTACCTGAAAAACCGGAATGGGAAACTTCGGTTTCAGGTAGCCTCAAATTGGCGGCGGAATTGGGTTTGCCCGTGGTGGCCACCCATCCGGCACAGTTTTTAAATCCCGACGATTTCAAGGCGCACGATGCGCGGGTGTGTATTGCTGGCGGCTGGGTGCTGGCGGACAAACGCCGCCCGCGCGACTTTGTGGCCGGACAGTATTTTACTTCGCCGGAAGAGGTGGCTGCGCGCTTTGCCGATTTGCCGGAGGCGCTGCAAAACACAGTGGAAATCGCCAAGCGCTGCAACCTCACGCTCACGCTGGGCAAAAATTTCCTGCCGCAGTTTCCCACGCCCGACGGCATGAGCCTGGACGACTACCTCGCCCACCTATCCAACCAAGGCCTGCGCGAACGGCTGGCCGCGCTCTATCCGGATGAGGCGGAACGCAGGCAAAAACTGCCGGAATACCAGGCGCGGCTGGATTTCGAGCTGGGCACCATCGTGCAGATGGGCTTTCCGGGCTATTTCCTGATTGTGGCCGACTTCATCAACTGGGCGAAAAACAACGGCTGCCCGGTGGGGCCGGGGCGCGGCTCGGGCGCAGGCTCGATGGTGGCGTATTCCTTAAAAATTACTGATTTAGACCCGCTGCGCTATGCGCTGCTGTTTGAGCGTTTCCTCAATCCCGAGCGCGTGTCGATGCCCGATTTCGATATTGACTTTTGCCAAAACAACCGTGGCCGCGTGATTGAATATGTGCGCCAAAAATATGGCTTCGAGGCAGTGAGCCAGATTGTTACCTTTGGCACAATGTCTTCCAAAGCCGTAATCCGTGATGTGGGGCGCGTGCTGGAGCTGCCGTTCGGCGTGTGCGACCGGCTTTCCAAGCTGATTCCGATGGAAGCTAACAAGCCGCTGAGCCTGGAGAAGGCGATGGAGGCCGAGCCGGAAATCGCCAAGGTGCTGGAAGAGGAAGAGGCCGAAGAGCTAATGGAGCTGGCCAAAAAGCTGGAAGACCTCACGCGCGGGCTGGGCATGCATGCCGGCGGCGTGTTGATTGCGCCAGGCAAGATTTCCGATTTCTGCCCGGTGTATCAGGCCGATGAATCCGCCTCGCCCGTTTCCATGTATGACAAGGGCGACGTGGAAGATATTGGGCTGGTGAAGTTTGACTTCCTTGGCCTGCGCAACCTTACCATCATTAAAATGGCGCAGGAATTTATTGCGCAAACCACCGGCAAGCACATCGATGTGAACCACATCGACCTCACCGACCAGCAAGCCTACGAAGTGTTCCGCAAGGCCAACACCACGGCGGTGTTCCAGTTTGAATCCACCGGCATGAAAAAGATGCTGGCGCAGGCCAACACCACCAAGCTGGAAGAAATCATCGCCTTTGTGTCGCTCTACCGTCCCGGCCCGATGGATTTGATTCCGGACTTCATCGCCCGCATGAAGGGCGTACGCTTCGAATACATGCACCCGCTGCTCGAGCCCGTGTTGCAACCCACCTACGGCATCATGGTGTATCAGGAGCAGGTGATGCAGGCCGCGCAGGTGATCGGCGGCTATTCGCTCGGCGGGGCAGACTTATTGCGCCGCGCCATGGGCAAGAAAAAGCCCGAAGAAATGGCGAAACACCGCGAAATCTTCGCCGAAGGTGCGGCCAAGCAGGGCATTGCCCGCGAAAAAGCCGATGAAATCTTCGACTACATGGAAAAATTCGCCGGCTACGGCTTCAACAAATCCCACGCCGCCGCCTACGCCTTGGTGGCCTACCAAACCGCCTGGCTCAAAGCCCACTATCCGGCCGAATTCATGGCCGCCACCATGTCGAGCGAGTTGGACAACACCGACCAGCTCAAGCTGTTCTACGACGATGCCCGCGATAACGGCATCCGCTTCCTGCCCCCTGATGTCAACCATTCCGGCTACCATTTCCAGCCCGACGCCCAACACCGCATTCGTTATGCCCTGGGCGCGATTAAGGGCACCGGCGAAGCCGCGGTAGAAGCCATTATGGCCGCACGCGAAGAAGGCGGCGCATTCCAGAGCCTGTTCGACTTCTGCGAGCGCGTGAGCCGCCAGCACATCAACCGCCGCACCATCGAAGCCCTGGTGCGCGGCGGCGCGTTCGACAGCATCGAGCCCAACCGCGCCCGCCTGCTTGCCAACATCGACCTGGCCATGAGCAACGCCGAGCAGCAAGAAGAAAATGCCAACCAAGGCGGCCTGTTCGATATGGTGGAAGACGCGATTGCCCCTTTGGAAATGATCGATGTGCCCGCTTGGGGAGAAGCCGAGCTTTTGGCCGAAGAAAAACAGGCCATCGGCTTCTATTTTTCCGGCCACCCCTTCGGCCCGGCCGAAAAAGAAGTGCGCCAATTCGCCCCCACCCGTCTCTCCCAGCTCAAGCCCAACGACAACGTGCGCGTGGCCGGCTTCGCCACCGCCATCCGCAGCATGGTGGGCAAACGCGGCAAAATCGCCTTCATCACGCTGGAAGATACCGGCGGCAAAGCCGAAGTGATGATTAGCGGCGAAACGCTCGAGCAGCTCGGCCGCGACACCCTGCGCGCCGACCAAGTGTTGATTGCCGAATGCCGCATCAGCCGCGATGACTACGGCGGCGAAGACGGCTTGCGCATCATCGCCAACCGCGTTTACACCCTGCAGGAAGCCCGCAGCCACTACGCTCGCGCCCTCACCCTGCACCTCGCCCCCCACGACAACATCCCCCGCCTGGCCGAACTGTTGCAACGCGGCGGCGAAGGCAAACGCGTTCCCCTGCGCCTGCACTACGCCAACGGCCAAGCCAGCGGCGAGCTCATCCCCGACAGCCGATGGCAGCCTTGCCTCAGCACCGAACTCTTGGAAGAACTGGTGTCGCTTTTGGGCGAGCGGCAGGTAGGGGTAAATTGGTAGGGGCTACTTGAAGAGGATGGCCAAAGAGATTTCAGGTAGCCTTTGGGGGCTACCTGAAAATGTATTGGTTGAGGTGGGGTGGCCGCAGGCGTAACCCAACACGCAGCCCTGATTGATAAATAATCCACGATGATTTGGAAGAATTTCAGGTAGCCTGCGCAGTATGTACAGGCTACCTGAAATTCTTTATTCCGTTTCATCATCCAAGCCGCTGCCGGACAAAATAAACCGGTTCAAATCTTCCGATTGCGCCTGCCAGCCGTTCGGCACGGAGAGGCAGCAATGTGTTTGCAGGTTGGCGGCGGCGAGGCAGCCGTGTTGTTCGTGCACCCACAGCGGCCATAGGGCGCGCATGAAGGGGGGTACTTTTTTTTCTTGCAGCAGGCGGCTGATTTTTTTGTGGCCGTGCGGCAGGGGCAGGATGTCGCTAGGTTGCGGGGTGCGCCAGATGCCGCTGTCGGGCTGAATTAGGTTCTCAGGTAGCCCGTGAGTGGTGGGTTGCCACATGGGTTGGGCAAGTAGTTTACCGGCGGTCCACTTGGCGGGAACGGGAAACAGGCAGCCGGCGTAGAGGATGGCACGACCATGTGGCAGCGGCCATTGGGCTTGCTGCACGGTGGGATTGGCGAGGGTGGCGGCGAATTGGCGTACGCTGTCGGCGCGGGGGCTGCCAAGGTGGTGATTACGGGCGAATAGGTGCAGTTGGTGGGTTTGCCGTAAGGGAGGAAGCTGCCGCCAAGAGGCTACCTGAAAACGGCCGGCGGCGTCATACAGGCTGTTGTGCTCAGTTTGGCTGTAGTCTTCCAATAGCGCCAAGTCGTGTTGCAGGCGGTCGACGGTGGCGAGCAGTTGGCGGGTGAAATGTGGCACGCGTTCTTGCCATGGGGGTAGGGCTTCGCGGCGCAGCCAGTTGCGCAGTAGGGCGGTGTCGGCGTTGCTGCTGTCTTCCACCCATGTCAGCTTGTGTTCTTGGGCGTAGGCGAGCAGCTCGGTTCGGGGAACGGCCAAGAGGGGGCGCCATAGGCTGATACGTTCGTTCAGCGCCCGCAGGGCAGGCATGGCGGCGAGGGCACGGAGCCCACCGCCGCGCAGGGCGGCCAGCAGCAGGGTTTCGGCTTGATCATCGGCATGGTGGGCGAGGGCAACGGCATCGGCGCGGCTTTGGGCGAAGCAGCGGTAGCGTTCGGCACGGGCAGCGGCTTCGAGTCCGAGTTTGCTGAACGCCACCTGCACGCGCTCTATGCGCAACGGCACTTGCCATCGGGCGCACAGTTCGCGGCAGAATTCCGCCCATTCGTCGGCGGGGGCATCGAGACCGTGGTGGATGTGTACCGCGCTCAATTCCAGCGACAATTCGTTGCGTAGGCTGCATAACAGGTGCAATAAGACCACGGAATCGAGCCCGCCGCTGAAACCGACTTCCACGGCAAAACGGCCGGCGTTTGGCGCCGGCCATTGTTGGGTAATGTGTTGCCGCAGTTGGTTATTTGTCGGTAAATTTTCCATAGGCCATGATGCGGTCGAAGCGTTTGGCCAGCAGTTGCTCCACCGGCTGGTGTTCCAAATCGGCCAGCTGCTGGCGGATGGTTTTGCGCACGTTGTTCATCACGGTTTCATAATCGCGGTGTGCGCCACCCAAGGGCTCGGCGATGATTTGGTCGATTAGCTCGAGGCTCTTTAAGCGCTTGGCAGTAATGCCTAGGGCTTGTGCGGCATCGGCAGCTTTTTCGGCAGTTTTCCACAGAATGGAAGCGCAACCTTCAGGCGAAATCACAGAATAGGTGGCGTATTGCAGCATATTTACGGCATCGCCCACGGCAATGGCCAGCGCGCCGCCGGAGCCGCCTTCACCGATTACGGTGCAGATAACCGGCACGCGCAGGCGGGTGAGCTCATACAGATTGCGGCCGATGGCTTCGGATTGGCCACGCTCTTCAGCACCGATGCCAGGATAGGCGCCGGGGGTGTCGACAAAGGTAAGCACAGGCAGGCCGAATTTTTCCGCCATCTTCATTAGGCGCAGGGCTTTGCGGTAGCCTTCAGGGCGGGGCATGCCGAAATTACGGCGGATTTTGGCTTTGGTATCGCGGCCTTTTTGGTGACCAATAACTACCACGCTCTGGCCTTCAAACTTGGCCAGCCCGCCCACGATAGCATAGTCGTCTGCATAGTAGCGGTCGCCGTGCAGCTCTTCAAAATCGGTACACAGCGCTTCAATGTAGTCGAGGGTGTAGGGGCGCTGCGGATGGCGCGAAACCTGCATAATTTGTGCGGGAGTGAGCTTGGCAAAAATGTTTTTGGTGAGCTCGTTGCTTTTCTTTTGCAGGCGTTCGATTTCTTCGGAAATATCCAATACCGAGTCGTTTTGCACGAAGCGCAGCTCTTCTATTTTCTGCACCAATTCGGCAATGGGCTGTTCGAAATCGAGAAAAATCTGTTTCATGTGTCTGTTTCCTTGTTGCGGCTGCACCGATTGACGGAGGCAGCCCAAGCTAAGCGCGCTTGGGGTGGCTAAAACACTTTATTTCCTACGGCATGGGTTCTGTTGTGCAGAAAAAATGTGCTTTATCTATAGCTGTAGCGCGGAGACGGTTTCTTAACATTACTTTGCGGTCTAAACCGCTGTAATGATACGCTAGGATGCGCAGTTTGTGCAGCCGTTGCTACTGATTTTTCGTGGTCCGGGTTGGTTTCAGGTAGTCTTTAAAATAGCTAACTGTTTTGTTGTATCGAGGCTCTTGCTAATTTTTGTTATGTTTGAAATGTGGGGCGCGGGTTTTTAGCTCCGCAGAAACTTGCCTCCTTCGGAGACCTCGTTTTAACTTCGATGAAGCTAATTTCAGGAAGCCTGTTGTTAGATGCTGCAAATAGGGCAGATACTAAATAGTACTACAGGCTACCTGAAAACCATTGGCTGGATTTTCAGATAGCCTGATTGGGTGGAGCTATTTGCTGTCGTTACTGCCTCGGCGGGAGAATTGGATACCGAGCTGTTTGAGCTTGCGGTACAGGTGGGTGCGCTCGAGGCCGACTTTCTGTGCCACTCTGCTCATGTTGTGCCCTTCTTGGGCGATATGGTATTCAAAATAGCGGCGTTCCAAGTCTTCGCGCAATTCGCGCAAGGGCAAGTCGAAGTTGAATCCACCCACCAGTTCGGAGGGTTGGTTGAGCGTGAACTGGCTGAGCACGGCCTGCACATTTTCCAAACAGATTTCTTTGCTCTCGGCGGTGAGCACAATGCTTTTCACCACACTGCGCAGCTGCTCGAAGTTGCCCGGCCAGTCGTATTGGCGCAGGGCGTTCAGGGCGGCAGTGTTGAATTTAACGGCGGTTTTGCGGCTTTCGGAAAACTCTTGAATCAGCTGCTCCACCAAGAAAACAATGTCTTCGGGCTGGTTGCGCAATGGTGGGATGCTGACCATGATGGCCGAGAGGCTGTTGAGCAGGCGGGAGTCGAAGTCTGGGCTGGTAATCAGCTCTTGCACAGGCTGGCTGCAGGCGCAGACGATGCGCACGTTGTAGCGGTCGGCCTTACCCAAGAGGAAGAGGATGCCTTGCTGGATGCTTTTGCCGTATTGGGCGATGTCGCCTAGATAGAGCACACCGTTGCCGGCTTTTTGCAGCAATTCGATGGGGCTGCTGCTGATTTGTTCGATTTTGCCGGGCTCCACCCAGGGGGCATTGCCGGTTTGGAAGTAGTGCGCCACCAACTCGAACGGTGAACCTGGCTCGCCGGAGAGTAGCACGGGGGCTTGGGTGCGGGCAGCACGTTCGAGCTGCTGGTTGAGCTGTTTAACAGCTTCGCTGGTGCCGAGTTTATCCAGCGACATGGTGGAAGAAGCCTGCATAGCGCTGTGTTTGAAGGCACGTTCTACGGCAGCTAAAAGCTTTTGTAGGGCGATGGGTTTTTCCAAGAAATCCAGCGCGCCGATTTTGGTGGCCTCCACGGCAGTATCGATGCTGGCGTGGCCGCTCATCATCACTACAGGCATGTTGAGCTGACCAGATTTGGCCCACTCTTTGAGCAGAGTAATGCCGTCGCAATCGGGCATCCAAATGTCCAGCAACACCATGGTGGGGCGGGTCTGGTTTCGAAGTTGGCGGGCTTCTTCGGCATTTTCGGCCAGAGTAACCGAATAGCCTTCGTCTTGCAGGATTTCCGACAGCAAATCGCGGATGCCCACTTCATCATCTACAATCAAAATATCACTGCTGCGCATCGTTTTCCACCAGTAGGGGTAAAGTAATTTTCACACAAGCCCCGCCTTCTGGGCGGTTGGCCAGCGATATGCGGCCTTTGTGCTCTTCAATAATTTTTTTTACCACCGGCAAGCCCAAACCGGTGCCGCCGGGTTTGTCGGTAACATAGGGATCAAAGGCGTGGAGAAGCATGTCTTCGCTGAAACTTTTGCCGTTATTGCAAATGTTTAGCAGCACTTTATCATCTTGCACCGCCGTTTGGATGAACACTTTCGGCTGTTCGTCTGCAGCAGCGGCTTCGGCGCCGTTTTTCAAAATATTGTGTAACACTTGGCGCATGGCACCGGCATCGGCTTCGACCACGGCTTCTATATTACTGAAATCCGCTTCAAATGTACAATTTGAGCTCTCATACAGCACCAAAAGCTCGGCAGCCAAAACGTTTAAATCGATACGTTCCAGTTTGAGTTTTGGTGCTTTGGCGTAGTTGCGGAAGGCTTCAACCATATCTTTCATGGCGGCCACCTGGTTGACAATGGTGTTGGTGGCGCGCTCAAGCATCGCGGCGTCTTTATCGTCCAGTTTGCCATCGAGCTTCCAGGCCAGGCGCTCGGCGGAAAGCTGGATGGGAGTGAGCGGGTTGCGGATTTCGTGCGCCAAGCGCTGGGCCACTTCGCCCCAGGCGGCTTCTTTCTGCGCCTGCACCAGTGTGGTTACATCGTCGAACACTAATACAGTGCCGGCGCCGTTGTCTTCAGGCAGACGGGTGGCCTTGCCCAGCAGGATACGGGATTCGTCGGGTGCGGCATAGGTGAGCTGCACGGGTTTGTCGCTGTCGATGGTGGGGAGGATGGCAAGCAGCACTTGGGCGGCCAGTGCCTCAGCCACGCCGAGCTTGTGCCATTCGTGCACGCTACTTTCCCGGCAGGCGGCCAAGTCGAGCATTAGGATGTGCCCAGCACTGCTGTTGCAGGCTTTCAGGTAGCCTTGGTCGTCGAGCGTAACCACGCCGCTGGTCAGGCTGGAGAGCACGCATTCGAGATAGTGGCGGGCGGCTTCCTGGCGGATATGGGAAGCGTTGAGCTCGGCGGTCATGTGGTTGAATAGGGTGGTGAGGCGGCCGAGCTCGTCGTTGCGGTATATGGCCAGTTGCTGCGAATAATCGCCCTGTGCCACGGAGCGTGCACCGGCAGCCAAGGAGAGAATCGGCGCAGTGAAGCGTTGAGCGAAAAATAGGGCAATTACCAGCGCGAGCAGAATGGCCAGCAGGGTGGCCATCAAGAGGGTGAACAGGAAGAAGGTTTGCAGACCTTGTTTGGCATAGCTGATTTCAGCGTAGCGGGCGCGGGCGGCTTCAATCAGGGTTACGTCGTTGGCTACTTGTTTCTGCACCGGTTGGCGGAAGAACAAAATATAGTTTTGGCCGTGTAGCTCGGGCAGGGCGAGCCAGCCTTGGGCGTAGAGTGTGTGGCCGACGTTGGCTACGCTGCGTGCGCTGCCGGTGGTTTTCACTTGTTCGAGGATATCGTGTGTGAGTTCGGGTGGCGGCAGTTTGTCGGCATCGGGCTTGCGGTATTCGGCAGCGGGGTTCAAGGTTTTGCTGTCGTAGAGTGCGAGCTGGTCAAAGCCGCTATTGGCAGAAAGCTGGCTCAGAGCCTGCCGCGCGTCTTGCTGCAGCGACATTTCGCCGATTAAGGCTACCTGAACAGTGGCAGCTTTGCGCACTGAGGTGTCCAGTGCCAAATCCAGTGCGGATTTGCTCAGGCTCAGACTGCGCTCCAGCGCTTCTTCGGTTTCGTTGCCAAACCAGGAGTCGATGCTGTGCGAAATAAACTGGGCAGATACGCCGAACAGGAACAGGCCGGGCAGGATGGCCACCAACATAAACATTTTGGCCAGGCGAATAGCGGTCTGCGAGCCGAACACCCGCCTGCGCCGGTCGAGCCAGAGTTTCCACAGTTGGGAGATGAGAATGGTGAGCAGGATGCCTAAGAGGGCGGCGCTGAAGGTAAGAATCCACCAGAAATACTGCGCCAGCTTGCTGGCGTGGCCAGTGGCGAGCGCCAGCACATATAGGGTGAGCATACCCAAAACAGCGATGAAGGTAAGCAGACGGCGCATGGTTTCCCTTTATTGCTGGCTGATGAGCAGTTTGCGCCAGCCGGAATCGAGCTGCCAGCTCTTCGAGGTTTCGCCGTTGATTTGGAAAGGGCGCGGCAAATCGCTGATGCTCAGGCTCAAGCGCACATCTGCGGCTACATCGGCGGGGGTGGTGTCGGAGAGTGTGCCTTTGTCGAGCACTTGCCAGTTGGCCACCGCACCGACGGCTTTCAGTGCGGTGGGCAAGGTACCGTATTCGGTGGCAAACGAGCCGACGCTGACACGGTAGCGGTCGGTGAGCGGGTGATAGGCGAGTTTGTAGTTGATGGTTTGCGCCGAGCCGACCAGCTGGCCGAGCCGCCAGCGGTAGGCGGCCAGGGTGGGCGACTGCAAGCGGTAGCTGAGTTGGAAATTAAGCGGCACGCCTTGTTTGAGGGCTACCTGAAGCTGGCCGGGCAGCTCGGTTTGGAAGCGGCTGTTTACCGACAGGCGGCCATCAGTGGTGAGCGTGGCGCTGGAACGGGTAACGTTGATGCCTTCTGCCCGCGCGCCCACGGCTGCAAAAGCCAGCAGGCAGCAGGCGGGCAGGCTAAGCAGTTTTGTGGATAAGCGCGTAATAGAAGCCATCTTGGTGCGGATTGGGTAACAGGGTTTCGCTGCGTGTACAGGTAGCGTCGGAGTGGCGTTGCAAAAAGGCTTGCAGCTGGCTGCCGTTTTCTTCGGCAAACAGCGAGCAGGTGGACAGGAGCATTCTGCCGTCGGGCTTGAGCGTGCGCCACAGGGCATCGAGCAGATCGGTTTGCTGGGCGGCCGTGCTCTTGGCATCCTGCGGCCGGCGCAGCCATTTGATGTCGGGATGGCGGCGGGCAACGCCTGAAGCGGTGCAGGGTACGTCGGCCAATACGGCGTCGAACAGGGGGCCATCATAACACGAAGCCCATTGCCGTGCGTCGGCAGCGTGTGGCTCGGCGCTTAGGCCGAGACGACTTAGATTGTCGCGCACTTGTTGCAGGCGGGCGGGGTCGATGTCGATGGCGGTAAGCTCGCAGTCTGCCCATTCGAGCAGGTGGCCGCTTTTGCCGCCGGGTGCGGCGCAGGCATCGAGTACGCGTTCGCCGTTTTGCACGTCGAGCCAGGCGGCGGCCTGTTGTGCCCCCCAATCCTGCACGGATACGAAGCCTTCGGCAAACAGCGGCAAGGCGGACACGGGCACAGGTGTGGCGAGCATCATGGCGTGGCTACCGAGGATTTCGGCCTGCATACCGTGTTCGGCCAAGATTTTCAGGTAGCCTTCCGCATCGGTGTGCCGGCGGTTGATGCGCAGGGTCATTGGCGGATGGCTATTAAAGGTTTCGGTGATTTGCAGCCAGTGTTCGGGGTAGTCTCGCTGCAGCCGTTCGAGCCACCAGCCGGGCAAGTTGTAGCGGCCTTCCAGGCTTTGCTGCGCCTGCTGCATCAGGCTGTCGCGCTCGCGTAGGAAACGGCGGAGCAGGGCGTTGGTGAGGGCTTTGTATTGGCCTTTGCCGATTTTACCGGCAGCGCGCACAGCTTCGTTTACCACGGCATGGGCGGCATTGCGGCTGTAGGCGAGCTGGTAGAGTGCGGCCAATATCAGGCTGTGGATGTCGGCACGGGGCAGAGGCTTGTTCAGCATCAGGCCGAGCAGGGCGCGCAGGCTACCTGAAAAACGTTGGCAGCCGTAGGCAATATCTTGCAGCGCGCCGCGTTCTTGGGTGGAGAGCTGTGGGTGGTCGCGCCAGATTTCGGCCAGGACGTCGGACAGATTGCGCCCGGCTTCAACGGCAGCCACGCTGTGGGCGGCGAGGGTTTGTATGTTGGCCAAGCTCATGTGTTTTCCGCTCCGAATCGGCTGCCGACGGCGACAGGGTGGCCGGCCAGAAAGGCAGCGGCTTCCATGCGGGCGCTGCCGGCGGGCTGAAGGGTTTGAATCAGCAGCGAGCCGCTGCTGCAGGCTACCTGAATACTGTTTTTATCGGCTTGCAACACGCTGCCGGCCACGCCATTGGCCGGGCAGATTTGTGCAGCCCAGATTTTCAGCGGTTTGCCGTGGTAGTCGCACCAGGCGCCGGGCACGGGGTTGAAGGCACGGATGCGGCGTTCGATAGTTTTGGCGGGCTGCGTCCAATCGATTTGGGCATCGGCTTTACTTAATTTGTGGGCGTAAGTGATACCGTGTTCAGGCTGGGGCTGGGCGTTGCGTTGAGAATAGTGTTGCAAATCGGCAACAATGGCGCGCGCACCGATTTCGGCCAGTTTGTCGTGCAGGGTTTGGGCGTTGTCGCTGGGGAGAATCGGGCAGGGATGGCGGCTGATAACGGCACCGGTGTCAAGCCCGGCGTCCATTTGCATGATGCAGATGCCAGTTTCGCTATCGCCTGCTTCAATAGCGCGCTGGATGGGTGCGGCACCGCGCCAGCGCGGCAACAGCGAAGCATGGATGTTGAGGCAACCGTGGTGCGGAATGTCGAGCACGGCTTGCGGCAGTAACAGACCGTAGGCGGCCACCACCATGACGTCGGCTTCCACAGTGCACAGCATTTCTTGTGCAGATTCGCTTTTCAGGCTTTCGGGTTGGGCTACCTGAAAACCGAGTTCGAGCGCGGTTTCTTTCACGGGCGAAGCTTGCAGCTTCATACCGCGCCCTTTGGGGCGGTCTGGCTGGGTGAGCACCAGCGGGATGTCGAAGCCGGCCTGGGCAATGGCGCGCAGGGCGGTGGCGGCGAAATCGGGGGTGCCGGCAAAAATGACTTTGCGAATCATGGTTTCAGGTAGCCTCTTGCTCGGGTTAGAGCGTGTGTTTGTCGAGTTTCTTCATTTTGGTTTTGATGCGTTCCTGCTTCAGGCGTGACAGATATTGCACGAAAACTTTGCCGTCAAGATGGTCGACTTCGTGTTGGATGCAGATGGCTTGTAGGCCGTCGGCATGAATGGTGTAGGGCTTGCCTTCGGCATCCAGCGCTTCGGCCACGATGCTTTCGGCACGGGTTACTTTGTCGTATACACCCGGCACCGAGAGGCAGCCTTCTTCATACACGGTTTCGCCGTTGCGCTCCAAAATTACAGGGTTAATCAGCACTTGCAGCTGGTCGCGGCTTTCAGACAAGTCCATCACCACCACACGCTCGTGCACGTCCACCTGTGTGGCGGCTAGGCCGATGCCCTTTGCTTCGTACATGGTGTCGGCCATGTCGGCCACCAGTTTTTTGATGCGTTCGTCCACTTGTTTTACCGGTTTGGCCACCAGGTTTAGGCGGGGGTCGGGATAGCGCAAAATATTTAGTAAAGCCATTTGATTTCTCTCTTAAGTGTGCATAGATAGATACGTTCTTATTGCAGTTGTAACGGTTTTTTCGCCTGAATACTGGCGCAAGATACCTAAAATGTTCTATGATTCCGTTAATTTCATCAACAACAACGTAAATAAAGCGTTATCAGGTTCGTTAATCCTAAAGGGAAGCTCTCTCATGAGAAAACATATTATAACCTTGCTTTGCGCCATTGGCTTGACTGTTTCTGTTCTGCCCGCCGAGGCCGCGCCTCTGCGCGTACGCCCCAACGCCCCCGCACGCTATACCGTGCGTACTGGCGACACCTTGTGGGGCATTTCCGGCAGATACCTTTACCGTCCGTGGAAATGGCCGCAGCTGTGGGGCGCCAACCGTCGCACCATCCGCAACCCTCATCTGATTTATCCAGGTCAAGTGCTGGTGTTGCACTATGTCAACGGACAGCCGCGCCTGCGTGTGGATAACGCCGGTGGTATTCCCACCGTTAAACTGCAGCCGCGCGTGCGCGAAACTTCTTCCGGCTACGGCATCTCCACCCTCAATCTGAACTACTACCGTATGTTCATGAAACACCCACAGGTGATTGCCCGCCGCGCCACCCAAGATGCACCGCGCATCATCGCCGGCCCGGAAGGCAAAACCATGTATTCTCTGGGCGACCGCATTTATGCCTACGGCGTTACCGAATCAGGTGAATACCTAGTTTACCGCCCGATTAAAGATATTCGTGATCCCGAAACAGGCAAATTCATCGGTCAGCTGGTAACCTTTAGTGGTAAACTGGCTACCTTGCCGGTAACCAGCACCGCCTTGGCCGAGCGTTCCGAGCGCGACCGCCGAGCCCTGCCTGACAACCAATACTACACCCGCCTACACCCTTTGGTGAAAGTGCCGACCGAAACCGCACAGGCATTGCAGATTCGTGAGCAAGTGGCTGAAATCCGCCAAGGCGATTACCTGCTGCGTTATAACGGCGAAGAAAACGCTTTCAATATGATGCCCCACGAGCCCGAAAACCAGGTGCGTGCCCGCATCGTGGATGTGTTGGACGGCATCAGCGAAGCTGGTCGCTTCAGCACTGTTATCCTGAACAAAGGTTCGGCTGATGGTTTGGATAAAGGTACTGTGGTGAGCCTGTACCGTCAGAGCCGCCAAGTGCGCACCGATATCAATCCGAGCCCGACTGTGAAATACGTGAGCATCCCGGCTGAAGAAATTGGTTTGGCCATGGTGTATAACGTGGGCGAACACGTTTCTTCTGCCATTGTGCTGGAATCTAGGGTAAACGTATCAGTGGGCGATTTAGCTACTGAGCCCGGCCACGATTTGGATGACATGGGTCATCAGTACCGCCATGCACCCAATGACCCGCAAGGCCCGTATGAATACGACCACCATCAATACGACTTCCGCAGCAATATCGATCCAACCCGCTAAGCATGAAACAGTGTGATTGAATAAAAGGCTACCTGAAAAGTTCAGGTAGCCTTTTTGTTGCGGGAGAGGGCAGAGTGTTGAATAAGGAGTAGGGATACAGTTGAAGCAGACAGCGGGTAGTGTGGGTTTGAGCTCGCTGTGTACTAATCTATATTCACATTGTTGTTGATGGGTGTGTGTTAGTGGGTGTGGTTGGCATTGCGATATCGATATTTTGTTTTACCTGCTGTTTCCAGGTTTCAGGTAGCCTTGAGTTAAGCATTATATCGGACATAAGTATCCAAGCTATGGCTAGTTGAAATGCTGTGTCCAAAGTTTCTGCATGGTAGGGGTGATGTGGAATTCGTCGTCCGAGTCTTCGTCGAGCAGTGCCAATAGTGTACGAGCGGATGGGAATTCTGCCATTGCTGCTCCAGCAGGGCGGAAATGGTATGTTCGATTGCCGGATCGTGGATGGCTTCTACAGCTAGGTAGATATTGAATGAGGCAAGGTGAGCCCCATCAGGGTGTGCTGTTCTTGGCATGAAAAACTGCCGGTTTCGTAGGCAGAGATGAATTCGGGCAGGTGTCTGGGGTTGGCGTTCCCAATTCCCTGTCTTGCATATCGGGGAGGTAGACAAGGCCGGGAAGGCTGCTGAGTTTTCCATAGAAGTACATAGTTTAGATATGTTTTTCTATTAGAAGGCTACCTGAAAACCACTTGCGGTTATTTCAGGTAGCCTTTTGCTATTTGGACTGGCAGAATCCGCTTACCAAATCGATTTAATAGTTCAGCCGTTGCAGGCGGGCGATGCGGTCGTCGAGGGTGGGGTGGGTGCTGAACAGAGAACGCAGGGTGTTGTCGTTGATGCCCATGGCGGCCATGGGGGGCGGCAGGCTGCTGTGGCTGCCTTTGAGCCGTTGCAGGGCACAGATCATTTTGGGCGCCCCCACCAGTTTGGCAGCTCCGGCATCGGCACGATATTCGCGCTGGCGGCTGAACCACATCACGATGATGCCAGCCAGCCAGCCGAAGATCACTTGGAATACCATGCTGACTACGGTTTGGATGGCGCTGCTGCCGCCATCGTGCTGCCGGTTTTGACGCAGGGAGGAGGCAATAACGGAGGCGATGATTTGGGAGAAAAACAGTACAAAGGTGTTCACCACACCTTGAACCAGGGTGAGCGTAACCATGTCGCCGTTGCCGACGTGTGCCATTTCGTGTGCGAGCACGGCTTCCACCTCGTCACGGTTCATGATTTGCAAGAGGCCGGTGCTGACGGCAACCAGTGAGCTGTTGCGGCTGGCGCCGGTGGCGAAGGCGTTGGGCTCAGGCGACTCATAAATGGCAATTTCGGGGGTTTGCAGGTTCCATTGTTTGGCCTGGACTTCCACCACGCGCACGAGCCAATCTTCGGTTTCGTTGCGCGGCTGGCGGATAACGTGGGCGCCCACGGCCTGCTTGGCGCTGCTTTTCGACATGATGAGGGCAATCAACGAGCCGGAAAAGCCGGTGATGGCGGAGAGCAGCAGCAGGCCGGAGATATCTTGCGGATTGAGGCCGAGCAACCCGAACAGCAGGCGGGCAGCCAGGAGTACGGCCATATTGGTGAGGAGAAAGAGGATTATGCGCTTCACGGTATTGGTCTGGGCGGTTTGATTTCAGGTAGCTTTTTGGCTTCTGCTTTTGTTTACTGCAGGCTGCTGCGGCATAGTGCCGCTGTGCCGCTTTAGCGGGAATGCTGTTTGGTGTGCTGTTTGACGTGGCAGTTTCTTGGCGAAACTGGTTTATTGCTTTTATGCGGTAAAGCTGAGGTTTCAGGTAGCCTTTTATTGTTGCGGCAATCAGGCAATATATTGCCATAAAATCGCTGCTTTGAGGCTACCTGAAAATCAGTTTCTTGGTTTCTTATCGTTAAATCAACCGGCCATCAATCCAGCTGGGCGACGGTTTTGCCGATGCCGCGCAGTTGGGCGAGTTTTTGTTCCACAGTTTGCTGCTGGCGACGGAATTCGGCCAGCTCGGCAGTGGTGAGCCGTTTGGCGGGCAGGGCGACACCGGCGGGGTTGACCGGCACGCCGTTTAGGCGCACTTCATAGTGCAGGTGCGGGCCGGTACTGCGGCCGGTGGTGCCGATGAAGCCGATGATGTCACCGGCGCGCACGCGCTGACCGGGGGCGGCGTTGGCGGAAAACGCGCTCATGTGGCCATAGAGCGTTTGCATGCTGTCGCTGTGGCGCAGGATCACGGTGTTGCCATAGCCGCCTTTGGGGCCGCGGAATTCCACGATGCCGTCTGAGGGGGCGTGAATCGGTGTGCCGGTGGGGGCGGCGTAGTCAATGCCGGTGTGCATGCGCAAATAGCCCAATATCGGGTGGACGCGCACGCCGAAGGGTGAGCTGATGCGGCTGCCGGGCACGGGTTGGGTTTCGAAGCCTTTTTTCAGTGGCTGGCCGTGTTCGTCGTAGTAGCGGCCGTTGCCGTCTTCGCCGAAATAGTAGGCGCGGTAGAGCTTGCCTTGGTGGCTGATTTCCACGGCGAGGATGTCGCCCATGGAAATCTGCTGGCCGTGAAAGTAGTTTACCTGATAAAGGATGCGCACGGTGTCGCCAGCTTCGAGCTTATAGAGATCTAGCCGGTTGCTGAACAGTTCGCGCAGGGAATCGCGTACTTCGGCAGGGATTTCGGCACGCGACATGGCGCCGGCGGTGGTGCCGCTGGAGCGGATGATAACGGATTTGAGCGTGGACAGGGTGGTGGTTTTCACGTCATCGGTTTTGGCCTGCCAGCGGTTGCCGGCATAGGCTAAATCAACCAGTTGGGTTTCGCCGTTATCGTCGTCGTTGAAAAATTGCACTTGCACGGGGCGGCGCTGGGCATCGAGCCTGAGGCTGACGGTTTGGTCGGGGTGCAGGTGGGGCTGTTTGCCTTCTGAGGCGGCAGCTTGGGTGATGTCTTGAATTTGCTGGGCGGAAAGGTTGAAACGCTCCAACACGTTGCGCAGGGAGTCGCCGGGCTGGATGACTTCATCGCTCCAGTAGCCGGTGGCCGGGGTTTTGCCTTTGGCGCGCACGGTGGCGAGTTTTTCCACAATGCGTTTGCTCTGCATCGCGCCTTCCGGCTTGGCGGAGGCGGCAGCGATGATGGCAATTAAAATGAACACGCCCAGCAGCGCAGCGGCCGCAACAAGGACGATGCGGGCACGGCGTGGCAGGCGGGAAAATAGGGCGGATGGGGACACGATTTGGCAGGATGCCGTTGTGGCAAACGGGTCTATCAGAAGCGCGCTATTTTAATGGATAGGCAGGGCAGGGCGGGTGCCGCTTTGCGGTTTTTTACTTGTTATTGAACTAGGGTGCGGCTGGAAACCGACACAGGGGATGCAAATGGTTGGGCTTAATTGGGGATTTTGGCTTCAGGTAGCCGGTTTTTTGCGTAAAGGGCTACCTGAAATCCATATAACGCTTTCGTGTGTTAACCATCTTACTGCTGATTGAGCTGGATAAATTCGGCCATGGTCATATCAGCGGCGGTGATGGCTGGGGTCATGATTTGCTGCACGGTACGGCCGATGGAATCGTTGGTGTGGGTATGGCTGCCATACACGAACAGCTGGAATAAGTCGGCCACGCGGATGGCTTCGGGGCTGGTTTTCAGCATCCAGCCGTTGCGCAGGCTTTGCGCAATGTAGCCGCGTCGGGCAAGTTGTTCCAACAGATCGCCAAGCTCGTCGTAGCCCAGCTGGATGTGGCGTCGGAACTGTTGGGTTTTCAGGCTTTTGCCTTGGCTTTGCGCTTGGGCGAGCAGGGTGAGGATGCCTAAGGCGTCGTGAAACCGCGTGCCGTGGCAGCCTTGGCGGCGGAAAGCGTCGCCCTCCCAATAGGAAAGCGAGGCGGCCAGGAGCGCGCCGCTGAGGATGACAATCCAGTTTAAGTTGAGCCACAGCAGAAACATTGGCACGGCGGCAAAGGTGCCGTACACCAACTGATAGTTGTTGAAGTTGGCCACATACACGCCGAAACCGCGCCGCAACAGCTCAATAGACACCGCCGCCAGCGCGGCGCTGATCAGGGCGTGGCGGATGGGCACATAGCGGGCGGGCACGAGCTTGTAGAGCAGGCAGAGCATGCTCCAGGTGGCGGTGAGCGCCACGCCGAACTGTACGGCGGATGCGAGGAGCGGGTAGTGCAGGTAAAACAGGGTGCGCCGCAGAAACACGCCCCACAGCGAGAGCCCGAGCCCAACCAGCAGGGGGCCGATGCTCAGCAGCGCCCAATACACCAACACGCGGGTTACGATGCTGCGCGGGCGTTTCACCCGCCAAATTTGGTTGAATGTGCGCTCGATGGTGTGCACCAGCATTAGCGAGGTGATGATCATCATGGCGATACCGATGGCGGTGAGGCGGCTGGCGTGGTCGCGGAATTGGAAAATGTAGTCGCTCACCGCCGCCACGCCTGCCGGCATCATGATTTCCGACACCAAGCGGTGAAACTGAGCGGAAAAATCAGCAAACACGGGAAAGGCAGATACCACCACCACGACCACGGTAAACAGCGGCACCAAGGCCAGCAGTGTGGTAAATGTGAGGCTTGACGACACCTGCGGAATGTTCACTTCATAAAAACGCGTATAGAGGAAACGGGCAAACGCCAGCGTACGCGAGTGGCGCAGGGGTTCGGGCAGGGAGAATTTGGGCAGTAGGCGCATGGCGTGTTGGGGCTGCCTGAAAACCTGTTTTGGTTTTTCAGGTAGCCTGTGTATTTGGTTTAAATGATGCTGGCTGAATGTTTTAAAATAATAGAGTTGCGGGCCAACCGAATCAGTCGGCCTGCCGTATTGTAAAATAATGTTATTGAAAAGACAAAACCACCCTGCTAGGGCAGGGCGGGAGCGAGGCAAACCATGAACATCACCATATTGGCCGTGGGCAGCAAAATGCCCAGTTGGGTGGACAAAGCCGTGAAGGAATATGCCAAACGCTTCGGCCGCGACATCAAATACACCCTGAAAGAAATCAAGCCGGAAAAGCGCGGTGCGGGCGTGAATGCGGCGCAGGGCATGGCGGCGGAAGAAAAACGCATCTTGGAAGCCATGCCGGCCGATGCGTTTTTGGTGGTGTTAGACGAGCGCGGCGTTGCGCCCACTTCGCAGGAGCTGGCAGGCTACCTGAAAAAATGGCAGCAGAACGGGCGGCATGTTTGCATGGTAATCGGCGGGGCAGACGGGCTCACCAAGCGCATCAAACAACAAGCCGGCCTGATGCTGCGCCTCTCTAGCCTCACCCTGCCGCACGGCATGGTGCGCGTGTTGCTCACCGAACAGCTGTATCGGGCGGTGTCGATTCTGCATAATCATCCGTATCATCGTGAATAATGTTTCATTTTTAATATGATTTGAATATAGCTAAAGCGCTTATTTCTTCCTACTGCATAGGCTCGCCTTGTCGTAACTACTCGTACTGTCTGTGGCTTGCAGCCTTGTATAAAAATATGTTTTAGCTATTTACATATACCTATGCCGCACATAAAAAATTGCCCCGGCAAAAGCGGGGCGCAAAAAGGAACACAAACCACTACCAAAACTAAACATCTCGTAACAGAGCGAAATGCTGAAATTTAGCAGTTCAGCACAAGATAGAACCGTCTTACTTTACTGAACGTGCATGTATTATACCGAAGAATGGCTATATCATCAAATGATAATTATTACTATTAACGTAGATATCGTGTAATAATTTGTTAATCCTACAAATCATTTTTACTGCCAGATAAGCTAATTCGAAGTATTGCCGCATTGCCGGCCAAGCAGTCTTTGCTGCAGTCTAACAAACTAGTATGTGTTGGCTTGCCTTACTGCATGTGTGTACTATCTGCGGCTCGCTGCCTTGCCTTGATTTAAAGTTAGTCCGCTATGAGTTAAGATGCTTCCCATTTGCCAACATTATTAAAGCTATACTCCGATGAAACATTTGCGCCAAATCATTCTTGATACAGAAACCACCGGTTTTTATTATGATCGCGACGATCGCCTCATCGAATTTGCCGGCCTGGAAATGATCGACCGCCGACTTACCGGCAACTATCTGCATTTATACGTCCACCCCGAGCGCGACATTCCTGAAGAAGCCGTCAAAGTGCACGGCATTACGCTGGATAAGCTCGAAGGCAAACCCAAGTTTGCCGAAATCGGGCAACAGATTGCCGATTTTATTGCCGGTGCCGAGCTGGTTATCCACAACGCTCCCTTCGATGTGGGCTTTCTCAACGCCGAATTCCGCCGAGCCGGCCTGCCGAGCGTGGAGGAGCTGACTGCTAATGTAGTGGATACGCTGGTGATGGCGCGCGCCATGTATCCCGGCCAGAAAAACTCACTGGATGCCTTGTGTACCCGCCTCGAAGTGGATCGCAGCAAACGCGTATTCCACGGCGCATTAATCGACTGCGAACTGCTGAGTGAAGTTTATCTGGGCATGACCCGCTCGCAATTCAGCTTGGCCGACCAGTTTGCCGAAGAAGAAAGTGCCGAAGCCGATGCGCCCGCTGTGGTGATCGCGCCTACCGAACGCCCGGCGCAACTGAAAGTGCTGGCTGCCAATGCCGAGGAAAACGCTGCACATGAAGCCTACCTGGACGAGTTGGACAAAAAAGCCGAAGGCGGCAGCATCTGGCGGAAAACGCCATGAGCCGCTATTTCGCCCTCGTGCCCGCGGCCGGCGTGGGCAGCCGCTTCGGCGCCGCCCTGCCCAAACAATACGTGCGGATAGCAGGCCGCACCGTGCTGGAGCACACCCTGTGTCGCCTATTGGCCGAGCCGCAGATTGTTCAGGTAGCCGTGGTGTTGGCGCGGGATGATGCGTGGTTTGAACAGGAAGTGGGGGTACCTGAAAACTTGGCTGCCAAACTGCGAACGCTGTATTGCGGCGGCGAGAGCCGTGCCGAAAGCGTGTTTAACGGGCTGAATTCGCTGCTGAAACACGGCGTGATGCGGCCGGACGATAAAGTGCTGGTGCACGATGCCGCCCGCTGCTGCCTGCCTGCTGAAGCCTTGCGGCGGCTGTTGCAAGAAGCAGGGCAGCATCCGGTTGGCGGCATTTTGGCTTTGCCCGTGGCCGATACCCTCAAACGTGGCAACGGCGAAAATCACATTGCCGAAACGGTGAGCCGAAGCGGTTTGTGGCAGGCACAAACCCCGCAGCTTTTTCCCGCCGAGTTGCTGCAACGGGCGCTGGCTGCCGCCAATCCGGCGGAGATTACCGACGAGGCCTCCGCCGTTGAACAGCTGGGTTTGCAACCCCTGCTGGTGCAGGGCGACAGCCGCAATTTGAAACTGACTTGGCCGGCAGACGAGAGGATTGCACGGCTGCTGTTGCAAGATGAGGCTACCTGAAAAAGCCAAGCTTCTTTTGCTTGGCTGAATATTTTTCAGGTAGCCCTTATTGTGCTTGAGGCTACCTGAAAGTTCCATCTGGTTTTCAGGTAGCCTGAAATAACGGGCAAACTGCTATTTGGAAGCGGTTTGCCCGTTGGTTTTGGCTGGATGGTTTAAGCGGCTTCCCCGGAAGTCACCGAATACACCTTACCATCATGCCCGTCTTCATCGATGATTTGGCGCACGGCGGTGGCGAGGGCGGTGCGGGTCATGTATTGGCGGGGGATGGCGGGGAGCTGTTCGTGCAGCTGATAGGTGGTGTCGTCGCCGTTGGCAAGGCCGCAGGGGCGCAGGATGGTCCAGGCGAGGGGGCTTTGGCGCAGGGCGTTTTCGGCTTCGGTTTTGGCGGCCACGGCTTCGCCCAGAGCTTGTTTGAACATGTCACTCATCAGCGCGTATTGTTTGCCACAGCCCATGCTGGTAACGAGGATGAGGTAGGCTTGGGGGGCGTGCTGTTCGAGGGCGCGGATGATGTGGATGTTGCCGGTGGCGTCGCTGCGGATGCCTTGTTCGTTTTTGCCGCCGACAAAGCTGACGACGGTATCGGGCCGGTATTGCTGTATGGCTTGGGCGACGGCTTCTGCGTCGAGTGCGTCGGCAACGGTGGTGCGGATGTGGTGTCGGGCGAAGAAGTCATCGGTTTCAGGTAGCCTTAATGCGGCTACAGCAGCTTGGGGGTTGGGAAGCCGTTGGATGAGTTGGCGGCCGCTGGAGCCGTTGGCGCCGAATATCATCAGCATGGTGGTGCTCCTGTGGGGAAATGGTTGGGAGGTTTGCGCGGATAAATATTCCGGCAAGAGTGCAGGCTGCCTTTTGGTTTTAGCTTCACAGAAACTACGCCTTCACTATGTGAAGACTGCATTTCCAGGTAGCCTTCAAACTATCCGGGTGGGTTTAGGCGAACAGGGCGCGCATGGCTTGGATTTGGTTTTGTTTGAGTTCGCCGGCTTCATCGCGGCCGACGAAGATTTTGAACATGGCGCCGCCGTTGCGGTTGACGAAGTTGAGCGACACGGTGTCTTTGCCCATGAAGGGGCGTTCGATCAGGTAGATGGCGGCGCAGTTTTCATAATAAATGTGGCCGTGGATGCCGCCTTCTTCGGCATGTTCGAAGTTGTAGAAGCCGCGGCCGACTTTACCGTTGGGGATTTTCCCGGTTACTTCGGCAATCACGTCGGGGGTGTGGGCGATGAAGGTAACGGCTTCGTCCCAGCCGGCAAGGGCTTGCATGATTTCGACAAAGCGGTTGCCTTCGGTTTTCTTGATGAGCTGTGCAGGCAGGCAGTTGATCACGTCTTCAAAGCTGCATTGGTGCTGGCCGGCAAGCATTTCGAGGATTTGGCCGGGTTTTTCGGCCAGAGAGTTGCGCAATACGGTTTGCTGTTCGGTAGAGAGTTTTTGCATAGTGCTTTCCTTTTCATCAGGTGGGAGGGATATCATCAGTTTACGGGTGAGGGTGGGCGACCAGTAGCGGCCGCTGGTGTTGAGAATGGCCTGGCCGTTCTCGTGGATGGTTAGGAGCTCGGCTTGCTGCCATTGGCGCAGTAGGGTTTGCGCTTCGGCGTTGTCGGCAAACAGGGTGGTGTCGATGCGGCCGAGTTCGATGTCGTGCTGCACTTGGCCGAGCAGGGTTTTGTGTCGGCCGTGGCGGCTCATGAAGGAGAGGGCTTTTTGGCCGGCAGGGGCTTTCAGGTAGCCTTTTAGGTCGCTCTGCACTTGGTAGCTGAAGCCGCCGAAGTTGCCGCCTGCGCCGGAACCGAAGGCGAGGCAGGGCATATTGGATTTGACGAGGGTGTTGTAGCGGTTGCGCTCGCCGCGGCCGGGATAGGCGAAATGGTTGTTGCTCACTTGCTGCCAGCCGAGCCGTGCCAGTTCGCGCACGGCGTAGGCGTAGTGTTGGGATTGCACATCAAAACCGAACAGCGGCGGGAATGCGCCTTTTTCAATCATGCGGTTGATGGGCAGGAAGGGGTAGCAGTTGAAGGCGTAGGTGTCGAGGCCCGACAGGGGCAGGCCGGCGGCGCGTTCGATGTCGTGCGCCCAAATTTCATCGGTTTGGCCGGGCAGGCCGAAAATCAGGTCGGCCACAATCACAGCATCGAGGCCGCACAGTTCTTTCAGGTAGCCATAGGCTTCTTCGCCGCTGTGTTTACGGCCAAGGCGGCGGCGGATGGTGGTGTTGAAGGTTTGAATGCCGATGGAAATGCGGTTCACGCCGGCTTCAACGGCGGCGCGGGCTTTGTCGAGCCCGAAATGGCTCATGCGGCCTTCAAGGGTGAATTCGCAATCGTCGGCCAGCGGCAGGTATTGGTAGCAGGCGCGGATGAGGCGAACTAGGTCGGGCGTGTCGAGCGCGGTGGGCGTGCCGCCGCCGAAATACACGGCTTGGATTTTGCCGCTGCCGCTGCGCTGTTCGGCTTCAGCGGCCAGCTCATCAATCACTTTGTCCACATACGCGCCGCCATGCTCTTCTTTCCAGGCGTTACGGTAGAAACCGCAGAACACGCAGTGGTTGGCACAGAAGGGGATGTGGAGGTAGGCCAGGCCGTCTTCATTGAGCGAATGGGCGATTTGGCTTTGCCACAGTTTCTGCCATTGCGGCATCGGCACGGGCACGCCGCCCCAAATCGGCATCAACGCCTGCCTTTCGGGAAAGGCTTGCGGCGCAGCTTCTTTCGACGGCCAGCGGATGGTTTTGATGGTTTGTGGGGTGGTGGCAGCAGACATAGACTTTATTTATTGGCAGATAGTAAACAAAATAGGAATTGATTCTACTACATGGAATGGTGTTGCTGAAATAGCAGAGTAGAAGCGTTTTCCTTTACCTTATTCTAGTGGTTTATTTTTATAAGATTTCTGTATATTTAAAGCAATTATTTCTTCATGCTGCGTTGGTTCGCTTCTCCATACTCCTGTACTGTCTTCAGCTCACCGCCTTGTATGCAAAAATAATTGTTTCAGCTATAGGGAAGGCTACCTGGAAAACGAGGTGGTGGTTTCAACTAGCCTTTGGTATGCTGAGCGGAATTGTTGAAGCTTAATTTTGCTTTACTGTGGTTTACAAAAAATAGGCAGCTGGTGTAGACCGAGCTGCCCATTTTTTGCCTTGCTGCCAACTACTGTTTCTCTTCCCGCAGCTCGCGGCGCAGGATTTTGCCCACGTTGGATTTAGGCAGCTCGTCGCGGAACTGAATGTCTTTTGGCACTTTATAAGCGGTGAGCTGGGTGCGGCAGAAGGCGATGATTTCTTCGCGGGTGAGTGCCGGGTCTTTTTTCACCACGAAAAGCCGCAGGGCTTCGCCGGTTTTGTTGCTGGGCACGCCGATACAGGCGGCTTCCAGCACCATCGGGTGTTTCGCCACCACTTCTTCCACTTCGTTTGGATACACATTGAAGCCGGATACCACAATCATGTCTTTTTTGCGATCCACTAGTTTGATGAAGCCTTGTTCGTTCATTTTCACTATATCGCCGGTAGCGAGGAAGCCGCGCTCGTCCAGCACAGCGGCGGTTTCTTCAGGGTGTTGCCAGTAGCTCTGCATGATTTGCGGGCCTTTAATATACAATTCACCGATTTCGCCCAGTGGCACTTCGTTTCCTTCACTGTCACGGATTTCTACCTCGGTGTTGGAGATGGGCAGGCCTACGGTGCCATTGTAGTCGCTGATGTTCAGCGGGTTGGCGCATACGCCGGGACTGGCTTCGGTGAGGCCGTACACTTCCACAATCGGCTGGCCGGTGAGCGCTTTCCATTGTTCGGCCACGTTTTCTTGCACCGCCATGCCGCCGCCCAGGCACAGTTTCCAGCTGGAGAAATCCACGCTTTGAAAATCGGGATGGTGGAGCAGGGCATTGAACAGAGTGTTTACGGCGGGCAGCACGCTCACGCGATATTTTTTCAGTTCTTTGATGAAAAATTTAATATCGCGCGGGTTGGTGATGAGCAGGTTTTGCGCGCCGATGCGGGTGAAGATCATCAGGTTTACCGTGAGCGCGAACACGTGGTACATCGGCAGCGCGGTTACCACCAGTTCGCCCTCGACAGTAAGGTTGGATTGAATCCACTCTTCGGCCTGCAGCATATTGGCGCAGATATTGCCGTGCGAGAGGATGGCGCCTTTGGATACGCCGGTGGTGCCGCCGGTGTATTGCAGAAAGGCGGTGTCTTCGAGCGTAACCGGCACGGGATGGAAGGTGTGCGCCGCGCCTTGCTTGAGTGCGTGGTTGAAGCGCACGAAGTGGGGCAGATCGTAGGGCGGCACCATTTTTTTCACATGGCGCACAATCAGATTCATCAGGCCGCCTTTGAAGAAGCCGAGCAAATCGCCCACCGAGGCGAGGATAATGTGTTTCACATCGGTTTCGGCCACCACTTCGGCCAGCGTGTGGGCAAAGTTTTCCAACACCAGGATGGTGGTGGCGCCGCTGTCTTTCAGCTGGTGTTGCAATTCGCGCGGGGTGTAGAGCGGGTTTACGTTCACCACGATGCCGCCGGCCTGCAAAATGCCGAATACGGCCACGGGGTATTGCAACAGATTGGGCAGCATCACGGCCACGCGGCTGCCTTTTTCCAGCTTGAGTACGTTTTGCAGATAGGAGGCGAACTGCTCGGCCAGGCGCGCAGTTTGGGCATAGGTTTGCACCTTGCCGAAGTTGGTGAAGCCGGAGCGCTTGCCATAGAGGTAGGCGGTTTCGTGGAATACTTCGCAGATTGAGCTGTAGCGGCGCACGTCGATTTCGGGGCGTACACCTTCCTGATAGCTTTGCAGCCAGATTTTTTCCAATTTGGTCTCCTGATAGGGGCTACCTGAAAATTCAGCTTCGCAGCAACTTGCCGCACTGTGCTTTCAGGTAGCCTTTAAGGTTTGTGTTGCTGGGTTTTATGTTTGGTTTAAAGGGGTTAAACGCCTGCGCCGGCTTGGTCGATAATGCCGCCGCCCAGACAGACGTCGCCATCATACAGCACGGCGGATTGGCCGGGGGTAACCGCCCATTGCGGCGCGTCGAATACCAGCTCGGCAGAGTCATCACCCAAATAGCGCAGTTGGCAGGGCGCATCGGCCATGCGGTAGCGGGTTTTGCAGGTGTAGCGGCCTTCGGGTGGGCGGCTGCCGTGTGCTTCGCCGGGGTTTTCAGGCAGCGTCCAGCTTAATTGGCTCATGGTGAGGCTACCTGAAAATAATAGCGGGTGTTGGTGGCCTTGCACCACGATTAAGCGGTTGGCGGCCAAATCTTTGCCGGCCACAAACCACGGCTCGCCTGCGCCGCCGATGCCTAAGCCTTTGCGCTGGCCGAGGGTGTAGAACATCAGGCCGACGTGTTTGCCCACGACTTTGCCTTCGGGCGTAACCATATCGCCTTCGCTGGTGGGCAGGTATTTTTGCAGAAACTCGCGGAAGGGGCGCTCGCCGATGAAGCAGATGCCGGTGCTGTCTTTTTTGGCAGCGGTGGGCAGGCCGGCTTCGGCGGCAATGCGGCGCACTTTGGGCTTTTCCAAGTGGCCGAGCGGGAAGAGGGCGCGTTCGAGCTGGGAGGGCTGAAGGCGGTAGAGGAAGTAGCTTTGGTCTTTGTTGGCATCCAAGCCTTTGAGCAGGTAATGCTTGCCGTTGCGCACTTCTTTGCGGGCGTAGTGGCCGGTGGCGATGGCTTCGGCGCCTTGCTCGATGGCGTAATCCAAAAAGCATTTGAATTTGATTTCGGCGTTGCACAGCACGTCGGGGTTGGGGGTGCGGCCGGCTTGGTATTCTTGCAGGAAGTAGGCGAATACTTTGTCTTTGTATTGGGCGGCGAAATTGACGATGTCGATGTCGATGCCGATGATGTCGGCCACGGCGATGGCGTCGAAAGAATCCTGCTTGATGCTGCAGTATTCGTCGTTGTCGTCGTCTTCCCAGTTTTGCATGAACACGCCGTGCACTTGGTGTCCCTGCTGCTTGAGCAGGTGGGCGGTTACGGAGGAATCGACGCCGCCGGACAGGCCGACGATGATGTTTTGCGGGGTAGGCATAATGTTTGGTTTCTAGGTGGGGCTACCTGAAAGTTTTCAGGTAGCCTTTTAATTTTAAGATTGGCCTTGCCGTTTTTTCACGCTCACTTGGCGTTTTTTGGTTTTGGCTTTGCTGCGGGCTTTTTCGTCGCGTTTGGCGATGCGGTTGCTCAAGGTGGTGCGGCGCAGGGGTTTGTTTTTGGTTTTTTCCGCCGTATCTTCGTAGGGGTTGTCGGAAATATTGTATTGGATGCGCAGCGGCGTGCCTTGCAGGTTGAAGGCTTTGCGGAAGGTTTGTGTGAGGTAGCGGGTGTAGCTGTCGGCCACGTGTTGCAGCGAATTGCCGTGAATCACGATCACGGGCGGGTTCATGCCGCCTTGGTGGGCATAGCGCATTTTCGGGCGCACTAGGCCGGCGCGGGCGGGCTGCTGGCGTTCGATGGCCGATTGCAATACGCGGGTGATTTTGGGCGTGGGCATTTTGATGAAGGCCGCGTCGTAGGCCGATTGGATGCTGGCAAACAGGCCGTCGATGCCGCGTTCTTTCAGGGCGGAAATGAAGTGGAATTTGGCGAAATCGAGGAAGTGCAGCTTGCGCTCGATGTCTTTTTTAATCGCGTTGCGCCGCTCTTCGGAAATGCCGTCCCATTTGTTTACCGCCACCACCAGCGCCCGCCCGGCCTCCAGCGCGAAGCCGGCGATGGTCGCGTCTTGGTCGGCAATGTCTTGCTGCGCGTCCAGCACCAATACGGCCACATTGGAGGCTTCTACTGCCTGCATGGCTTTGATGACAGAAAATTTTTCCACCGCTTCTTCCACCTTGCCGCGGCGGCGTACGCCTGCGGTGTCGATGATGGTGAAGGGCTTGCCGTCGCGTTCGAAGTCGATATGGATGCTGTCGCGGGTGGTGCCAGCCATATCGAAGGCAATCACGCGCTCTTCGCCCAAAATGGCGTTCACCAGCGTGGATTTACCCACATTAGGGCGGCCGATGACGGCGAACACAGGGTGTTTGACTTCGCTGTCTTCTTCTGCGGCTTCGGGGAAGTTTTCCAGCACTTCTTCCATCAGATAATACACGCCGTCGCCGTGCGCGCCGGAAATCACGTGTGGTTCGCCCAAGGCCAGTTCGTAGAATTCGGCAGCCAGCACATCGCGGCGGCCGCCTTCGCCTTTGTTCACGGCCAGATACACGGGGCGCGGACTTTGGCGTAGTCGGTCGGCGATGATTTTGTCTTGCGGCGTAAGGCCGGCGCGTGCGTCCACCAGGAAAATCACGGCATCGGCTTCATCTACGGCCTGCAGGGTTTGCTTGGCCATTTCGTGCAGAATGCCGCTATCCACCACGGGCTCGAAGCCGCCCGTGTCCACTACCAGATAAGGCTTGCTACCGACTTTGCCGTGGCCGTAGTGGCGGTCGCGCGTGAGGCCGGGCAGGTCGTGCACCAGCGCGTCTTTGGTGCGCGTGAGGCGGTTGAACAGGGTGGATTTGCCCACATTGGGGCGGCCGACTAGGGCGATGGTGGGTTTCATGATGTTAGTCTTTCTGTATCAGGCTGCCTGAATGCGGGTTCGGGCGGCGAGCAGGTGTTTTATGAATAACACAAGATAATAGATGGAGACTATTGTTTTAATTTAAGATTAATGTTTTTTAGAGTTTCAGATATCTGTTTAATGCTATTTGAAATAGTTATTTCTGGAGTATCTCCCAACCTTCCAAAAACCTCATAATCATTCATGCTTAGGATATATTTATTATATTCTTGCTTGGTATCAGTAGGGTGTCTTTTCCATTTTATCAAGATTTCAATTGATGAAAAATCGTAAAGGTATTCATAAGTTGCAAAAGAACAGGTTAGTTTTTGATTAGGCTTTAATATACTAATTTTTCTAAAAGGTAAGCTATCTGTATTTGATCCCATCTCTCGCTTAAGTGATGGTGGATATACGATTTCGATATCATAGGCTGTTGCGTTGCCGGTATTATCTACATGAATATCAAAGTGGTTCATTGACCATTGGTTTGGTATAAAGGTTACAACGACATGAGGCTGTGAAACAGCATCTGCCATTTTTTCAGTGGCAATTGCTAATGTTCTTGTTAATTTGCCAATATATAATGCTGCAATAGCAGAGATAATTGTTGCTATGAGGCTTAAAATTTCTGACCAATTTATTCCTATAGGTGTCATTTTTTAAATGAATTATTTACTGGAGAATAAGATTATAGCTTGTTATGGGTTAGTACGGATAAGTATTCTTCAGGTAGCTTGGTGTGGGAGTAAGGCTACCTGAAACCAAAAACCTGCCGTTCCTAAAAAACGGCAGGTTTCTATTTGGCTTACAGCAAGGTGTCCGACAGCGGAATATCCTGCGGCTGCACGGGCGTGGCGGGCAGGGGGCGTTCGCGTGGCTCGGTGCGGCGGCGCGGGGCAGGGCGGGCGCTGGCGGGAATCGGGGTTTCAGTGCTGCCGGTACCGTCGGTGAGTGCTTCCACAGCACTGCCTTCAGGCAGGATTTCGTCCTGCTGCTGGGGCTCGGAGGCTTCCACAGCTTGCGGACGGCTCAGCTCGGCAGCGCCGTTTTGCCAGGCCACAGATTGTAATTTGCCCTGCACGCGGGCATTGGCGTTTTGGCAGGTGATGCAAACCAAGCGGCCGTTGCGGCTGCGCAAAACGCTGTTGATGCGGGCTGGGTTGGCGGTGAGGCCGTTGGCCTGCGACCAGGCGGCGATGCTTTGGCGCAGGGCGGTGGTGTTCAGGTTGCGCTGCTGGTAGGGGTCGGCATAGGCGGCGAGCCAGAGGTGGTTGTTAGCATCGGCATTGAGGCTGGCCAGCTGGTAGATCACGGCGGCGTTGGCACCGGTGTGCACGCTGCGGGCGAATTGCAGCGCGTTGTTGCTGTGCATGCGCACGCAGCCGTGGCTGCGGATGCCGGGCACGCTGGCGGGGGCGTTGGTGCCGTGGATACCCAAGCCTAAGCGCGGCGGGCCCAAGCGCACAAATACCGGGCCCAGCGGGTTGCTCGGGCCGGGCGGGATGCTGCTGATTGCGGGCAGACCGGCGGCAGCGCGCTCGCGGCGGATGCTTGCAGGGATGGCCCAAGTGGGGTTGTAGGCTTTGGAGCCGATGTTGTAGTTGCCCAGCGGGGTGCGGGTACGGTTTTTACCCACGGCCACGGGATAGATGTTTTTCAGTTGGCCGTTTTCATACAGGAAAAGGCGCATCTGCGGGATGTTGATGACGACGTGCTGGCCTTCGGCCACCGGTGAGAAATCGGGCAGCGGGGTGTTGTTGGCGGCGGCGGTGCCGACGGTGGCCAGGAGGCAAAGTAATGCGAGTTTTTTCATGTTAATCGTTGGGAAAAATAAGTTTGCGTGTTGTAAAGACGATAATGGTGTCATGATACCCGAAACTGCCACCGCTCGATGCGGCAGGCTACCTGAAAGCGGTAAAACGTGTTTTAATGCCACACATTGTTCCGATTACGGCGCATAGTTTATGCACGGCCGGCTCGGTTTGATTTGTTTAAATGTAATAGAATAATAAGTTAGCAAAAATTTCAGGCTACCTGAAAGCCCAGCGTCTTACAAAACCCAAACCACATTCACTGCTTTTCTGTTCACTCACTTCACGGAGCAGCCATGCAACACCACATCATCCAATCCTTGCTGGACACCGACCTCTACAAATTCACTATGCTGCAAGTAGTTCTGCACCAATTTCCACAGGCGCACGGCGTGTATGAATTCCGCTGCCGCAATCTGGAAGAATGCGTGTATCCGCTGGTGGATATCCGCAGCGAGCTAGAAGCCGAGCTCGATGCCCTGTGCACCCTGCGTCTTACTCCCGAAGAACTCAACTATCTGCGCAGCCTGCGCTTTATCAAAAGCGATTTTGTTGATTATTTGGAGTTATTCCAGCTCAAACGCCGCTTCATCCAAATTTCTGTGGATGAGCAGAACCGGCTCTGCGTCCATGTGGAAGGGCCGATTATCCAAGCCATGTTTTTCGAGATTTTCGTGTTGGCGATTGTGAACGAACTCTACTCCCGCCGCCTTGAGACTCCTGCAGTGCTGGCTGAAGGCGAACGCCGTCTACAGGTTAAGGCTGAACTGTTGCGGGGCTATGCTGCTGCCCAACAGATAGGCGAGCCGCCTTTCCTCGTATCCGATTTCGGCACACGCCGCCGTTACAATCTCGCCTGGCAGGAACACGTGGTGCACACGCTGAACCAAGCCGCCCCCAGCTGCCTGCGCGGCACCAGCAACGTTTATCTGGCCAAAAAACTCGGCCTCATCCCCATCGGCACCATGGCGCACGAATTTATGCAAGCCTTCCAAGCTTTAGACGTGCGCCTGCGCGATTTCCAAAAAGCCGCACTGGAAAGCTGGGTGCGCGAATACCGCGGCGACCTCGGCATTGCGCTCACTGACGTGGTGGGCATGGATGCCTTCCTGCGCGATTTCGACCTTTATTTTGCCAAACTCTTCGACGGTCTGCGCCACGACAGCGGCGATCCCTATGTGTGGGGCGAAAAAGCCTACGCCCACTACCAAAAGCTCAAAATCGACAGCCGTACCAAAATGCTCACTTTCTCCGACGGCCTCGATTTGGAAAAAGCCTGGGCGCTGCACCAATACTTCAAAGACCGCTTCAAAACCAGCTTCGGCATCGGCACCAACCTGACCAACGACATGGGGCACAAGCCTTTGAACATCGTGCTCAAACTGGTGGAGTGCAACGGTCAATCCGTAGCCAAACTCTCCGACAGTCCCGGCAAAACCATGGGCGATAACAATACCTTCCTCGCCTATCTGCGCCAAGTGTTCGAAATTGCCGACATGCAATAGGACGTGAAAAATTTTCAGGTAACCTCTTGCTGCTAGCATTTAGATGCTACCTGAAACTTTATCCATGCCCTTCGGATTTCTACTAATATGAAATGGCTGGCTACCTGGCCGTCATCATTAAAACTATGTACCGCTGCTTCGGGCTGGCCGATCTTTATGGCTGTGTGTGGCAACCAGCATCGTTTACCTTGGCTCTGGTTCGGACTCCGATATGCTGTGTACGATGGCACGGAACAGATTGGATTTTCTGTGCCTGCTGGCTATTGGTTATGATGAAATCTGCCGAGGTGATTTGCTGCTGTTGCCACCCAACCATAATAAAGACAAACTTTTTGTCAAACCCAACCTGCCTTTTGTTCTTGGGTGGAAAATACTTTCCACACCACTGTTCCTGAGTTTGGAACGGAGATTATGACGCCGGTTTTGTTGATGGGGCAGGGAAATGCAGACAATATGTTTGTTTGTTGGGTTAAGCAGCAGGTAGCGGAATAAATGGGTAGCGGCTTGCTGCCTTATGTCGGGTGATGCTAAGCCGCTCTGCCCGATATGGCTCCTGAAAATTTGTAAGGGTGGGTTTTATATCCGCCTGCAACGTTAGTACGGGCTATCTGCAAACGTAAGTTGCACCCGCAATGTTGGTTGTGCTAAAGGCTGCCTGAAAGTTTCAGGTCCTTTCCCATCCCAATCTGCTAAATACTCCCAATCTTCATTGGATGCGTGCGTATGTGTCGGGAAAAGTAAATTGTTCGTGCCGCATTAGCCCCAAAATGCTGCTTCAAACCCTGCCGCTCTTGTTCGAAGCGGGTGTATTGCCAGTAGCGTTTGCATTAAGACAGCCACGGATGGCGCAACAAAGCGGCGGTTTTCCACGGTGCCGTGTCCAGTCATCAGCCAATAAACGAGGCTGCCGGGCACGGCGGTGTCGGCGAACAGTATCGAGTCGTCAAACATGTTGCCAAATACCGCCCATTTTCGCGCCAGCCGTCTATTGGCAAATATTGTTTCACCTTGTTGTTTCAGCCAAACGCCCAATCGTTCCAAATATCGGGCAAACCTGCATAAGGCAGCCATTGCAGGAACAAGGTTTGCATTTCCAGCCAGTAGTCGGCACACGGATTTTCGCCCGGTCATGTACTGTCTATAATGGCAGTAGAAATCCGTCAGCTTGCCTAAATGCAGGTGGCGCTTGTCGGCTAAGGCAGATTTTGCGGCTCTGGTGTGTAAGGCAGGCCGAAGGTTTGGGCGAAAGTGCGGATAAGGTTGGTGTTTGGCATGGGGTTTTATTCCTGTTCGGGCAGTTTTGCCTGGTGTTTATATTTTCAGGTAGCCTCGCGGGTAGGTTCTACATTCGTGGTGCGGGCTACCTGAAACTGTAGGCTGTAATCCTTAATGGTGTTTGGATTGAAGGCTACCTGAAACCCTATTCGGCTGCTCTGGGATTAAATTCGTCCAGTTTCTGCTCTACCCAAACTCGGGCGGTATTGGGGTGTCGGGCATGGTTCGGCTTCGCCGAAGTGGGAGACGGCGGGCAGGGAGTGCAGGTCGGTATCGATGTCTAGGCTTAAAAAGTAGTCATGCAGGTCAAAGCTTACGTTGAGGACGCAGCCGGGGAGGGACGATGCGGTCGTGCAGGTGGCTGAAAAGGCAGTGCTGCTAGTCAGCGCAGATTGTGCTGCACTTGACAGCGATGTCTGGTACGCCGAAGCGTTCGTTGAGTTTCCAGCAAGGCTGGCGGCCTTGGCTGATTTTGAATTGGACGTTGCCAATTTGCTGGTCGCTGAGGCAAACTTGCTATTCGTCTGTGCCTTCGATGCAGAGGTTTTTGCCGAAGCTGGCTGCTGATTTGGCTGTATTCAAAGGGTTCGGGCTAGGCAATGCGGATTTCGCGGATGGTGTCGATGGTTTGGGGTATGATGGGTCCCTCCACAAGGTTGGGGCGGATTATAGCGGATGGGCTTGGTTTCCTCTTTTACAGGCTATGGCTGAAGCGCATTTTTCCCTACAAGGCGGCGAGCTGCAGATAGTATAAGAGTACGGTAAGGCGAGCCGACACCATATGAAGAAATAATTGCTTTAGCTATATCTGAAAGTTTCAGGTAGCCTTTCATTTGGCAGCCTGAGCCAAGGCAATAAAAAACAGGCAAGCTTGCAGCCTGCCTGTTTGCATGGTTTGGCATAATTAATCGTTGAATATGTTGCGGCTGCCAACAAATACTTGGCTGCTGTATTTACAACTGCCAGCAGTTTGGCAGCCGGGGATGGTTACACTCAAAGTGTAGCGGCCGGTATGGGTGGCGCGAAAGCCGAACATAGGGGCGTCGTCTTCTTCAGTGTCGGCTTTGATTATGCTGCCGTCGGCTGATTTTAGGGTCAGGTCGATGTTGTTGCAGCCAAGGTCACAGGCGGCGAAGAAGGAGTAATATTTGCCGGCGGTAAGCTGAACCTGGTGGTTTTTGGTTTCACCTGATTTGGCGCTGCCTTGGAACAGGTTGGCTTGGCGGGCGCCGGGATCTTTCTCCTGAATAACTTGTTTGTAGAGCTGCTGGGCTTCAGGCAGCCATGAACTGCCAGGCGCGGCCAAGGCGGCAGGGGCGGCGATTAGGGTAACCAGGCCTAAAACGGCAAATTTTTTCATGTTTCTTCCTTTTGTTTGGTTATATTATGAGTAAAAGTGTACGCATTATAATGTAAACTTGAGAAATGCTCTACTTTCCTATATTTTTAAAATCACTGGTTTATGGTTATGTACTTTGTGTTTTCGGACGGGTTAGGGAAGGCAAAAGGCTACCTGAAATTTTAGCTTCGCAGAAACTCGCGAGCTCGTTTTCAGGTAGCCTTCTTTAAGTGCACTCGAGTTCAGCGATTGAATACGGGTTTGGTGCCCATGAATACCTGGCTGCTGTATTCGCATTGTTCGGTGCTGCATTTCGGCATGGTAACAGTGAGGGTGTAGCTGCCGGTGCGGTTAGCACGCCAGCCGAACATGGGGAAATCATCGTCGTCGCTGTTTTCTTTAACCACGCGGCCATTGGCTGATTTTAGGGTCAGGTCGATGTCGCTGCAAGAGTAGTCGCAGTCGGCGAAGAAGCTGTAGTATTTGCCGGCGGTAAGCTGTACCTGGTGGCTCCGGTTTTGCTCTTTAGCAGCACGGCCGCTAAACAGATGGATTTGACGAGCTTGGGCGTCTTTTCTGTGCACTATATCGCGGTTGATTTTTTGTGCTTCGGGCAGCCAAGGGCCGTTTTCAAAGGCTTGGATGCTGTAGGCACAGCCGGAAGAGGCTTCGCATTTGGCCATGCTGGCGGTGAGGGTGTAGGTACCGCTGGTTGCAATAGTGCTGTTGATGACGGGGTTGTCGTCGTCGTCGTTATCTTCTTTGATGGTTTTGCCGTTGCTATCGGTCAGCTTGAGGTCGATGTTGGAGCATTGGCGGTCGCAGTCGGCAAAGAATACGTAGGATTTGCTGGCCTCGAGCTGAATGGTGTGGTTTTGGCTGCGGTTTTGTGCCAGATTGCCGTTGAACAGCTGGAGTTCTCGCGCATCGGCACTCCGTTGACGCACGATTTCGCGGTTGATTCTTTGTGCTTCGGGCAGCCAGTTATCCGCCTGCGCAGGTGCAGCGAAGGCGGGGGCAGCAGCCATCAGAGTGGCGATGGCGGCAAGAGTAAATTTCTGCATGGAATGCTCCTTCTGGTTAAGAAAGTAATAAAAGGGGAACAACAGACAGATTATAGCCAATGTGCGGGAATTTAACTAATCTTTTCTTATGTTAATCAGGCTACCTGAAAAACCATTTTCAGGTAGCCTGATTGGGGCTTAACGTACCGAGCGGATTGGTTCGGCTTGCAGGAGAACATGCTGCCTGCGGTCGAGCAGTTCCAGCCTGTTGCCGTTGATGCGGTAGGCGGCGGTGCGGGCAAAGGCGGCAGAGAGCCGCTCTTCCTGCGCCTGAACGTTCGGCGGGCAGAGCATCAGAGTGGTGGCGAGTTCGCCGATTTGCAGATTTTGGCCTTGGTGGCTGAAGTGGCCGGATAGGGAGTTACAGCCGAACGAGGCGTTCACGCGATTGTTGGCGTTGAACTCCAACGATCCGTTGGCGGCGTGGCGGCCGATGCGGGTGATGCGCCAGCCGTGGCGGGAGAGTTCTGCTGCGGGTGCGCTTGGTGCTGTGGCGGCAGGTGCAGGCCGGTCTGGCCCAGCGGGGGGCGGTGGTGCGCTGTCGGCAGGGTTGGGGTGGGCGGCGCAAGCGGTGAGTAGGAAGGCGGCAAGATAAATCGGTTTCATCGTGTGGGCTCCTATCTGGTGGAAAATTATTGAATCCAATATATTTGGATTATACACCCGAGGGTGTTGTAGTGTTAATTGAAATATAGCAATTTAAAAACATTTTGTTTTGAGAAAGGCAAACAGTATGGCAAAGGCTGCCTGAAAACTATAGTATAGTCGCCCCAAATAGGAACGATACGGCGTTGGTTCATTTAGCTGTGCTGCCTGTGGCTCGCTGCCTCGCTTCCTTCCTATTTGGAACAACCCGAATATTCTAACAAACACAAGGACACACCGTGTCAGTCGGACACTACGAAAATTTCCCCGTCGGCTCGCTGGTTTTACCGCGCCGCCTGCGCCGACCGGTGCACGCCATTTATGCGTTCGCCCGCACTGCCGACGATATAGCCGACGAAGGCGATTTGCCCAACGAAGAGCGCCTGCGCCAGCTTGATAATCTGCGCGCCGAGCTCGACCGCCTAGCCGCCGGGCAAACCCCGCACAGCGAATTGATGCAGCGGCTCGAGCGCGAAGCTATCCGGCCGTTCAATCTTCCGCTTGAACCTTTCTACCACTTGCTTTCCGCCTTCAGCCAAGACGTGGTGAAAACCCGCTATCAGCACTTTGGCGAGCTGGTGGATTACGCCCGCCGCAGTGCCAATCCGATCGGCCGGCTGCTGCTGCATCTCTACGGGCACACCGATACACTCAGCTTCGCCCAAAGCGACGGCATCTGTACCGCCCTGCAACTCATCAACTTCTGGCAAGACGTGGCCGTGGATTGGCAGAAAGGCCGCGTTTATCTGCCGCAAGACGATTTAGAGAAATTCGGCGTGAGCGAAGCGCAAATCGCCGAAGGCCGCGCCGACGCCGCCTTCCAACGCCTGATGGCGCACCAATGCCAGCGCGCCCACAAAATGCTCAAAGCCGGCTCCCCGCTGGGCAAAACTTTGCATGGCCGCATCGGCTTCGAGCTGCGCCTGATTATCCTCGGCGGGCAAAGCATCCTGCGCAAGCTGGAGGAAAACTACTACAACGTCTTCACCCGCCGCCCTGTACTCGGCGCGAAAGATTGGTGGCTGATGCTGAAACGGGCTTGGCTCAAGAAGTGAGCAGTTTTATTTAGCCCAGCCAAAAGGCTACCTGAAAATTTTAGCTTCGCAGAAACTTGCGGGCTCGTTTTCAGGTAGCCTTTTTGTTGCACGGCAATATTGTTAACTTCAAGGATACTCAATCAGCGCATAGGCTGAATGGTTGTGGATGCTTTCGAAGTTTTCGCTTTCCACGCTGAAGCGGTCGATGCGTGGGTCGTTTTTCAGCGCCACGGCGATGTCGCGTACCATGTCTTCCACGAATTTGGGGTTTTCGTAGGCGTGCTCGGTAACGTATTTCTCATCGGGGCGTTTGAGCAGGCCGTAGAGCTGGCAGGAGGCTTTGTTTTCCACCAAATCGATGATTTCTTCAATGGAAACTTCCTGCTTGTGGCAGGTGAGGGTAACGGTAACGTGCGAGCGCTGGTTGTGCGCGCCGTATTGCGAAATTTCCTTGGAGCAGGGGCATAGGCTGGTAACCGGAGCCAATACTTTGATTTGGTGGCTGTATTCTCTGCTGGCCGACACTTCGCCTTGCCAGGTGACGGCGTAGTCGAGAAACGAGGTGATGCCGCTCACGGGGGCGGCCTTTTTGCGGAAGAAGGGGAAGCTGATATTGATGCGGCCGGCTTGGGCATCGAGCCGCTCCAGCATATCGAGCGTGAGCTGGTGCAGGCTGGTGAAATCGAGCACCAGGTGCTGCCGCTCTTCCATCAGCGCCACAAAGCGCGACATATGCGTGCCTTTTTGCGAGGCAGGCAGGGCAACGGTCATGCCGATGCGGGCGATAGTGTGCTGCACGCCTTCTGCGCCCTGGATTTGCAGCGGGAAGTGCAGGTCTTTGATGCCCACTTGGTTGATGGGCATATTGCGTTGGTCGGGGCTGCTTTGCACGTCGGCAATGGCATTCATCCGTGGTTTCCTTATCGGGTGTGTGTGGCGGTGGATTAAGGGGGCGAAGTATAGCCCTGCCGCTGCCGCCGGGCAATTGTTGGCGTGAGTTTATAGCTCAGATTTATGGCCACAATTTTGTGCAATCGGGTGTGTTGCCTGGTTTTGGTTTATCATACCGCCCGCACCCCCCTGTTTAAAGGACTGCCATGAACATCCTCTTCATCGCCGACCCGCTGGCCACCTTCAAAACCTACAAAGACACCACCTACGCCATGATGCGCGAAGCCGCCAAGCGCGGGCACAAATGGCACCACACCCTTGCCGGCGAACTCTCCGTGCAAAACGGCAAAGTAGTTGCCCAAGCCGCGCCTTTTGAATTCATCGGCGCGAAAGATGATCATGACCACAACTGGTTTCAGGTAGCCTCAGCCGAACAACGTGCGCTTGCCGATTTTGATGCCGTGATTATGCGCACCGACCCGCCGTTCGATATGCAATATCTCTACAGCACCCAACTGCTCACCCTCGCCGAACAGCAGGGCGCAAAAGTGTTCAACAGCGGGCAGGCCATGCGCGACTTCAACGAAAAACTCGCCATTTTGAATTTCGCCCAATTCACCGCGCCCACCCTCGTTTCCACTCGAGCTGCCGACGTGCGCGCCTTTTTAGCCGAACACGGCGACATCATCGTGAAACCGCTCGACGGCATGGGCGGCATGGGCATTTTCCGCCTCACCGAGCGCGACCCGAATATCGGCAGCATCCTCGAAACCCTGATGCGGCTGGATACGCGCACCATCATGGCGCAACGCTACATCCCCGAAATCGTGCACGGAGACAAACGCATCCTCGTGATTGACGGCGAAGTCGTGCCCTTTGCCCTTGCCCGCATTCCGCAGCAGGGCGAAACGCGCGGCAATCTGGCCGCAGGTGGGCGCGGCGTGGCGCAGGAATTGAGCGAGCGCGACCGCGAAATCGCCGAAACCCTCGCCCCCGAGCTGAAGCGGCGCGGCATTTTGCTGGCGGGTTTGGACGTGATTGGCGAAAATTTGACTGAAGTAAACGTCACCAGCCCCACCGGTTTCCAAGAAATCACCAAGCAAAAAGGCTTCGACGTAGCCGCTAAATTTATCGATGCAGTGGAACGGAACGCACGGTAGTTTCGCTTCATTGGAGCCCACGTTTTAGCTTTGCAGAAATTCCGCTGTGCTGCATTTTCAGGTAGCTTTTAGTTCATTCGGAGTACACAAAATGACCAAATCACACACATTATTGTTGCCCGGCCTGTTGGCTGCGCTGTGTTGGACGGTGGCGGATATGCTGCTGGTGGGCTTTGTGCAGTCGCCGGAGCAGTATCCGCTGTTTTCGCACACACTGGCCGCAGGCCTGGGCGACGATGTGGATTTGGCAGTGCTGATGCTGGCCGGATCGCCGCATCGGCTGTTTTGGGGCGTGTTGCCCGCCACTTTCAGCCTGCCATTTTATTTGGCCTCGGCTTTCGGTGTGCGCCGTTTGCTGCGCGGCAGGGCGGCAGGTGCGGTGTTGTGCCTGCTCTCGGCAGGCTATGCACTCTCGCCTTTGGGGCATGCGGGCTTTTATTATATGGGCATCAGCGCGCAAACCCTGCTGCATAGCCCGCCTGAAGCCTATCTGCTGCTACTGGCGCAATTTCGGGCGTTTCATGCCATGCTGACGGTGCATTGGTTTGCCTCGGCGGGGCTGCTGGCCGCGGGCTGGCTGGTGCTGCTGGTGCAAACCGTGCGTGGGCAAACCGCCTTGCCGCGTGCCTCGGTATGGGCAAACCCCTTGCCGGTGGGCGCTGCGGTGGCGGGCGTGTGCAGCCGGTTTCCACAATCTGCTGCAGCGGCCTGCATCGGCGGGGCAACGTTCAATATCGCCCAGGCGGTGTTTTTCGCCTCCGCTTGGTATTGTCTTTATTCCAACCGCCAACATCAAAAGGAGCATCGATGAAACCCGGCAAACGCGGCCTCGCGCGCCTTATCGCCGCCGCCCAATATTCCTGCGACGGCCTCGCCGCCGCCTACCGCAACGAAGCCGCCTTCCGCCAGCTGGTGTGGCTGCATGCCGTGCTGCTGCCCTTGGCGTGTTGTTTCGATTTTGATACCCCCGTGCGCATGCTGCTGGTGGGCGCATCGCTGCTCTCGCTGATTGTGGAGCTGTTCAACACCGCCATCGAAGCTGTGGTGGACAGGATTTCCGAAGAGCTGCACCCGCTCTCCAAAATCGCTAAAGATGCTGGCTCCGCCTCGCAGCTGGTGGCGTTGCTGCTCGTTAGCGTTTTTTGGCTGATGGCCTTAAGCACCCTGTAGTCCAGCCCCGTTTAATAGAAAGGATAGCATATGAAACTTAAGCAAATCGTTATCCTCTCCGGCCTGCTTTTGGCCGCGGCCGCCTAGGCAGAAGTGCGCGCCAGCCCTGTGGCAGAAAGCATGGTGGGTGGAGGCTACCTGAAACCACAACTACCTGATTCAAAATCATGAAAGACAACTTCCAACTCCTCGACGACACCCGGCATATGTTGCAATGGTTTGCCGACGAACCCTATGCAGAAATCCGACGCAGCATCGAAAGCATTCTGCGCGAACAAGTGGCCGACAGCCGCCTGCTTGATTTTGCCGTTACCTCCCCGCCCGATTGGCTTACCGTCGGCACCCGCTCCGAAAGCAATCCCGAAGCCGTAACCATAAACCGCACCGCCGTGGCCTTTGAATTTTGCCTGCACGTGTCCGGCGGCGGCCGCACCCACGAACTCCAAGGCGTGTATAGCTGGGCGGCCTGGCATTTGGACGGCAGCGGCGAACCAAACCAGCAAGTCTGGTTCGATATCGGCGGTACGCTGGCCGAATTCGGCAAAGACGGCGCACTGCTCGAGCGGTTGAACCAAGAGGCAGCGGCATGAGCCGGGCGGATAATCGGATTTGGGTGTTTCAAGGCAGCGGCAGCCGGAATGTGTCGGCCTGCTTTTCCGGTAAAGAAAACGCAGAGCGCTGGATTCGGCAACACGCCCTCAGCGGCCTGCTCACTGCCTATCCGATTGACCAGCCGGTGTATGATTGGGCAGTGCAAAGCCAAATCATCCGCCCCACCAAAGACGAGCAACAAACCGCCCAATTCATCCAAAATTTCAGCAGTGCCCATTTGGAGCACTATCACTACGAAGCAGGCAAAGAAGCCTAAAGGCTACCTGAAAACCGAATCTTCAATGCAGTGGAAACGAGCCACGCGAGTTGCGGTAAAGCTCAAATCGATGCCAAACCCATGAATAAAAAACCGCTCCTTGCCCTGTTCGGCACAATTCCTCTGCTGCTTGGCGGCGGCTATGTTTTTCTGCGACACAGCAGCAATCCGCCCGGCAGCCTGCCCAACACAGGCAACAGTGCCGGCCTCAGCCCCAGGCAGCAAAGCCTATTGCAACAGCCCGCCCTGCCGCCGGGCAGCGAAATTGCCAAACTCATTGTGCGCAAAGCCGAGCGTGAAATGGATGCCTACGACGCGCAAGGCAATCTGCTGAAAACCTATCCCATCGCACTCGGCTTTAGCCCGGTTGGCCACAAACAATTTGAAGGCGACGGCAAAACCCCCGAAGGCCGCTACACCATCAACGACCGCAATCCCCACAGCAGCTACCATAAAAATCTCGGCGTTTCCTACCCCAATGCTGCCGACCGCGCCCATGCCGCTGCACAAGGCAAAAGCCCTGGTGGCGACATCAAAATCCACGGCCTGCGCAACGGCTTAGGCGTTATCGGCGCGCAACACCTGCGCCGCGACTGGACCCACGGTTGCATTGCCGTAACCGATGGCGAAATCGACGAACTTTACGCTCACGTCAAACCGCATGCTGAAATTGAGATTTTGCCTTAGCGGGCAGGGTAGTCCGGCATGGCAAGAGGCTACCTGAAAACGGTAAATCGTTTTTCAGGTAGCCTCTTATGTGGTTAAGTTGTTTCTATTCCCGCTTCTGCGCCACCGCCCATTCATACAGCGCCTTCTTGTTTGCCCCGCTGATTTCCGCAGCCAGCGCGGCGGCTTTTTTCGGCGGCAATTCGGCGGCAAGCAGGCTCATGATGTGCCGCGCCTGGTCGTTCAGTTCGTTGGCAGCGGCGGCTTCGGGCGGGTGCAGCACCAGCACCATCTCGCCGCGCGTTTGGTTGGCATCGGCACGCACGGCAGCCAGCACTTCGGCCATGCTGCCGCTGATGAAGGTTTCAAATGTTTTGCTGATTTCGCGTGCCAGCACCAAATGCCGGTTGGGCAGGATTTCTGCCATTTGGGCGAGTGCCGCCCCGATGCGGTGCGGCGTTTCAAACATTGCCACGGCATAGGGCACTTCGCGCCAACGCTCAAACCATTGCGCCCGCTCGCCCGCTTTGGGCGGCAGAAAGCCGGCAAAATAAAAATCCGACTGCGTTACCCCGGCCACGCTCAAAGCCGCCATCACAGCGCTGGCTCCGGCCACCGGCACCACCTTGAAGTCCGCTTCCCGCACGCCCGCGGCTAGCCGCGCCCCGGGGTCGCACACTGCAGGCGTGCCCGCATCCGATATCTGCGCCACCACCTGCCCGGCGGCGAGCGCGGCGGTGATGGTGTCAGTCATTTGCCGCTCATTGTGTTCGCGCACGCTCACGAGCTTGGCGCGGATGCCGTAGGCCGAGAGCAGCTGCTGGCTCACGCGCGTATCTTCCGCGCACACCAAGTCTGCCCGCTGCAACACCGCCAGCGCGCGCAGCGTGATATCGGCCAGGTTGCCGATGGGCGTTGCCACCACATACAGCGTTTGCGGCTCAATCTGCGCGGCCGCCTTATCCAATATTTTTTGCCACATGGTCTTCGGGTATGATTGCGTTTGAAACGCCGCAAACTATAGCAAATTAAATTCGCTTCCGATACAAGGCGGGATAGGCCGTGGCGGAAGCGGAGCTGATTTGCGGTATCGCACGAAAGGAAAACCATGCGCCTCAACCACGCTGCCGGCCAAGCTGCCGAAGATACCGCCGCAGGCTACTTGAAAAAACAGGGTTGCCGTATCCTGGCGCGCAACTGGCATTGCCGCTATGGTGAAATCGACATCATCGCCGAGCAGGGCGGGGTGTATTTGTTTGTGGAGGTGCGGCAGCGGCGCAGCCAAAGCTTCGGCGGCGCAGCAGCGAGCATCACTCCGGCCAAACTGGCCAAACTCAGCCGCAGCGCTGAAACCTGGCTCCAGCAAAATGCGCCGAATCAACCTTGCCGTATCGATGCCATCTTGATTGAAGGCGATCAGCCGCCGCAGTGGTTGCAGAATATCGGCGGGTATTGAAGCGGCAGTCGGTGCTGGCGCAAGGCTACTTGAAAGAGGATTGGATTTTTTGGCTTTGCAGAAACTTGCGTTACTGGTTTTCAGGTAGCCTTGGCGCTTGCAGTGAGGTTGGTATTGACCACACCGGCAAGCCTAAACGGTGCTTTGCTCGCCCGAGGTGGTAAAGGCCACCTGAAAATGCGGATGTGTTTTGTGCTTGACAGCAACTGGCGCTGCTTGTTTTAGCCGTGTCGCAGGCGATGTTTCAGGTAGCCTTTACCCGCTTGCCCGTTGCCAGCAATTGTTCAAACCACCATATGCCGCTACAATAGCCGACGTTTTCATTTTTTATTTTTCAGGTAGACTTTATGAACCCAGCCGCCCAACGCGTATTGCAGCATTTTCAGGAAAGCATTGCCGCCAAACAGCAGTGTGCCGAACAATTGGCCGAGCCAACGGCGCGGGCGGCAGCGTTGCTATTGGATTCGCTGATGGCCGACGGCAAGATTTTGGTGTGCGGCAACGGCGGTTCGGCAGCGGATGCGCAGCATTTTGCCGCCGAGCTTACCGGCCGTTTTGAAAAGGAACGTATGCCGCTGGGCGCCATCGCGCTCACCACCGACACTTCCGCGCTCACCGCCATCGGCAACGATTATGCCTTTGATCGGATTTTTGCCCGCCAAGTGTCTGCACTCGGCCGCCCGGGCGATGTGCTGGTGGCGATTTCCACTTCCGGCAATTCCGGCAATGTGCTTGCCGCCATTGATGCCGCCCGCGAGCAGGGCATGAGCGTGGTGGCGCTCACCGGGCGCGACGGCGGTAAAATCGCCGGTGTGCTTACAGAAGGCGATGTGCTGCTCAACGTGCCGCATAATCGCACGGCGCGGATTCAGGAAATCCATATCCTGCTGATTCACGTCCTGTGCGATCAAATCGATACCGCTTTGTTTGAAGAATAAACGCTTCCCCCATTTCCGCCCAAAAGGACAATAAACCATGAAAAAAAGTTTCCGCCTCCTGCTGCTGTGCCTGCTGCCGCTGCCGCTTTCCGGCTGTTTTACCGCGCTGGTGGGCGCGGGCGCATTCGGCGTGATGTCGGCCACCGACCGCCGCAGTACCGGCGCGCAGGCTGACGACCAAGTGATGGAAGTGCGTATCCAAAACACGGCGCTCACCCATCTGCGCAGCAACAACACTACGCAGGGCTTTGAGCCGAAGCTTTCCGTGGTGAGCTTCAACCGCCAGGTGCTGCTGATGGGCTTGGTGGCCAGCGAGGCCGATAAGGCATTTGTGGAGCGCGTGGCTCGCGCCCAGCCCAATGCCGAGAAGATTTACAACTATATTCAGGTAGCCACCAGCGCACGCGGCTTCGGCGAGGTAAGCAACGATTCGTGGGTTACTTCCAAAGTACGCACCACTTTGCTCGGCACCAAGGGCGTGTCGGCCAACCATGTGAAAGTGGTAACGTATAACGGCGTTACTTATGTGATGGGCATCCTCACGCCCGAAGAGCAGGCGCTGGTGAGCAATACCGTGAGCACTACCGCCGGCGTGCAGCAAGTGGTTACGCTGTATGAAACCTTCGTGCCCAGCAATGTGCGCTAAACACGCTTATCTTTGAATTGTAAGGAAAGTTCATGACCGGCAAAGAAATGCCTTCTTCTTCCAAAAAGCCGCAGCGCAGCACGTTTAGCCGCATTGTGTGGATAGCGTTTATTGTGGCCTTTATCGTGGTGTTCGCGCTGGTGGCCATGGCTTGGCTCACGATACAAAAATCTGATTTCGGGCCAAGCGCCGGTGATGCTTCCACACCGCAGCAGGGCGTGGAAATTTGGCAGCCCAACGGCGCATCAGCCGCGGCCGGCCAAACCTACAGCCTGCCACCGGCTGCCGATATGGATGTCGCTTCCCAGGCATCCGAGCCGGCACAAGAGCGCCCCGCCGCGTCGCGCCGCGTTACACCGGCCACCCCTGCTGAGGAAGAAGTGCCGATTCAGCCGGTTGCCCCGCAGCAGGAAACAGAAATCCGACCGATTGAGGTGCCGGTGAAACCTGCGCCGCAACCCCAGCCGCGCCAGCCTGGAGGCGATGGCAGTGGCAATCCGGTGGATAGCCTGTTTTAAAACGGAGGTTACCTGTAAAGCGCAGTGTAGCGAAGTTTTAGGCAGCCTGTTTGTGGTTATGGTTGCAGCAATGTTTCATGGCCGGCTATTGCTATAGTTACACGTATTTCTTCCTACTGCGTTGGCTTGTTTTGCCGTATTGCGTTGTACTGTCTGCGGCTTGCTGCTTGGTATGAGAAAATGTGCTTCAGCTATAGTTAAGAGGAGAGAGATAGTGAAAGTTTACCGCTTGCTTACCGGCACAGACGATTCCGTGTTCTGCCGCCGCGTAACCGAAGCCTTGCAACAAGGTTGGGAGCTGCACGGCAGCCCGACCTTGGCGCACACCGACAACGGCGTGCACGTGGGGCAGGCGATTGTGAAAGAAGTGGTGCAATACGACCCGAATAAGCCGTTGAGCGAATATTGATATGCAGCAAATAGCAAAGGCTACCTGAAAACTTTTCAGGTAGCCTTTATGGTGTCTGGGCGCGCAATCAATTGCTCTGCACTTGAACCCGGCTCGGAAACTTCGCAGCCACTTGGGTGATGATGCTGTGTGTGCGGGTGCCGCGTTCAACCACCTGTTTTAGCCGCGCTTCGTCCAGCCCCTGTTTTTCCACTTCTTGCAGCACGCTGTGGTATTCGCTAAAGGCACTGGTGCATTCGGCAAGCAGGGCATCATCAGGAATCGAGTGGCAGCCGCCTCGGTCGGAATTGGCCATAAACCCAGCACTATGCCGCACCGGCATCATCACAGCTTCGGGCACACTGCCGAAATCGGTACGCTCATTTAGATGGGTGAGGAAGCGGTTTTCGTTGTTGATGAACACATTGTAGTGTTCTACAAACTCTTTCAGCTTCACGGTTTTAACAGCATCGTAGCCGCGCCAGCCTAGAAGGACGATGGAAAGGGCGCCGCTGATGAGGATTTTTTTGGCTTTAGGGAACATGGTTTCTTCTTGGTTTGCTTGAAAAAAGTCATGATTAGATTGCTATATTGTTGGCGGGTATTTTCAGGTAGCCTCTACAGTGTGCGGGAGGCTGCCTGAAAATATAGTCGCCCTAGGGGGGGGAACGATACGGTCTTGGTTCGCCTTGCTGTATCGTTCTTATTGTTGTGACTTACCGCTTTGTTTCAATCCCTATTGGAAGCAATATATATTATACTGGATTGCATCGATACCCATTATCCGGCCAAACTCACCAGCAGCTGCCGGATGGCGGGCCAGGCTTCGCCGGTTTCTGCGCCTTTGATGATGCGGTCGATGCGGGCGCATTCTTGCAGGGCGGTGATGAGGCGCGGGGTGGGGATGCGGCGCACAGCCAGGGGGGCGAGTTGCTGTTTGCTGCCCCACAGGCGCAGGCTGTTGCGCACTTGGGCTACGGTTTGCCCTTGTTTGAGGGCGGCGGTGAGGCGGATGAGGGTGCGGATGTCGTCGGCCAGCATCCACAGCAGCATTACGGGTTCTTCGCCGTCGGCTTCGAGGCCTTCGAGCAGGCGCACCACGCGGGCGGGTTCGCCGCTCATCCAGGCGGCGGCAAGCTGGAATACGTCGAAACGGGCTACGTCGGCCACGGCGGCTTCGGTTTCGGCAATGCCCAATTCGTGGCCTGCGGGGTAGAGCAGGGCGAGTTTGTCGATTTCCTGCTTGGCGGCCAAGAGGTTGCCTTCCACGCGTTCGGCAAACAGGGCAAGCGCCTCGTTGCCGATGGATAATTGATGCTGCGCGAGGCGGCCGCGTATCCAGCCGGGCAGGGCTTGGGCATCAACGGCTTTGGCTTCAACCACGGTGCCGCTGCGGCTGAGGGCGGCAAACCATTTGGCCTGGGTTTGGGCACGCTCGAGTTTGGGCAGGAGGATAACGGTTACGGTGTCGGGCGGGAGGTTGGCGGCCAGTTGTTCGAGGGCTTCGCCGCCGGCTTTGCCGGGCTTGCCGCCAGGCAGGTGGATTTCGAGCAGTTTGAGTTCGGCAAACAGGCCGATGCTGTTGGCGGAGGCGAGGAGGTCTTGCCAGTCGGCGGCGGTGTCGGGGGTGTGGGTTTCGCGGTTCAGGTAGCCCTGCTCTTTGGCAGCGGCGCGGATGGCGTCTAAGGCTTCTATCCGCAGCAGGGCTTCTTCGCCATGCAGCACATACAGCACTTGCAGGGGCTGTTTGAGTTGCGGCAGCAGGCGTTCGGTGCTGATGGCGGCCATTATTCGGCTTTCAGGTAGCCTAGGCGGCGCACGAGCTGGCGGGCGGCATCCACGCGCATATCGGCCCAGAGTTGGGCTTCTTCTTCTTGTTTACCGAGGATTTCGCTGTCGCTATAGTCCAGCGTGCGGTATACGCTGATGAGCATGGGCTCGCCCAGGGCTTTTTCGCCGCGCCAGGCTTGGGCGGCTACTTTGAGCTCCAGCCGGTATTCGGTTACTGTGCCGGAGAGGTTGAGGGTTTGGATGTTTTTATTGGTTTGGATATCGGTTACTTTGACCACGGCATCGGCAAAGGCGCTGTCGAGCTTGGCGTGGCGGCGCAGCAGTTCGGTTTCGATATTTTGCTGCAATTCGCGCCCTTGTACGGCCCAGGTTTGGTAGGGCAGGGGCGGGTTGAGCGCGGGGTCGCTGCCGGCCAGGCGGAAGCCGCAGGAGGCCAGCAACAGCAAAAGGGGCAGCATCAGATATTTTTTCATGGTGTTTCCTTGGCTTGCGCCGCAAGAGGCGGCGGCTAGGGGCGTATTCTAGCGGATTGTGGACGGGAGAGGCTACCTGAAAAGCGGCAGCATGGGCTTTCAGGTAGCCTTTGCTATAGAGATACCACCACCGAGCCCATAAACCGGTCTTGCAGGGTGCGCCGTTCGAATTTGAGAATCAAGAGTATGGCCAGGCAAATGAGATATGCCAAGCTGGCCGGCCAACGGAAGAAAATCAGCAGCAACACAAAAGCCGCTTCCCGAGCCAATACCGTGCCGAGAAAGCCGGGATTGCTGCCGTTTTTGTCTAGCACACGGATGCGGAACAGCCATTTGCCGAACGACTGCCCTTTCAGCGACATCAATATGGTTTGCAGTAGCATATAAGCCAGCATCGGCAGCAGCACCAGATGGAAATCGTTGTTGCCGGGGAAGCAATACAGCAAGGCTTGCAGCAGGGCATAGGCTAGGCCGAAGTTTAGGGCGGCGGCCGAGATTCGTTTCCAAGCAGGGGCAAGCCGATATACCTTGCCGTTTTTCAAGCGGACTTCTGGGTTCATAAGGTGGCTGTGTATGTATGGTGGATTAAAATCAGAATGGGACAAGGTGAACTAGCGCAGCAGCATCCTTATCTTAATTCACTATGATATTAAGAGCTAAACAGGCTACCTGAAAATTCTGCAGCATGCTCATCCTTTAAAACCAATAGTCCTGCATGGCTGCCAATAATTCCGGGGTGATTGCGTATCCGCAATTTTCACCGATGACGCTGTCGATGCCGCAATAAGGGCAGCATGCCGTGTATTGCCCGTCGTCTTCCGGCACAAAGTCGCCTTCCTCCAGCTCGGTGGAGCGGAAGATAGCGAGGCAGTAGAAGCAGCCGCAACGCTGGGGTGGCAGCAGATACGCTTTATTCTTGAAAGAAAATTGGTGCGCAGCGATGGCAGCGGCGCCCAATGCTGCATCTATTGATAGGTTGGTCATCTTGTTTCCAGAAGAGGAGGCTACCTGAAAACGGCTGGGCATTTTCAGGTAGCCTTTCAGGATGGTTTAAGGCTGCATCTGCAAAGTTTGCGCAGAATAGGCAGCACCAATCCGTTTTGCCCGGCATTTATGCTGTTGGGCATACATATACGGGCGGCAAACTTTATTTGCGCCCGCATCAGCGCAGGCGGTTTAAGCCCAACGCATAGGTTCGCCCGTTTTGCCAAGCAAACCACCAATACAGGCGCATATTCGGATTATCGGGCTTGCTCATGCGGCAAAACGCAAAGGCCTGATTGTGGATACACGCCATCGGCATCGCTCGGAGCTCAGATGGCAGCAAGGTTTTCCATTCGTGAATTTTCTGTGTGGAAGAAGTTTGCAGGCGGCATTCGCCCGTGCCTTGGCACACCGGCGACCATGGGCTGTTGCCATTTTTCCCGTCCATCATCCATTGCGCGCCGCGCTGGTAATAGCGCATCTGCATTTGTGTGGGGCGTTGGTCTTTATCCAGCAGCACATATTCGCCGGCATCGGATGCGTCCAAACCGGCTGCGAATGCGCTGCCGGCCAAAGCCAGCCACAAGACCATGATTTTGGCAATTTTCATAACAATCTCCCAAGATGAAACCCTTGCTTATTCCTGCAGAAGCGCGGGTTGATTGGGCAAACGGTGCAGCTTGCTTTTTAGCAGGCCAAAGCAGCCTGCACCTTAGTTTGCAGTTTAGACAGATACTCAAGCGGCATTATTAAGGCTACCTGAAAAACCTTTTATCGTTTTCAGGTAGCCTTATCCTTGCTTTAAGCCAACTTTGCTTTAATCAACTCCTGCACCTGCGCAGGATTCGCTTTGCCTTTACTAGCCTTCATCACTTGTCCCACAATCGCATTCAGGGCTTTTTCGTTACCGGATTTGAACTGCTCCACGGCTTTGGCGTTGTTGGCCAGTACTTCATCCACCATGGCTTCAATCGCGCCGGTATCGGTCATCTGCTGCAAGCCGTGTTTTTCAATGATTTCGGCGATGGTGGCTTCAGGTTCTGCCCACATGGCTTCAAAGGCTTTTTTCGCTAACTTGCTGCTTAATGTGCCGTCGGCGATCTTGCCCACCAGTGCGGCGAGGCGTGGGGCGGTAATCGGGCTGTCGGCAAGTTCCATGCCTTCTTTGTTCAGCGTAGCGGCGAGCTCGCCGTTCACCCAGTTGGCAGTCAGCTTGCCTTGTCCGCTGGCTTTGGCGGCTTCTTCAAAATAGGCAGCCTGCACACGGCTGGCGGTGAGTAGGCGCGCGTCGTAGTCGCTCACGCCATAATCCGCTACGAAACGCGCCGCCATTTCTTTCGGCAGCTCGGGCATTTCTGCTTTGGCTTTTTGCAACCGGTCGTCTGAAATGATGACGGGCAGCAAATCTGGGTCGGGGAAGTAGCGGTAGTCGTGCGCGTCTTCTTTCAAACGCATCACGCGGGTTTCGCCTTTTTCAGGGTCAAACAGCATGGTTGCCTGCTGTACTTTGCCGCCGTCTTCCAAAATCTCGATTTGCGCTTCCACTTCGTAATTAATCGCCTGCTCCAAGAAGCGGAAGGAATTGAGGTTTTTAATCTCGCGGCGCGTGCCGAATTCCGCTTGACCTTTCGGACGCACCGATACGTTGGCATCGACGCGGAACGAGCCTTCCGCCATATTGCCGTCGCAGATGTCCAGCCAGGTTACCAAGCTGTGCAAGGCTTTGGCGTAGGCAACGGCTTCGGCAGCGGAGCGCATTTCAGGTTCGGATACCACTTCCAATAGCGGCGTGCCGGCGCGGTTCAGGTCAATGCCGGTCGCGCCGTTCAAGCCTTCATGCACGGATTTGCCCGCATCTTCTTCCATGTGCGCGCGGGTTACGTTAATGGTTTTCACATCGTCGCCGACCACGATTTCCAATTTGCCGTGTTCAACAATCGGCAAATCCAACTGGCTGATTTGATAGCCTTTGGGTAAGTCGGGATAGAAGTAGTTCTTGCGGTCGAACACGTTTTTCTGATTGATTTTCGCATCCAAAGCCAAACCTAATTTGATGGCTTTTTCAACGACTTCGCGGTTCATTACAGGCAGTACGCCCGGCAGTGCGCATTCCACCATGCTGGCGTGCGCATTAGGTTCCGCACCGAACGTAGTCGATGCGCCGCTAAAGATTTTGGATTGAGTGTTGAGTTGGACGTGGATTTCCAGTCCGATTACGGTTTCCCAGGTCATAAGGGGTCTTTCTGTTGAAGAAGGGTTAATCGGTTTGTAAGGGTTTCCGGGTGGGCAGAGGCTACCTGAAAACCTATATTCTATCTTTCAGACGGCCTTTTACCGCTATTTTCTGCGCGGCTGAAAGCCGGGAAGCTGCCAGTGGAAGCGGTAGGCGGCCAACCGCAGAAACAGGCCGGCGGCAAACAGCAGATGCAGGGTAAAGGCGTTTATCCAGCCGATCCGCGCGAGGAAATACATTAGCCCGCCGATGAAGATGGCAACGCTGCCGTAGAGGTCGGCACGCAATACGATGGGCACGTCGTTCACCAAAATATCGCGGGCAATGCCGCCGCCCACGGCGGTGACGAAGGCGAGCACGATCACGCCGAACAGGTTTAATTGCAGGCTGATGCCGATTTGTGCACCGGTGATGCTGAAGGCGGCCAGGCCGATGGCGTCTGCAATCAGGAAGGCGGCGGCAAGGTGGGTGCGGCGGTAGCGTTGCACGTGCAGCAGCCAGGCGATAACGAGGGTGGCGAATACCACAATGAGCGCGTCGGTGTGTCGGAATACCTGCGGCACATGCCCTACCAGCGCATCGCGCATCATGCCGCCGCCCACAGCGGTGAGCAAGGCGGTGATGATCACGCCGAGCACGTCGAGCCGCTTGCTGTAGCCGACGAGGTAGCCAGACACGGCGAAGGCGGCGGTGCCAATGATTTGGATGAAGTCGGTGGTGGTCATGGTTTCAGGTAGCCTTGCAGGCAGTGTTAGGTGGTTGAATAGGTTTTCAGACGGCCTTAGAGGCTACCTGAAAAACGGTGGATTGGGTTTTTACATCTGATATTTGGTATAGCTGAAATAGAGTTGTTAGATTCGAATATCGAGCTTTCTACTACTTATATATTTTTTGCTCCACCGTCCACCAAGTTTGCTGGTAGTGGTTTAGAAAATCTGCAGCTTCCCATTTTGTTTCTTCACCATCAATGCCTTCATCTATAACGGTATCTCCTTGCCGCATCAGAAAGTGTGTTGCTCGTGCATGACCTTTACGGATGGAGGCCTCGCAGATAGCCAATACTGGATTATTCAATAATTCAAGCAATGCTTGGGTATGGATGCCTTGGATATTCTTTGCTTTATGCATTGGATGTTCTATTCAATTGGTAGTTTCCGATAATGCCTGTTACCGAGAAACTCAATCTTCCATTGGTCGCGCAATATCTGCAACTGTTGGTAGATTTTATCTTTGATATGTTTGTTTTCGGGAAACTGGGCGGCCAATTCAGTTTCAAACTCATACATTTGCTTCAAAGAAAATTTTTCAGGTAGCCTGTCAGCGCATTTCATTATGGCCAGCAACCAGCCTTTTTTCTCCGTTTTTTGCTGCCTTAAGAACAGGTATTGCCGCCATTGTTTGAACACGGTTTCGGGTGGCATGGCCTGCCCTTGGTTTATCAGCAGAATTTTTCCACTTTCCGGCAGGCTGCCGATATTCATCGAACACATGATGTAATTGGGGGTGGTTCGGAATACCTTGTTTGCGCGGCACAATCATCGCGGGGGTAACAAAATGTTTGGGTATCAGCACCAGTTGTCGTACGGCGTAATCCACTTTCCGATATGACAGACAGAAGAAATTCGGGTTTTGCTCGGATTGTATGCGCTCAATCATGGTTTGATACGCACCGTCTGCCACGCTTCGGCCTGCCGACTGACCGCTTTTACTTTTTAGTTCGAACTGTTCTGCACAATCCTGACAGTAAAAATCGGCAACTGGGCGGTTATTTTCAAATTGTGTAATCGGTTGCCGACCACAATTCGGACAATAAGCATTCTGCCCCAACCAGCTTTCGGTCATCACCCTTACTTGCTGGCTTGCACTTTTGTATTGCCGCATCAATGATTGGTCTAAATAGAGGTTCACTGCAGTGTCCTATTTTCAGACGGCCTTCCAGGTCTTTTAAAGGCTACCTGAAAATCGCCACACAGCAATTCTATCCTCTCTGATTTGGCGATAAATCCCTGCATTTCCTTTTCGGGGAAGTAAGGAGATTTATCGTGGCCGAATGGTACGTTGAATTCGCCTTTACTGTTGTAGCGGCACAAGCCGTTGAAGGCATGGCGGTTTAAGTAGACAAACAATGCCGAGCGCTCGTGCCTGTCCGTGCTAAGATTGAATTGGGCGCGCAGTTCGTAGAAGTGGGCTTCCCGATTATTTTCGGGAAGGAAAAAGGAGCGGGCATAATCGATAAACTGCTGCTTTTCCTGCTTCAATGTTTGAAACAGTCCGATGAGGTCGTGATTGCTGTCATTGAGCAGGTAGCTGTCAAACTCCAAAGCAAGCGACAATGCGGCTGAACCTGCAAACGGCTCAATCAGGCGTTTGCGCGGGCGTTTGGGCAGGCTATGTTCTATAAAGGGAACGAGCTTGGATTTGCCGCCCGCCCATTTTAGAAAGGATTTAGTTTGCATAATATGTTCCCTATTTTTCAGGTAGCTTCAAAACAGAGGCTACCTGAAAACTTCACACCGGCACTTTCGTATGCCAATCGCTCGCCAGTTGTACTTGATGCGCTGCGCCAAGGATTTTGGCTTCAGAGAAATGATTGCCGATAAATTGCACGCCGATGGGCAGTCCGCTGCTGCTGAAACCTGCGGGCAGGGTCAGGGCAGGCAAGCCCGCCAGATTTACGGCGATGGTGTAGATGTCGGAAAGGTACATCTGCACAGGATCGTGGATGTCGCTGCCGAGTTTCGGGGCGGCGGTGGGCGCAGTTGGGGCGAGGATGAAGTCGCATTGTGCGAAGGCCGTCTGAAAATCGTTGGCAACGAGGCGGCGCAGTTTTTGGGCTTTCAGGTAATAGGCGTCGTAGTAGCCGTGCGACAACACATAAGTACCAATCATGATGCGGCGTTTGACTTCGCTGCCGAAGCCTTCGGCGCGGGTGTTGCTGTACATTTCTTCAAGGTCGTTGAATTTTGCAGCACGATGGCCGTAGCGTACGCCGTCGTAGCGGGAAAGGTTGGTGCTGGCTTCGGCGGAAGCGAGGACGTAGTAAGCGGGGATGGACAGGGCGGTTTGCGGCAGGGAAACTTCAATGGTTTCCGCGCCTTGCGCTTTTAAGAGGTCGATGACGCTTTGCAAAGCAGCCTGCACATCGGCATCCTCGCCTTCGCCGAAATATTCTTTAGGCAGGCCGATTTTCATGCCTTTGAGCGGTTTGTCCAAATCGCGGGTGTAGTCTTCTTTGCTGCGTTCCAAGCTGGTGGAATCGCGCTCATCAAAGCTTGCCATCACATTGAGCAAAATCGCGCAGTCTTCGGCGGTTTGCGCCATCGGACCGGCTTGGTCGAAACTGGATGCGTAGGCAACCATGCCAAAGCGGGAAACTGTGCCGTAAGTAGGTTTGATGCCGGTGATGCCGCAGTGTGAAGCAGGCTGGCGGATGGATCCGCCGGTATCTGAACCGAGCGCAACAGGGGCAAGACGCGCTGCAACAACGGCTGCGGAACCACCGGACGAACCGCCTGGAACGTGTTCGGGATTCCACGGATTTTTGGTCGCGCCGTAGAACGAGGTTTCATTGGTCGAGCCCATGGCAAACTCGTCCATATTGGTACGGCCGAGCGTTACCATACCTTCATCAAGCAGGTTTTGTACGACGGTGGCAGTGTAGGGGGAGACAAAGTTGTCCAACATTTTGGAGCTGCACGCACTGCGCCAGCCTGTTTGGCAGAAAATATCTTTGTAGGCGATGGGTACGCCAGTGAGCGCGGTGGCGTTACCCTGCGCGATACGCGCATCGGCGGCACGGGCTTCGGCGAGGGTTTTGTCTTGGTCGAGGGTGATGTAGCCGTTGATTGCCGGGTTCTGCGCGGTAATAGCGGCAAGATATTCGGTTGCCAGTTCGACGGCGGAGATTTGTTTGGATTGTAGCAATTGGCTGGCTTGTTTGAGGGTGTATTGGGTCATGAGGGTCTTTCGGTTGAAAATAAGTGAAATTTTAAAGGGTTAATAGTGCAGGCTGCTTTTTGAGGCTGTCTAAAAATATCAGCCTATCAATTTTTGGTAAGTATCCAGTTGGTTGAGCTGCGTGGCGGAACGGTAAAGCAGCGATTGTTCGTCATTTTCATCATAATCATCAATATAAAATGCAAACAGCAATATGCCGTTTTCAGCACGGTTGCCGAACAGGCCTTCTTGGTCGCATTGTTGTAGTGCGGCTATTAGGGCAGTTTCGTATTCGGCACGTTTTTGCTGATAGGTATCGTCATCATCTAGATTTTCTATGCTGCGGTATGCAACTTGGTAGAGCTCGCTTTGGTTTTCCAGCCAGTTATCTGAAGCATTCTGGATTTCGGTTTGGCCTTCATAAAGTGTACATCTGCCATCCCAAATCGCCTGCAGGATGGTGCAGTTTTTGTATTTTTTCCTGTGCTTGGCAACAAAGGCTGCTAAATCCTGATAGGTAATCGCGGCGTTGCCTGCGGCAAAAAAGTCGTCCACCAAATAGAAATAATACGCGGCAACTTCCTTGCCTGCCTGTTCAACCTGCTGCTTGATACGGTTGAAACATTGGCGGATGTGGCTAACGGCGGCGGTGTGCAGGTGTTGTTGCTCGGTGGACATGGGGTTCCTTTAGTTTTCAGGTAGCCTTTGCTGTTTTGAGGCTACCTGAAAATTTTGCGGGCAGGTTTATTTGGCTGCGCTAATGTGGCCGCACACGGCTTGTATCATTTTGGCGGTGTGCTGGTCTTCGCCGCCCACGGCGTTGAGTTCATTGATAGTTTCTTCGCTCAGTTCGGCAGGCTTGGCATAGGGGTGGGTATCTTTTAAGCCGTTTAGGCTGCCGTTGGAGTTAAACAGGGCCAGTGCGCTCATCACGGATTGGTGTTTGCCGCTGCCGCAGAATACCCAGTCGGATACCAGCATATAGGGCTCAGCGCCAGTGCGTTGCGAGCGGTGGCGGGATACGACGGAATACCAGCCGCCGCCGAGGGCTTGGATGGTGTCGGGATAAAGATAGGCAGTGTAGGCGCCGTCGCCGTCGCTTTGGTAGCTGTAGAGGAGCACGTCTTCGCCGAGCTTGGTTTGCGCTATGGCGGCAGCTTTAGGGTTGGCTTCACGTTCGGCCGGGCTGGCTCCGGCGTGGGCAGTGGCGGCGAGAATGCCCAAGAGGGCGGTGAGGAAGAGTTTTCTCATGATGTTTGCTCCGTGGGGGGGGTGCTTCAGGTAGCTTGAGGCCTTTGCTAGAGTTGCCGAATTAAGAATGCAGTTTAGGGCATTTCACTAAGCACCTTCTTTATCTCACTGTGGCGTTAGTTCACCTTGTCGTACTAACGTTGTACTGTCTGTGACTCGTTGCTTTGTAAAGGAAAAGAATTTGTTTGGCTGTCGCAACACAGCGAGCGCAGACATGCCATTAGGTGGGTGAGCGATCTGGCACAACGTTCCAAATATGCTGCTGGTGGTAGTTTTGTAAAGGACTCAGCCTGAGAAAAAACTACCTGAAAATTTATTCCTCAATTACTTGCGGCACGATATACAGGCGGTTGCGCACTTCGGGGGCAACGGCTTGGTATTCGGCAGTGTGGTCGGCTTCGGTGATTTGGTCGGCACGCAGGCGCAGGGCGAGTTCGTGCGGGTGGGTCATCGGTTCGATGCCGTCAGTGTTCACGCTCTGCATTTGCTCTACCATGGCGAAGATACCATTTAGCTCGTCGAGAGTGGTGGCTTTCTCAGCTTCGGTCAGGCTCAAACGCGAGAGGCGGGCGATTTTTTCAACGTCGGAAAGTGTAAGCGACATAAAAATTCCTTAAATTATGTTTAGCAAACAGCTCAATCTCAGGTATGATTGCATATTTCAATTGAGACTAGCTTGCAAAGCTTAAATTATAGCCTAAAAGCCTGCTTCTCGGCACGGCACAAGAATTAGGGCTGCCCGAAGCAGCACCGGTTTCTCCGCAGGTTAGGTTTCTTTAAAAAATATTCATCAGTATTTAAACGCTAGGATTTAAGGCATGTTCCGCTTTCTCACCAGATATTTCTCTAATGATTTGGCCATCGATTTAGGTACGGCCAACACCCTGATTTACATCAAAGGCCGCGGTATTGTTTTGGACGAGCCTTCGGTGGTGGCTCTCCCCAACGACATGAGCAACAATAAGAACGCCACGGTGGCGGTGGGTGCGGAAGCCAAGCGTATGCTGGGGCGTACGCCAGGCGGCATTCAGGCGGTGCGCCCGATGAAGGATGGGGTGATTGCCGACTTTAATGTTACCGAGAAAATGCTCAAGCACTTTATCCGCAAGGTGAACAACAGTCGCTTTGCTGCCGCTCCGCGCATCGTGATTTGCGTGCCCTGCGGCTCAACCCAGGTGGAACGCAAGGCGATTCACGATTCGGCGCAACAGGCTGGTGCGGCCTCTGTAAATCTGATTGAAGAGCCGATGGCAGCAGCCATCGGTGCAGGTTTGCCGATTGAAGAACCGACTGGCTCCATGGTAGTGGACATCGGTGGTGGTACGACCGAAGTTGGCATCATCTCTTTGTCTGGTGTGGTGTATTCCCATTCTGTGCGTGTGGCAGGTGATGCGTTTGATGAAGCCATTATCAATTATGTACGCCGCAATTACGGCATGCTGATTGGTGAAGCCACCGCTGAAGAAATCAAAAAAACCATTGGCACGGCCTTCCCGGGCAATGCCGTGCGCGAAATCGAAGCCAAAGGACGCAATCTGGCCGAAGGTATCCCACGTGCTTTCACTATCAGTTCCAATGAGGTGCTGGAAGCCTTGGCTGAGCCGTTAAACCAAATCGTGCAGGCTGTGAAAAACGCATTGGAGCAGACTCCGCCGGAATTGGGCGCAGATATTGCTGACCGTGGCCTAGTGCTCACCGGTGGCGGTGCACTGCTCAACGGTTTGGATCGTTTGCTGGCCGAGGAAACTGGCTTGCCGGTGAGCATTGCCGAGGACCCGCTTACCTGTGTGGTGCGTGGCTCCGGCAAGGCGCTGGATTTAATCGGCAAGATGAACTCTGTGTTTGTGCCCAATCCTTGATTTATCCTGGTAGCATCCCATGTGCTGCAGAATCGGCGCGGGATGCCACTTAAGTTTGTTTTGTGTCAGACCTGCCTGCACGGTGTCTTCAGTTTCCAGGTAACCTGCCTGTTATTCTCCCTTATGTCGCAAGAAATCAATTTTGTCAGCCCGATTATCAGTTCTACCAGCAAGCTGGTGTTGCTGGGGATTGTCTCAATGGCATTGATGGTACTGGACAACCGTTATGCGGCATTGCGGCAGGCTAAATCTTATGTAGCGACTGGGCTTTATCCCTTGCAGTGGGTGGCACGCCAGCCGGCAGAATGGGTGAGTGGCGGCATGGCATTTATGCGCGACAAACAGCAACTACTCGCCGAAAACACACGCCTGAAAGAAGAAAATGCCCGTCTGAATATGCAGTTGCAGCTGCAAGCGCCGACGGTGCGCGAATTGAGTGAGCTGAAAACACTGAACCGTTTGCAGCCGCTGCTTGCGCCCAAGGCAGTGCTGGCGGAAATCGTATCTAATGGCCGTATCCCGCGAGCCGATCGTCTGTTGATTACTAAAGGCAGTAACAGCGGGATTCAGGTAGGTGATCCGGTGAGTGACGAAAAAGGCTTAATTGGCCAGGTAACCGCTGTACAGCCGGCCACAGCGGAAGTGGCGCTGATTAACAACCGCCAGTCGGTGATTCCGGCGATGGTGGCTGAAACCGGCGTACGCACACTGGTGTACGGGCGCGGTGAAACGCTGGATTTGCGTTATTTTCCAGTGTCGGCCGAATTGAAAGAGGGCGATTTGCTGGTTACTTCTGGCATTGACAGTATCTACCCAGCCGGCATTCCGATTGCCAAAGTGGCACATGCTGACCGAAATTCCGGTACGCCGTATTACCGTACTGTGCTGACGCCGTCAGCCAGTCTGAGCAGCAGCAGCTATGTGTTGGTGATTCCGCAGAAGCCGCAAGTGTTTGCAAGGCTACCTGAAGCCGCTTCCGAGCCGCTAACCGAACAAGATACGCAGGAATAAGCATGTCTCCGATCTCCCCGCTTAAAAAATCCACACCCAAATGCTGGGTGGCATTCAGCTTTTTGCTGGCGTTGCTCTTCGATTTCGTCCCAGTGCCCCCGCCCTGGGTGTTTCCTTTGCCTGATTTCACATTGATAATGCTGGCTTATTGGCTGCTGCACCGGCCACGGCTTATCGGCATCGGTGTGGCGTTCTGCCTTGGCTTGCTAGTGGATATCGGCACCAATTCACTACTGGGGCAGCACGGCTTGGCTTATAGTGTGGCCGCATTTTTGATTGAACGCAACCGGCGGCAGGTTGTGCTCAATTCCTTCGGCTGGCAGGCCGTAGCAGTGGCGGGTGCAGTGTTGGTTAGCCAGCTGGTGGTTTTCCTGGTCAGCCTATTTCAGCAGCAGCCGTTTCCTTTGTGGCGGTTGTGGCTGCCTTCGCTCCTCACCGGCCTGTTGTGGCCGCAGTTGAACAACATGATGCTCGCCATCGACCACTACCGCCGTTCCCGTAAATGAAGTCGCGCCGCCATTACACGCCCGCTAAAGCGCCGTCCCGCAGCCGGCAGAAGGATTATCTGCTGCGCTTGATGGTGGCATTTGCTATAATTTTAATATTCTTCAGCGTGCTGGTATGGCAGTTTGTGCGACTTCAGGTGGCCAGGTACGATGAATTTGTGGACAAGGCCGTTGCCAACCGTATCTCCCTTATCCCTACCCCGCCGATTCGCGGTGAAATCACCGATGTGAACGGCGTGGTACTGGCTCACAATTATCCAGCCTATTCACTGGAAGTCATCCCCAACGAATTGGAGATGAAAGTTGAGGATTTGATACCGGTTTTGCGCCCGTATGTGGAAATCAGCGAGGCCGATGTGAAGCGCTTCCAGCGTTTCCGTGCCGAATCCCGCTCCTACGAACGCATCCCTCTGAAATTGAAACTGAGCACCGAAGAAGCCGCTCGGTTGGCAGCGGTGCTGTTCCGCTTCAAAGGTGTGGAAGTGAATGCACGCACTTTTCGCGAATATCCCTACGGTGGGCTCACTACTCACATCATCGGCTACATCGGCCGCATCAGCGACAAAGACCGTGACCAGTTGGAAAGCGAAGACCGCTACGAGCTTTATCGCGGCACCACCCACATCGGCAAAATGGGTTTGGAGAACTATTACGAGCAGCAGCTGCATGGCGTGCCCGGTTATCAGGAAGTGGAAAAAGATGCGCAGGGCAATATAGTGCGTACCTTGAAAACTGCACCAGCCGCGAGCGGGCAGACCCTGCGCCTGTCGCTCGACATCCGCATGCAGCAGAAAGCTAGTGAACTGTTGGGCAACCGGCGCGGCGCAGTGGTGGCTATTGATCCGCAAACAGGCGGTGTGCTGGTTTTGGTATCGAAGCCGACTTACGATGCCAACCTGTTCATTGACGGCATCGACAGCGATACGTGGAAAAGCCTGAACGACGATTGGCAACGTCCGCTCATCAACCGCGTTACCCAAGGTCTGTATCCGCCCGGCTCCACCTTTAAGCCGTTTATGGGCATGGCTGCGTTGCAAAGCGGGCAGATTACGCCCAATACTGTGCTGCCTGCGCCCGGCGCATGGAGCATTCCCGGCAGCCGCCACCAGTTCCGTGATTCGGTGCGCAGCGGGCACGGTTCGGCCAATCTGGGTAAGGCCATCCAAGTATCATCCGACACCTTTTTCTACCGCTTAGGCTACGAAATGGGCATAGAAAAAGCTTATCCCTATTTGGCGCACTTCGGCTTTGGCCAGCCAACCGGCATTGATTTGCCTAATGAATACAAAGGAATATTGCCTAGCCCCGAATGGAAGGCGCGCCGTTTTGCCAATTCGCGCAATGAATCTGCCCGCCAGTGGCGCGCCGCTGATATGGTTACTATCAGCATCGGGCAGGGCTATAACGCTTACACGCCGCTACAGATGGCGCACGCCACTGCCATACTGGCCAACAACGGCGTGAGGTATCGCCCGCACTTGGTACGCGAGCTCACCGACCACCAAAAGCAAACTCGCATTTTAGTCGGTACCCAGTCCAGTGCCACCCTACCGTTCAAGCCGGAATATTTCGCTTTTGTGAAGCAAAGCATGGAGCGCGTGTTGCGCCCGGGCGGCACGGCTTGGCGCATGGGCGTGGGGCTGAAATACAGCATGGGAGGCAAAACCGGCACAGCGCAGGTGGTGCAGATTCGGCAGGGCGCATCGTATAACGCGGCCGCGCTGGCCGAACGCCACCGTGACCATGCCTGGTTTATTGCCTTTGCGCCGGCACAGAATCCAAAAATCGCCATCGCTGTGCTGCTAGAAAACGGTGGCTGGGGTGCGAATGCCGCGCCGGTGGCGCGCCAGTTGGCCGATTTTTACCTGATGCAACTACAGGGCGAAAACGGTAAAAACCTGCCGCTGCCCAAGCTTGCTGTACCGAGAGATAGTGCGATGAGGCAGGTAGAGTATCCGCTGATTAACGTCCAAGCGGTGCGCACCCTGTCTGCCTATCGGGCGGTTTCAGGCAGCTTGCCGGCTGCCGCATCCGAGGTCCGATAATATGCAGCACCCGTCTAAACACGCTATCCGCCGCTACTGGCGGAAAATTTGGGATCCGATGGATATGTGGCTGTTTTACAGCATGCTGGCCATCTATGTGATGAGCCTATTTTTGCTGTATTCGGCCGACGGCCAGAACATCGGCCAGCTGGAAAACAAAACCCTGCACACGATAGTGGGCTTTGTACTGCTGTGGTGCATTGCCCGTACTCAGCCGCAGGTGCTGAGCAACTTTGCCATCGTGCTGTATGGGGTGAGCCTGCTGATGTTGGTGGGGGTGCACTTTTTCGGTGTGATTGTGAATGGTTCGCAACGATGGCTGAATTTGGGCATCATCCGTTTGCAACCCTCAGAGTTGATGAAAATTGCGCTGCCAATGACGGTGGCGTGGTATCTGCAGAAACACGAAACGGAGCTGGGCTGGCAGCATTATTTGGCTGCATTGGTGTTGATAGTTGTGCCGGGCTTCTTGATTTTGAAGCAGCCTGATTTGGGTACGGCTGTGTTGATTATGGCGTCCGGGCTGTTTGTGATATTTTTTGCGGGGCTGCCATGGCGGGTGATTGCGGTGGCTGTGGTCGGTTTTTTTGCTTCGCTGCCTCTGTTGTGGCAATACGGTATGCATGATTACCAGCGCACCCGCGTGCTGACCCTGCTCGATCCGACTAAAGACCCACTCGGCGCGGGCTACCATATTTTGCAGTCAATGACTGCTATCGGCTCCGGCGGCGTGTGGGGTAAGGGCTGGCTCAATGGCACACAGACGCATCTTGACTATATCCCGGAGTCCACCACGGATTTCATCTTCGCTGTGTATGGTGAAGAGTTCGGTCTTATTGGCAATCTCCTGCTGCTATCGGTGTATGCCATCATGTTGGGGCGTGGTCTCTATATTGCTGCCAAAGCCCCTACGCTCTATAGCCGCACCTTGGCCGGTGCACTCACTATGACGCTGTTTTGTTATGTGTTTGTGAATATGGGCATGGTGAGCGGTATCCTGCCGGTAGTGGGTGTGCCGCTGCCATTGGTGAGTTACGGTGGCACGGCCACGCTTTCTATCATGATCATTGTTGCTATGTTGATGGGCATCAGTAATCAGCAGAGCAAGATGTAGGGCGGTGGAGGCTACCTGAAATTTCAGGTAGCCTTTGTTGCGGATTGTATGTTTGCTGGCAGAAATATGATATATGTGTTGAATCTGCAATACATTTGACATAGTGTGGTGTCTGGTAATGGCAAAGGTTGCATTGCCTGTATAGAATAGTGGCAGTTCTCCGGCCAATGCTGAGGGGTATTCTTTTTGGTTACTCAGATCAGAAATGGGTATTTTAAGCTTTATTGCGGCGAGTATTTTCAGGTAGTATTAGCCACGGAAAGAGCATAATGAAGAAAATGGTTTTGTTGGTTATAGACACCCAGCAGGCATTGCTGGATATGGGAGCTTATCGCGGGGTGGAAATGTTGGATGCCATCAGCCGAATGTTGCTTGCTGCCCGTACGCATGGGCGCGAAGTCATCTATGTGCGGCATAACGAGGCGGATTCGCCCTTTGCGCCAAACTCGCCCGGTTGGCAGATTGCTGCCGCTGTTGCGCCGCAGGCCGGTGAGAAAGTAGTGGATAAATGGTATAGCAGCGCTTTTCGCGGTACGGATTTGCTGGATTACCTGCGTGGCAACGGAGTTGAGCGCTTAGTGGTGGTTGGTATGATGACTGAATACTGTGTGGAAACTACTGTGCGGGCTGCCAGCGATTTGGGCTTTGAAGTGATTTTGCCAGAAGGTGCCAACAGTACACTGGATAATGGCCGCTGGTCGGCTAAAGAGCTGTATGAGCATCATAATTTCGATATTATGCGTGGGCGCTTCGCAGCCATGCCGAGCGTAGATGAAGCCGTGGCGCTGTTATCTGACTGATTTGATGTTTTGAGAGAAATGATGATTACTCATATCCTGTATTTGTTCACTGGCCTGATTGCTCTAAATAATCCATTGATTGCACTTGGATATTTTGTTGATAAAACGGTGGATTTTACTTTGAAGGAGCAGCGTAAAACCGCGCGCCTGGTAGCGATTAGCGCCTTTGTCTGTATGGTGGTGGCCGGGGTAATTGGTACGCCGTTGTTGAAAGCTCTAGGCATCGGCATTCCGGCCTTCCAAATTGCTGGTGGCATTTTAGTATTTGTGATTGCCATGAACATGATGGGAGGCGAGGATAATCCGGTGAAACCTAATTTAAATAAGGAGCATTTAAGCCTGCCGCCGGAGAAACAATTTACCTTTGCCGTGGTGCCGATGGCTACGCCGATTATCGTTGGTCCGGGCGGATTTTCTATCATTATCATTTATAGCAGTCATGTGGAAACGTGGGTGGGTGCACTACAACTTCTGGCCGCCTGTTTTATGGTGGGGGTAACCTGTTATTTGATTTTGGCCTGTTCGGCCAGACTGAGCAAAATACTTGGCAGTGTTGGCATCAAGATCATCAACCGCGTGTCTGGCCTGCTGCTGGCAGCAATTGCGGTGGAGATTGTATTGGCTGGTTTGCGAGGCTTATTCCCGGCTTTGAAAATAACGGGTTAAGTTTGAGTGAGTATAAAAAGGAAGTGATGAAGGGCGGGGGCGTACCCGCCCTTTTGTTTGTATCTCAACTTTCACTTTGCCATTTTGCATCAATATTTTTTAGTGATTACATGATATGTTGTATCTATAATGATGAATATTCGCTTCTTATCAACTAATTTAGAGTACAATACCTAGAGCTACGCTCTTCTTTTCCAACTCTTTATTTGGAGACCGTTATGCCCCAATTGTCCGACGTTCAAATTGCTCAAGCTGCCTCCATCCGGCATATTGACGAAATCGCCGCCAAGCTCGGCTTGAAACCGGAGCAGTTGGAGCATTATGGTAAATATAAAGCCAAAATCCATCCTGTGGATGCATTCAGGCTACCTGAAAAGCAAGGTAAGCTAATTTTGGTGACTGCCATCAGCCCCACACCGGCCGGGGAAGGCAAAACTACAGTAACCATTGGCTTGGCCGACGCGCTCAATCGCATCGGTAAAAATGCTGTCATTGCCCTGCGTGAGCCTTCACTCGGCCCTGTGTTTGGTATCAAAGGCGGTGCGGCTGGTGGCGGCTATGCCCAAGTGCTGCCAATGGAAGATATTAACCTGCACTTTACTGGCGATTTTCACGCTATTGGTGCCGCAAACAACCTTTTGGCTGCTCTTATCGACAATCATATCTACCATGGTAATGCGCTCAATATTGATCCAAAACGGATTCTGTGGCGGCGTGCAGTTGATATGAATGATCGCCATTTGCGTAATATTATCGGGGGATTGGGTAAAACTACCGATGGTGTGATGCGTGATGATGGTTTTGATATAACTGTTGCCTCCGAAGTGATGGCGGTATTCTGTTTAGCCCAAGATGTTGCCGACCTCAAACAGAGGTTGGGTAATATGTTGGTGGCGTATGCCAAAGACGGTAGTCCAGTGTATGCACGCGATTTGAAAGCACAAGGTGCAATGGCGGTGCTGTTAAAAGATGCGATTAAGCCAAATCTTGTTCAAACTATTGGAGGTACGCCTGCTTTTGTGCATGGTGGTCCGTTCGCTAATATTGCCCACGGTTGCAATTCAGTTATCGCCACACGCTTGGCTTGTCATCTGGCCGATTATGCTGTTACCGAAGCTGGGTTTGGTGCGGATTTGGGTGCCGAGAAATTCTGTGACATCAAGTGCCGGTTGTCCGGTTTACGGCCGGATGCTGCAGTGGTAGTGGCTACCGTGCGGGCATTGAAATATAACGGTGGCTTACCAAAAGATGAGTTGTCCGGTGAAAATCTGGCTGCACTGGAAAAAGGGTTACCCAATCTGTTGCGTCATATTGATAATCTGAAAAATGTGTTTGGCTTGCCGGTGGTGGTAGCGCTCAACCGATTCAGTGTTGATACTCAGGCCGAATTGAATTTGGTGGCTGAAGCCTGCCGACAACGTGGTGCGGAAATATCATTTACCGAAGTGTGGAGTAAAGGTGGTGCCGGTGGTGAGGATTTGGCGCGTAAAGTAGCTGCTGTTATCGAACAATCATCTGCACAATTTAGCTTCTCTTATGAAGTAGAGCAAAGTATCCCGGAAAAAATCCGCATGGTTGCCCAGAGAATTTATGGTGCAGATGATGTGGATTTCAGTGCGGAGGCGCTGGCTGATATCGCTAATTTGGAAAAATTGGGGTGGGACAAGTTGCCCGTTTGTATGGCAAAAACGCAATATTCATTCAGTGATAATGCTAAGTTGCTGGGCGCACCACAAGGTTTCCGCATCATTGTGCGTGGGCTGACGTTGTCTGCTGGAGCAGGGTTTGTTGTGGTGCTGTGCGGCAATATGATGAAAATGCCAGGTTTGCCAAAAGTGCCGGCTGCAGAGCGAATTGATGTGGATGATGATGGGGTAATTAGTGGATTGTTCTGAATGGTTTTAGTGTGGAAAGAATTCATAGCCGGACAGTTGCCCGGCTATTTTTTGTGCAAGTATCTTCAGTAGCCAGTGGTCAGTTGTATTTATGCCGGGTAAATTTCATTTCACCTTAGTGATTTAGTTTTTGTTTGTGGATATTTTGTTTTCCGGTATTTGACAAAATATTCTGGTAGGCGTATAGTCCGCATCTTCGCTGTTCCTTACGGCACGGTTTTGTTGTCGGTTTTACGGTTCAGCAGCTCTTTAACAATCAGATTACCGATAAGTGTGGGTGTTTTA